>JAAYSQ010000262.1 GCA_012523925.1 Clostridiales bacterium
ATCCTCCCCTAACAACTATAAGAATACCTCGGAAAGAGCAGGGCGAATTTATGGCTAATTATTTAGTTACTAAAATTCAAGGAGGAGAGCCTCCGTCATTTCTTTCCTTGCCTGTTCAACTAACTGTACGCGACTCTGTTCGGCCTTTAATTGGGCACACAAAAGAGGAAAGAAAAATGGAACAAATTAAATAAAGTAAAACTATTAAGGGGTGGTAATCGTGGATTTTATTAAAGGAATGGATATTTCAATGCTAAAAGAATTGGAGGATCTCGGAGTAGCCTATTATACTGCACAAAGGGTTAAAAAGGATTGCCTAGACATTTTAAAAGAATATGATGTAAATGCAATTAGACTACGTATCTGGAATCATCCTTATGATGTCGAGATGAATCCCTACGGTGGAGGAACCAATGATTATAACACAACTCGAGATTTAGCTAAAAGAGTAGTGGAAAAAGGAATGGACTTTTTCCTGGACTTTCACTACAGCGATTTCTGGGCTGATCCTGGCAAGCAAATTCCACCGAAATCGTGGGTCAACATGGGGTGGGAGGAGCTCGGCGAAGCAGTATATCAATATACGTATGAAACTATTAACAATTTGAAAAAAGAAAATCTCATGCCTAATATGGTTCAAATAGGAAATGAAATAACAAATGGTTTGCTTTGGCCTATAGGAAAGCTTTCTAATGTAGAAAATATGGCTCATTTGCTAAACGCAGGTATACAAGCTACTAAAGATGTAAGTAAAGAAATAAAAATAATGCTTCATTTAGATGATGGCGGAAATAACGCTTTATACCGCCGATGGTTTGATAGCATTTTACCATATGAACTTGATTTTGATGTTATTGGATTATCGTATTATCCATTTTGGCATGGTACTTTAGAAGATTTGTCCTACAATTTAAATGACATAAGCAAAACTTATAATAAAGATGTTATTGTTGCAGAAACGGCCTATGGTTTTACAACTAAAGAATACGGTTCTGAGGCAGCTATTTTTAGCGATGAATTAGCTGAAAAGGTACCTTATGAGGTGTCTCCAGAAGGACAAGCCCATTTTATGAACGATTTAATGAAAGTAATTAAAGAAGTAGGAGGTGAACGAGGTTTAGGATTCTTTTACTGGGAGCCTGGTTGGGTTCCTACACCAAAATCCTTCTGGGCAAGTGAAATCGGAAAAGAATATATTAAAGATGACTGTTCAGGTGAAAATGCATGGGCTAACTTGGCGTTATTTGATTTTGAAGGTGTTGCTTTACCAGCTTTAGAGGCAATTAGAAAATTTAACGGATAGTTTTTTATAGCTACAAACAAACATTAATGAAGCGGAGGGTTATCTAATGAAATTGATAAAGCAATCTTGGCAAGTTGTCGTGTTCGGGTTAGTAGTCGCCATGTTTTCCATGCTTGTTCTTCCTGCAGGCACTGCTTTTGCGGCAAAACCAGAATTCATTACAATGTGGACGAGACTAGAGGCAGAAGTAGATCTGTTACGCCAGTATGGTGAAGCGTGGGCAAAGGAAACAGGAGTAAAGGTTCGCGTTTATCAAGAGGGACCTGAGGTACAACAGCTTGCACAGGCTACGCGCAGGGCAGATGGACCTGATGTGATATATGGAGTGCCCAATGATCAGTTAGCTGGTTTTGTTGAAGCTGGATTAGTTCAGGAAATTCCAGAAGCTGTATTTTCTAATGATGATTATGTAGGTTCCGCGGTACAAGCTTGTTTTGTAGGTGGAAAAAGATATGGTCTGCCTATTGCTGTTGAGACGATAGGTTTATTTTATAACACAGATAAGATTACGACTCCCCCGAAGACGTGGGATGAACTAATAGAGGCAGCAAAAGCAAATGGCGGTCTCACCTTTGAAGCTACAAGTATTTATTATGACTTAGGATTTTTCAGAGCCTTTGATAGTTATATCTTTAATTACCAAGATGGAGCTTACGATGTAGGCGACATTGGTTTAGGAAACGAAAATGCAGTAAAGGCTTATGCATACCTTAGTGACTTAGCTCAGGTTCATGGTTTTGTTTCAGCAGATATGAGTACTGATATAGCTCGAAGTATGTTCCAAAATGGCGAATCTGCCTTTTATATTGGTGGACCTTGGGATATTGCTGGATTTAATGCAGTAGAAGTACCCTTTGCCGTTTCACCACTACCGACCTTAAATGGACGGGAATTTGTTACACCTGTAGGAACGCAATTAGGCTTTGTCAGTTCTAAATCGCAAAAGCAAGAATATGCCTGGGATTTTGTGAAGTATTTGATGGAAAACTCGGCAGAAGAGATGTATAAAGTAGGTGGAAGAATTCCAGCTAGTCTTGTAGGTCAGCAGAATATAGATTTTGATGCTAACACAGAAGCTTTTACCGCACAAATTGCCAACGGCGAACCTCTTCCAGGTGTAGCTGAAATTGGTCATCTGTGGGGAATTTTCGAAGACAACATGAAGCTGTTATTCAGAGGCGTTATTTCCCCTGAAGAAGCTGGAAAATATATTTCTAGTCAACTCGAAGAAAGTATTGAACTAATGCACTCAGGACGCTAAATATTAAGCAGATAATTCAGAGTTTATGACTCGAAGTTAGAGTAATATCACCTCTATCACCTCAATTTAATAAGTTTATATTTGTGCTAGAGGTGATGTTCTCTTGCTCTATGACTTGTGGAAGGAGTATATAAATGTACCGTAAAAAGAGCCAAAAGCAAGCTTATGCCTTTTTAACACCGGCACTAATTTCAATATTGCTCTTTACCTTCTTACCAATTATCTACACTGTCTATATATCTTTTACTAATTACAATTTATATCACTTAGATCAGTATGATTTTGTTGGTTTTAAAAATTATATAAGTGTCATAAGTGGTAGTTTACGCAATGTACTCCTCCCCGTCTTTACCTGGACATTGACTTTTGCGCTTGTTAGTACAATAGGTTGTTATATTCTTGGTTTAGGATTGGCTATTCTTTTGAATAATCCTAACATGAAAGAGTCTAAAATTTATAGATCACTTTTAATTATACCTTGGGCACTTCCTTCCACTATCGCCATTTTATCTTGGCAAGGATTACTCAATGAGCAATATGGAGGAATTAATAATCTTTTGCGCGCTTTAGGAATTTCAGAAGGAATACCCTGGCTTAGTACGCCTTTTTGGGCAAAGGTAGGTATCATAATCGTTAATTTGTGGCTAGGATTTCCCTATATGCTGAATGTCTGTCTAGGCGGTTTACAATCCATATCGCCAACTTACTACGAGGCGGCAAAAGTAGATGGTGCATCACGCTGGGATTGCTTTAAGTTAATTACTTTTCCTTTAATCGTGAGGGTTTCTATTCCGTTAGTAGTTTCTACATTTGCCTTTAACTTTAATAACTTTGGCAATATTTATATGATCACAGGAGGTGGGCCACCTCGAGTAGGCTCTCAATTTGCCGGAAGCACTGATATTCTGGCAAGTACTGTTTATAAGATGACAACTGCTTCTTATAGGTATGAGCTATCTGCTACTTTGAGTGTGTTTATTTTTATAATCGTCGGTACACTAACTTTGATTAATATAAATTTATCCGGTTCTTTCAAGGAGTGATTTTCGATGTTTTTGACCAGTTCGGCAAATAACGATCGACCTAGATTATCTCGTACGGAAAGAGTAAGATTGAACGTAAGTAGGGTGGTAATATGGTTTGCAATAATCCTAACCTTATATCCTGCTGTATGGATCTTGATGGCTTCATTTGCTAAAGGGGAAAGTTTCTTTATGAAATCTCTCTTTCCCAAAAGTCTAACACTAAGTAATTATGCTAAGTTGTTGCAAAAAACAGACTTTATAACCTGGGTAATAAATACTTTAAAGATTAGTTTTGCCGTAACCATTGTCCAAATAATCTTGACAGCAACTGCTGCATATGCCTTTTCTAGGATGCGCTTTGTTGGAAGAAAGCGAGGATTAATGAGTTTGATTTTGCTGCAAGTTTTCCCTAGTAGCATGGCGGTTGCAGGATACTACACATTAGTGTATAGATTTGGCTTGGTTGATAGTTCTATAGCATTAATTTTAGTCTTATCTGGAGGAAGTGCCTTTAACATCTGGTTATTAAAATCATATATAGATACTGTTCCCAAAGAGCTAGATGAATCAGCTTTCTTAGATGGTGCGGGACATTTTAGAGTCTTTATAAAGATCATCTTACCTTTGGCATTACCGCAAATTACAGTAATCTCTTTATTCTCGTTTATTGCGGCTTATAGCGAATATGTAATTGCCTCAATCTTTATACAGTCACCACAAAAAAGAACACTAGCCCTTGGTATGCAGATGTTTCTTGACCATCAGTTTGCAGCAAATTGGACTTTGTTTGCAGCTGCAGCAGTTTTGTCTTCTCTACCAATTATGATTATATTTATGATGCTCCAAAACTATATTCAAAGTGGTCTAACTGCGGGAGGAATTAAGGAATAGGATAAAATTTATTTTCAGTTTGAAGTTGAATGTAACAATGAACTCACTACCAGAGGACACTATATTAAATGAAAGTAAGGTGAGAAAATGCGAAAAATAATATCTTTAAATCATCATTGGAAATACGCTGAAGAATTTGAAGCACAATTTTTAGAACCCGATTATAACGATGGGGCTTGGGAAAAAGTAAATATACCACACACTACAAAGGAAATTCCTTATAATTATTTTG
>JAAYSQ010000263.1 GCA_012523925.1 Clostridiales bacterium
GGATACGCTTCCAATGCACTACTTAGAGAAGACCTTTCCAATCCGCCCTTGTTGATTTTGAGATTTAAATCTATGTTTATCCGGGATGACATTCTATGGTAGTAATTATGTTTTGTTAGGATGAAGATAATATTCTTCTCAGGAAGTGCTAGAGTAAGGTATCCCACGGTACTAATTAGGTTCATAAAACGCTTAGAGCAACCTAATAAAGGAACAACTCGCTTTTATATAAATTAATGGTTGATTGTTGGATTTTTAATTTATTAGGATAGCAAATTGCGTATGTTGTATAATATTTCTGTGGGGGAATATGATTTTACATTCTTGTCACTGCGAAATGGGTATGTTATAATCGATTATCGAGTAAGTGTATATTTGGATGCAATTCCAAAGGAAGGAAATGATATGTTCTTCCTTTCTTACGGATTTATTTTATGTATAAAATCTTTAACACACAGGAGGAATATAATGGCAATAGATCAAAGTAAAGTTAGAAATTTCTGTATTATTGCTCATGTGGATCATGGTAAATCAACCTTGGCTGATCGTATTATTGAGAAGACTGGATTATTGACAAGCCGTGAGATGCAGGAGCAAGTATTGGATAATATGGATTTGGAAAGAGAAAGGGGCATTACTATTAAAGCCCAAACGATCCGAACCATTTATAAAGCGAAAAATGGAGAAGAATATGTATTTAATTTAATTGATACACCGGGACATGTTGACTTTAATTATGAGGTATCTCGAAGTTTAGCTGCCTGTGAAGGTGCAATTCTTGTTGTGGATGCTGCTCAGGGTATTGAAGCGCAGACCTTAGCCAATGTTTATCTGGCCTTGGATCATAACTTAGAGATTATGCCGGTAATCAATAAGATTGATCTCCCAAGTGCAGATCCGGAGAGAGTAAAAGCGGAGATCGAGGATGTCATAGGACTGGATGCAGAAGATGCTCCATTAATTTCTGCAAAACAGGGACTTAATATTGAAGAAGTATTGGAGCAAATCGTAGAGAAAATACCAGCACCAGAAGGGGATCCAGAAGCTCCTTTGCAAGCGCTCATCTTTGATTCAATATATGATGCTTATAAAGGGGTTATTATCTTTTGCCGAATTAAAGAGGGCAGGGTAAGAAAAGGAACTCAGATTCGGATGATGGCAACGGGGGCTACAGCAGAAGTTGTAGAACTTGGAACCTTTGGTGCAGGGCAGTTTATACCTTGTGATGAACTTTCTGCTGGTATGGTTGGATATATTACTGCAAGCTTAAAAAACGTTAAGGATACTCAGGTTGGTGACACCGTAACTGATAACAATCGTCCTTGTGCCGAACAGTTGCCTGGATACAAAAAAGTGCAACCTATGGTATATTGCGGTATGTACCCTGTGGATGGAGCAAAGTATTCGGATCTTAGAGATGCTTTGGAAAAACTGCAATTAAATGATGCTGCGCTTCAATTTGAGCCGGAGACTTCAGTTGCATTGGGATTTGGATTCCGCTGTGGTTTCCTTGGATTGTTGCATCTTGAAATTGTGCAAGAACGATTGGAGCGAGAGTATAATCTGGACATTATTACAACAGCGCCAAGTGTTATTTATAAAATTTATAAGACGGATGGAGAAGTACTTGAAATTACTAACCCTACCAATCTTCCAGATCCCTCTCAAGTAGACTATATGGAGGAGCCAATAGTATCGGCAGAGATTATGGTTACAACTGATTATGTCGGAGCTATCATGGGCCTTTGCCAAGAAAGAAGAGGAGTCTATCTTGGTATGGAATATTTAGAGGAAACAAGAGCCCTGCTCAAATATGAACTTCCTTTAAATGAAATTATCTATGATTTCTTTGATGCATTAAAATCAAGATCAAAGGGATACGCTTCATTTGATTATGAGTTAAAAGGTTATGTACAAGCAGAACTTGTTAAATTAGATATCTTAATCAATAGAGAAGAAATAGATGCCCTAACCTTTATTGTTCATGCGGATAGTGCTTATGAACGGGGTAGGAAAATGTGTGAGAAATTAAAGGATGAAATACCAAGACAGCTCTTTGAAATCCCAATTCAGGCTGCGATTGGCAGTAAAATCATAGCAAGAGAAACAGTTAAGGCAATGCGTAAAGATGTCCTTGCAAAATGTTACGGTGGCGATATCTCCCGTAAGAGAAAGCTTCTTGAAAAGCAAAAAGAAGGTAAGAAGCGAATGAGACAAGTTGGTAATGTCGAAATTCCTCAGAGCGCTTTCATGAGTGTGCTAAAATTAGACGAAGATTAGACGAATGTTTATAGCTGTTCCACCTAGAGCCTTTATGTTTCATATAAAGGGATAACACAGGAGGAACAGCTTTTTCTCATGAAAGGAGAAAGTAATGAATAACAAAAATGCCAATTCCAAGAACCCTATAAATCCAGAGTTGAATGTAAATGCAGCTAGGATTGATCAAAATAATATAAATGCAAAGCAAGATTTGGGTCTATATATTCATATACCTTTTTGTGTTAAGAAATGTGATTATTGTGACTTCCTCTCAGCACCTGCTACAGAGGAGGCAAAGGAGACTTATATAAAAGCACTTTTAACAGAAATTCATAGCTATAAAAACACTATGAAGGAATATAGAGTACCCACTATTTTTATTGGCGGTGGAACCCCATCAGCCATCAACTCATCTTATATAGTCGATATAATGGAAGCGATACAGGAGACATTTTCAATCGATTATGACCGATTAGAGGCAACTATTGAAATAAACCCAGGCAATGTAACGAAAGAAAAACTTCAAGCTTACCAAAAAGCTGGCATTAACCGTTTGAGTTTTGGTTTACAATCTGTGAATAATAGAGAACTGAAAATGCTTGGGAGAATTCATACTTATGAAGAATTCATAGATAACTATGAACTGGCAAGGGAATTGGGTTTTCATAATATTAATATTGATTTAATGTCAGCACTGCCGGGGCAGACATTGGAATCTTGGGAGAATACTTTAAAAACAGTAATTGCACTTGAACCGGAGCATATTTCTGCTTATAGCCTGATTATTGAGGAAGGCACTCCTTTCTTTGATCGTTATGGGGAGGGAAGTATCTATCACAAAGAGCTTCCAGATGAAGAGGTCGATCGGGCAATTTACCATAGGTCTAAAGAACTTCTTCATGATGGAGGATATCATCGTTATGAAATCTCTAATTATGCCAAGCCGGGATATGAATGTAGGCATAATAGATCCTATTGGGTTGGAACGGAGTATTTAGGCCTGGGTCTTGGTGCATCTAGCCTTTACCAAGGTGCAAGATTAGGTAATACCCAAGTATTAAAGGATTATGTAGGAATTTGCAAAGAAAATGAAGGCTCCAATATGCTACCTTCGCTACTTCGTCATGAGATTATAAATTTGTCTATTGAAAATAAGATGGAGGAGTTTATGTACCTTGGTTTAAGACTAATTCAAGGAATTGATACTAAGGAATTTCAGAGGAGATTTCACCGGGACGTATATGATGTTTATCAAAATGAATTAAAACATTTCATTTCTAATAATTTAATTAAAGTTAATGGAGATCAACTGGCACTTACAGACTATGGGCTTGATGTCAGTAATTATGTTCTATCTCATTTCTTATTAGATTAAAAGTGTGTATTATTGTAATACCCTATACAATGTTTAAGAAATGGTTGTCTTATAATGTGGTAAATTTTATTATAAATATTTTAAAATATTCTTGACAAACGGTATGGATAGTGATATTTTATATAATATATTAGCACTCTTTGAAGGTGAGTGCTAACAAAGAGTAGGGGCCAACTAGCATGGAGTTATTGCACTTGTAGTGATTCGTTAACGGAGGTGGATCATGCAGGAACTTGATGAAAGAAAATTGAAAATATTAAAAGCAGTAATTCAAAATTATTTGGATACTGGTGAACCAGTAGGATCCAGAACCATTTCGAAATATTCCGATCTTAATCTTAGCTCTGCAACGATTCGAAATGAGATGTCTGACTTAGAGGATCTTGGTTATATTTTTCAACCACATACTTCCGCAGGTCGTATTCCGACCGACAAAGGTTACCGCCTCTATGTAGATATGTTGCTGCAGGATAAAGTGCAAGAAGTGAACGATATGAAGGATGTTCTAATTGAAAAGGCGGATAAATTAGAAAATCTTTTACAACACGTTGCTAGATTGTTGGCTGTTAATACTAATTACACAACAATGGTAACAACACCTCAATATAAGAAAAAGGTTAAATTTATTCAGTTAACAGAACTTGATGAAAATCAAGTGTTAGCGGTTCTTGTATTCGAAGGCAATATTATAAAAAATAAAATTATTCCTGTATCTACATCTCTCAATAGGGAAACGATATTAAAGTTAAATATTATATTAAATACCTTTTTACAAGGTCTAGACTTGGCTGAGATAAATCTTCCTGTAATTTCTAAGATGAAGGAGCAGGCAGGAGATTACCAAATGATTGTTAATGATATCTTAGAAGCAATCATGCAGGCAGTTTCCGAGAGCGATGATTTTGAAATATATACATCCGGAGCAACTAATATTCTTAAATATCCGGAACTCAGCGATAGGGAAAAGGCATCAGAGCTTTTATATACCTTGGAAGAAAAGAAAATGCTCACCGAAATTATCCAAGATAAAATAGATGATGAAGAAAACCGAGGAATACAGGTGTACATTGGTAATGAAACACCAGTAGAAAGTATGAAAGATTGCTCTGTTGTAACAGCCACCTATGAAATCGAGGAAGGCGTTTATGGCAAGGTAGGTATCATTGGACCAAAACGTATGGATTACGAAAAGGTTGTTAGCACACTGCAGTCTTTAATGGTGCAGTTGGATGATATATTCAAAAATAAAACATAGGAAAGTGAAAGGTGGTTACTTAAGAATTGGATGATAAGGATAAGACTATAGAAATAATGAAAGCTGCTATGGAAAAGGAGAAGAAGATGCAGGAAGAAATGGAAGCATCAGAAGAAAATCCAAACGATAAAGAGACAAAAGATAAGGTTGATCAGGGTGATGAGAAAAACCAAATGGAATCCGATGAGATACATTTAGATGATCAGACTGAAGAAAATACGAATAAGGCTGATGAAGAAATCGTTGGAGATGATGGCAAACAGAAAAAAGCCGGTAAGTTTTTCAAAAGTAGTAAATCCAAAGAAGCGGCTGCAAAGGATCTTAAAATCGAAGAATTGTCCGATCGCCTTGTAAGAACAATGGCAGAATTTGATAACTTTAGAAAGCGTTCTGAAAAAGAAAAAAGCCAGATGTTTGATATGGGTGCGAAGAATGTAATTGAGAAATTACTTCCAATTATAGATAATTTCGAACGAGGGTTAGGTGCCATAACCGAAGAAGAAAAGGAAGGCGCATTTGCCAAAGGTATTGAAATGATTTATAAGCAGCTGATTACCGCTTTAGAAGAGATTGGCGTAAAACCAATCGATGCAGTTGGTAAAGAATTTGATCCCAATCTTCATAATGCAGTAATGCATGGGGAAGATGAAACCTTGGGGGCAAACATCATTTCCGATGAGTTCCAAAAAGGTTACTTATATAAAGACATTGTTGTTCGATATAGCATGGTAAAGGTTGTTAATTAAATTGACAGAAGCTAATTTGTTCAACATTAGAACATAGTTATTTATAATGTTTTCAGAATTTTAGGAGGAAAAACAAAATGGGAAAAATAATAGGAATTGACTTAGGTACCACAAATTCATGTGTTGCCGTTATGGAAGGTGGAAAACCGGTAGTTATAACGAATACGGAAGGAACTAGAACAACCCCTTCTGTAGTAGCTTTTACAAAATCAGGAGAACGCCTTGTAGGTGAACCTGCAAAACGTCAGGCAGTAACCAATGCTGATAAGACTATTTCATCCATTAAGAGACATATGGGTACCGATTTTAGAGTGAAAATTGATGATAAGAGATTTTCTCCTCAGGAAATTTCTGCAATGGTACTTCAAAAGCTTAAAGCCGATGCAGAGAATTATCTTGGTGAGAATGTAACTGAAGCGGTTATTACTGTACCTGCCTACTTCAATGACGCACAGAGACAGGCAACCAAAGACGCTGGTAAGATTGCAGGTCTTGAAGTAAAGAGAATTATTAACGAGCCTACAGCTGCAGCTTTAGCTTATGGTCTTGATAATGAAAATGAGCAGAAAATTATGGTTTATGACCTTGGTGGTGGTACTTTCGACGTATCCATTATAGAGATTGGTGATGGTGTCATTGAAGTTTTAGCTACCTCAGGTGATAACCGTCTTGGTGGTGACGACTTTGATGAGAAGATCGTACGCTACATGCTTGATGAATTTAAGAAATCAGATGGTGTAGACTTATCTACCGATAAGATGGCTATGCAGAGATTAAGAGAAGCAGCAGAGAAAGCTAAGAAAGAATTATCCTCTGCAACAACAACAAATATTAATCTTCCTTTCATTACTGCAACTGCAGATGGACCTAAGCATTTTGATATGAATCTTACTCGTGCTAAATTCGAGGAATTAACAGCAGATCTTGTAGAAAGAACAGCAATTCCAGTACAGAATGCATTAAGAGATGCTGGTCTAAATGCGTCCGAATTAAGTAAGGTATTACTTGTTGGTGGTTCTACGCGTGTTCCTGCAGTACAGGAAAAAGTGAAGATGATTACTGGTCAAGAACCAAGTAAAACACTTAACCCAGATGAATGTGTAGCTCTTGGTGCATCCATTCAAGGTGGTAAACTTGCTGGTGATGCAGGTGCAGGTGATATTCTTCTTCTTGACGTTACACCACTATCTCTTTCAATCGAGACCCTTGGTGGTGTTGCTACCAAGTTAATTGAAAGAAATACAACTATTCCTACAAGAAAGAGCCAGATCTTCTCCACGGCTGCAGATAATCAGACAGCAGTAGATATCAATGTTCTGCAGGGTGAAAGACAATTTGCCAAGGATAACAAGAGTCTAGGACAATTCCGTCTAGATGGAATTCCACCAGCAAGAAGAGGTGTTCCTCAGATTGAAGTTACTTTTGATATCGATGCCAATGGTATTGTTAATGTATCCGCTAAGGATTTAGGTACTGGTAAAGAGCAGAATATTACGATTACAGCAAGCTCTAACCTATCTGATGAAGATATCGACAAGGCAGTAAGAGAAGCTGCAGAATATGAAGCACAGGATAAGAAACGTAAGGAAGCTATTGATACCAGAAATGAAGCTGATAGCCTTGTATTCCAGACAGAGAAAGCATTAAGCGAAGTTGGCGATAAGATTGATGCATCTGCTAAGGAAACGGTTGAGGAAGACTTAAAGAGATTAAAAGAGCTTATTGAAAAGTCCAATCCTGAGGTTATGTCCGAAGGTGAGGTTGAAGATATCAAGAATGCAAAAGAAAAATTAATGACCGATGCGCAAGCATTATTTGCGAAATTATACGAGCAAAGTGGTGCTGCGGGTGCAGGTCCTGATATGTCTGGCGCTGATAATGCTGGAGCAAACGATACCTATGATGGTGATGTAGTTGACGGTGATTACAAAGAAGTATAATTTGTAGTTATTGTGAATGTAAGAATTAATTGATAATAAGATAGTTGTCAATGGAGTGTCTTATATAAGACACTCCAGTTCTTGCATTCCTATTTAAAGCAAAACTTGACGAATATAGACTTATTTAGTATTATAAATGGCATTGATTGTAATTGTATTATGATTATGATAATTGTTTTTCATAGTGAAAAATATAATTCTCTATTTACGATAAAAGAAATATTGAATGACAAAATATTGTATTAAAATTTAAATTGTTTTGGTTCGATTATAATTGGATATTTACAGGAATTGGGTATGTAAATTATTTGGAATATGATTAATTATGATAACGAAAATTAAAATAGGCAGCCCGCCTGCTGCCTGTTTTCCAATGATAAATGAAAAGTGTTATGAAAGGTGAAGGAGAAGATGGCAGATAAAAGAGATTATTATGAGGTCTTAGGCGTTAGCAGGGGTGCAACGGATGATGAATTAAAGAAAGCATATAGAAAACTTGCCAAGAAGTACCATCCAGATACCAATCCTGGGAATAAGGATGCGGAAGCCAAGTTTAAGGAAGCCTCCGAAGCCTATGCGATCCTTAGCGATGCAGATAAGCGTAGACAATATGACCAATTTGGGCATTCTGCTTTTGAAGCGGGCGGTCCAGGCGCAGGTGGTTTTGATTTTAGTGGAATGGATATGGGAGATATCTTTGGTGATATCTTTGGAGATATTTTTGGTGGTGGTCGTTCAAGACGTGCTAATAATGGACCGATGCAAGGAGCAAATCTCAGGACAGCTGTCAGAATTAGCTTCGAAGAGGCGGTTTTTGGAACTGAGAAAGAGTTGGATCTCAACCTAAAAGACGAATGTAGCTCTTGCCACGGTAATGGTTCAAAGAATGGTACCAGTATAGAAACCTGTAACAAATGCGGTGGTAAAGGTCAGGTGGTATATACCCAGCAGTCCTTATTTGGTATGGTTAGAAATGTCCAAACCTGCCCAGATTGTAGAGGTACTGGCAAGAAAATCAAGGAGAGGTGTACAGATTGCCGAGGAGAAGGTTATATTACCAGCCGTAAGAAAATTAAGGTGGTTATACCGGCAGGTATTGATAATGGTCAAAGTGTTCGTATTCGTGGTAAGGGTGAGCCTGGTATCAATGGTGGACCAAGAGGTGATCTCTTAGTAGCTGTTGAAGTGAGCAGGCATCCAATCTTCCAAAGGCAAGATTATGATATATTCTCTACGGCACCAATTTCTTATGCGACAGCAGTATTAGGTGGAGATATAAGAATAAGTACTGTGGACGGGGATGTTATCTATAACGTTAAACCTGGTACACAGACGGATACCAAGGTGCGATTAAGAGATAAAGGTGTTCCATCCTTACGTAATAAGAATATCCGAGGAAATCATTATGTTACTTTGGTAGTTCAAGTTCCTACCAGTTTAAATTCCGAACAGAAAGAACTTCTTCGCAAATTCGATGAGGCCATGACTGGTAAAAAGAGTAGTAATGATAATGCTTCAGATAAAGATAAAGGCAGGAAGAAATTCTGGAAATGAAGGAAACGATGAAAGGCATCTTAAATAAATTGAAGTGGTAGTAAGGCAAAGTAGTAAATGACTTCGCTAATTTGCACAATCTATGTATTGATAAGTAATATAAAACATATTTCGTGCGCAACACGCTTCAGCTTGGATGCAGTTCGTAGTGGTACATAAGATCATATAATACATGATCTAAGTACCAACGACTGCATATAGTTGCTTACTAAAATATGTTTCCTATTACTTGGATATAATTTTACTAGTGCAAATTAGCGAAGAATATTTGTTATGAGGCTTTTGCCTTGAAAACTAATTAGGAGATTACGATGAAGTGGACAAAATTTAGTTTGGAAACGACAACAGAAGCAGTGGATCTAGTAAGCAGTATGCTACATGATATCGGTATCGAGGGAATTGAAATTCATGATAAGGTGCCATTATCTGAGGATGATAAGAAGCAAATGTTCGTAGATATTCTTCCTATCCAAGAAGAGGATGACGGAACGGCGGAAGTATCTTTTTATATTGATACCGAAGAGGATTCCGATAAGGTTCTTGTTAAGGTTAGAGAAGGATTAAATGAATTATCCCAGTTTGTGTCTCTTGGAAGTTGTGAAATTACCGTTTCCGAGACACAGGATTTAGATTGGGTTAATAATTGGAAGCAATATTTTAAACCATTCCGTGTCGATGATACAATTGTGATTAAGCCTACTTGGGAGACATTAGAAGATCAGAAAGAGAACGATCTTGTTATTGAGATTGATCCGGGTACTGCTTTTGGAACTGGTTCTCATGAAACAACAAAACTTTGTATCCTTGGCCTTAAGAAGGTTATGAAACAGGATGCTGTTTTGTTGGATGCAGGAACGGGTAGCGGAATACTCGCCATAATTGCAAAAAAGTTAGGTGCGAAAGAAGTGCTTGGTATTGATATTGATCCCCATGCTACGGAGGTTGCAATTGAAAATTCTAAGATAAACCATCTTATGATTAAGGAAGGTGATTTAAGTTTTATTACCGGTAATATCATTGAGGATGGTGGTATTCGTGAACGAATTGGTAAAGAGAAATATGATATCGTTGTCGCAAATATATTAGCCGATGTTATTATACCATTATCAGACGTCATTGGTGAAAATTTAAAGCCAGGTGGTATCTTTATAAGTTCCGGAATTATCAATACTAAGGAAGATGCTGTAAAAGAAGCATTATTAAAGAATGATTTTATCATTGAAGAAACGAATCACATGGGTGATTGGGTTTCCTTTGTCGCTAAAAAGAAATAATCTATGCCGGTAGTTCCGGTATAGCTCAATACTCCCGGTAACATTGCAGGATGTTTCGGGAGATTTTGATTCATAAATTGAGCAAAATAATATTATTTCCATTCCGGTTTCAAGTTAGAATCCAATGAAATGCTTCTCTAGATATTGAACATATGTTCATGATGTTATATAATAGAAGAAGTGTTAAAAATAATAATATGATATATGATAAAATAAACTAAGTAAGTTGAAATATAAAATTATAATCAATGACTTATAATGAAATTAAATATATATAATGAAGGAGAAAATTATGCATCGTTTTTATGTATCCATGGATCAGATTCATGGCGATAGAATTAACATAATAGGAAAAGATGTAAACCATATTAAGAATGTGCTCCGCATGAAGCCTGGAGATGAAATAATAATTTGCAATGGACAAGGAAAAGATTGTTATTGTATAATAGATACGGTGTCAGAGAGGGAGATTACTACAAAGATTTTATCTGAACAAGAAACTGGCACTGAGTTAAAAACAAAAATCACCTTATATCAGGGAATACCTAAGAAAGATAAGATGGAATTAATTATACAAAAGTCGGTTGAGCTGGGTGTTTATGAGATTGTACCTGTCATGACCAAACGAGTAATTGTTAAACTAGAGGACAAGAAGAAAGAATTAAAGAAGTTGGAAAGATGGCAAATGATTGCTGAAAGCGCTGCGAAGCAATCTGGCAGGGGGATTATCCCTATTGTCCGTCCGGTCATTTCCTATAAGGAGGCCATTCTCAAGAGTTCCAGCATGGATCTGGGAGTAGTACCTTATGAGAATGCCGAAGGGATTGGATATACCCGTAAGATTATGAATCAAATCAATCAATATTCAACCATTGGTATTTTTATCGGTCCAGAGGGAGGATTTGACCATACGGAAATTGATTTCGCTAGAGAGAACAATATCCATCCAATCACTTTGGGAAAACGAATCTTAAGAACAGAAACAGCAGGACTGGCGATACTATCCATGATGATGCTGTCACTGGAAGAAGAATAGTTAGGACAGTACAAACAGGGAGGTAAATAATTATGGAAATACAACTTTGGAGAGAAATACTTGATCCATACGCCTTGGCGGTTGATGAACTCATTATAAAGTTTAACTATATTATTAATGAATATCGTCATGTCGGAGCATATTCTCCGATTGAACAGGTAACTGGCAGGGTGAAAACAATATCAAGTATATTAGAGAAGGCATTGAAGAAGAACATAGACCTGAATAAGTTTGAAGAAAAGATAGAAGACATTGCAGGTATCCGAATTATTTGCCAATTTGTTGAGGATATTTATAAAGTTGTTGATATCATCAAAAACCGTTCCGATATGCGAGTGAAAAGTGAAAAGGATTATATTGAAAATGCAAAAAAAAGTGGTTATCGTTCCTACCATATGATTGTTTACTATGATGTGGAAACCCTAAAGGGAAAAAAGCAAATTCAAGTTGAGATACAGATTCGTACCCTTGCTATGAATTTTTGGGCCACCATTGAGCATTCTTTACAATATAAGTATAAGCAAAATATGCCGGAACATATTAGGGAGCGACTTTCTTCTGCTGCGGAAGCGGTGATTGTACTAGATCGTGAGATGTCTGTAGTACGGGACGAGATAATGGATGCACAGAATTCATTTACTATTAAAGCAAATGTTGTTGCAGATATCTTGACCAATATACAGAATCTATATAAGGTGGCTAATAAGCAGGAAGTGATTAGGATCCAAGATGACTTCCTCAATATATACCAGAATGGAGATCAGGATCAGTTAGAAAGTTTTAGTAAAAATTTGGACAAAGTGGCACAGCGTTATCGCGCCCAAAGTCTGCACTAGAATAGAATAAACGGGAACGTGTTAATTTAATTGGAGTGATGAAATGAATTTACCAAAATTATTTGAGGACAGAATGAGAACACTTTTGGAGGAGGAATATGAAGCTTTTGAGGAATGTTACACTAAACCACATTATAGTGGATTACGGGTGAATACCTTAAAGATTACTCCTGAAGAGTTCAAAGAGATCTGTCCCTTTTCTATAGAAAGAATTCCATGGATTTCGAATGGATACTATTATGATGGGAGCCAACAGCCTGCTAAGCATCCATATTATCATGCTGGATTATATTATATTCAGGAACCCAGTGCTATGACTCCTGCTAGCCTTCTTCCGATTAAAAAAGGGGACCGTGTATTGGATATTTGCGCTGCTCCTGGAGGAAAAAGTACAGAACTAGGTGCCAAGCTTGAAGGAGAGGGCATCCTAGTATCGAACGATATTAGTAACTCTAGAGCTAAAGCTCTATTAAAAAACATTGAGCTTCAGGGAATTCCTAATGCCCTAGTTCTATCGGAGGCACCAAATAGGTTGGCTGAGGTTTTTCCGGAATATTTTGATAAGATTCTAATCGATGCCCCTTGCTCTGGAGAAGGAATGTTTCGTAAGAGCCCTTCCATTATTAAAAATTGGGAGCAGTATGGAGTCGATTATTATAATAAACTTCAGAAAGAAATCATCAGCTTTGCTGCTAAAATGCTAAAGCCTGGTGGTATGATGCTTTATTCTACCTGTACATTTTCACCTGAAGAAGATGAGGGAACGATTGCATATCTATTAGATCAATTCCCGGAATTTCATGTAATAGATGCGATTCCAAATGAGCAGGAACAGAGGGAATTAGGATTATGCTTTGATGGTTTTGATTTTGGTAAACCAGATTGGGTTAATGGTAATGATGAGTTGAAGAATTGTGTTCGACTATGGCCTCATAAGTTAGACGGAGAAGGACATTTTATTGCACTGCTTCGTAAAGGCGAATCGAGACCAAATACTGAAAATGAATCATTCTCACATCCCGACGAAATCAAGAGCAATAGTTCACAAAAGCCGGTTAATCTTGGTAAGAATTCTAGTAGAAAGAATACTCAGGTAAAAGGTAAAAAAGCCCTTTCTGAGGAGGCTATCGAATTTATTGAGAACCTGGATATTAATTTTGCAGAGAAGTATGAAGTAACTGTTCGCGATACCTGGGTTTACTTGGTTCCAAAAGGCTTACCAGATATAAAAGGTTTACGAATTTTAAGACAAGGCCTTCTTCTTGGGGAAATGAAAAAAAAGCGATTTGAACCAGCTCAGGCGTTAGCAAGTGCTTTAAACAAATCATCTTATAAAAAAACAATCCATTTGCATAGAGAGGATCCTAGAGTTATACGGTATTTAAAATGCGAATCCATTGAGTTGGATAGGGAATATGAGGACGGATGGTATCTAATTTGTATCGATGATTTCCCTCTGGGGTGGAGCAAAATCACAAGGAATAACTTTAAGAATAAGTATCTTCCTGGCTGGCGATGGGTGTAAGCACAGGAAATAAGGAGTGTAAATACGAATATGGCAGTGCAACTACGTTTGGATAAATTCCTTGCGGATATGGGAATTGGCACCCGAAGTGAGATTAAATCATGGATACGTAAAGGAAGAGTAAAAGTAAATAATATCGTGGTTAAAAAGCCGGAGACTAAAGTGACTTTAGATGATGATATTTATTTTGATGAAAGGAAAGTATCCTATCAAAAGCTAGTCTACTATATGCTCCATAAACCAGCTGGTGTTATCTCGGCAACCAGAGATAATTTTAGCCAGACTGTCTTAGATTTAATTACGGATAAAAAGCGAAAAGATTTGTTTCCGGTTGGAAGATTAGACAAGGATACAGAAGGTCTTCTTTTAATTACCAATGATGGGGAATTGGCACATCAACTTCTTTCACCGAAGAAGCATGTAGATAAAGTCTATTATGCTAAAGTTAAAGGTGTGGTGACAGAGGAGGATCAGAGAGCTTTCCAAGAAGGTGTTTTGATAGAAGATAATTATCGAACTTTACCGGCTCAGTTAACAATTTTAAAATCCGATTCCATATCTGAAATAAAATTAACGATACAAGAGGGCAAATTCCATCAAGTTAAACGTATGTTTCTTGCGGTAGGCAAGGAAGTAATCTATCTAAAACGATTATCCATGGGGCCCTTAAAGTTAGATGAACAGCTTCAACCAGGAGAGTATCGGGAACTGACAGAGAATGAAGTTTTACAGTTGAAAAATCGATGATAATTAGAAGGTTTATAAGGAGTTTATTTATTTCGTTGTTAACGTATTTACAAATGAAACTTTAATTTACATTAGAATACAGGAAATAGGGAGACAGTTATGCTAAAGAATATAGATGCAGTCATTTTTGATATGGACGGTACTTTGATTGATTCTATGTGGATGTGGAAGAGCATCGATATAGAGTATCTAGCAAGGTATGGAATAGAATTACCGGAAGATTTGCAGAAAGATGTGGAAGGAATGAGTTTTACTGAGACAGCGACTTATTTTAAGAAACGCTTCCAACTTTCTGATAGTTTGGATCAGATTAAAGACGATTGGAATCAAATGGCTTGGGAAAAGTATGAAACAGAGGTTCCCTTAAAGGAGGGGGTCTTGGAATTATTACAATATCTTAAGAAGAACAATAAAAAAGTCGGAATTGCAACCAGTAATTCCAGAGAATTAGTTGATCTTGTTATAGAAAAACTGGGTGTTAAAGAATATTTTGATTCTATACGAACCTCCTGTGAGGTTAAAAAAGGAAAGCCATCTCCTGATATCTATCTTTTAGTAGCAAAAGATCTGCAGGTAGATCCTTCCAGATGTTTGGTTTTTGAAGATGTTATCCATGGGGTTATGGCAGGTAAGAATGCTAATATGAAGGTTTGTGCTGTATATGATAAGCACTCTGAGCAGGATGATGAAGAGAAGAAGAAACTTGCTGATTATTATGTTACTACTATGACAGAAGTATTGAATTAAGCGCTATATTTAAGTGCAATATTAATCTCACTTTGAGTATATGCATTGCAAATTTATGAAGCTAAGTTTATAGAAATGTTTTGACACCCTAATCAAGAAATACTGTGATTCCAATTTTCTAGGAGAATTAATAATGAAACAATTTATAGTACAAGATAATGAAGCAGGCCAGCGATTGGATAAGCTACTACTTAAAATTTTGAATAAAGCTCCAAAAAGCTTCATTTATAAGATGTTACGTAAAAAAAACATTGTCTTAAATGGAAAGAAGGCAGATGGTTCGGAAAGACTCAATGTTAACGATGAGATCAAGCTTTTCTTATCTGATAGCACTATTGCACAGTTCCAAGATTCTATTGACTCTACAATTGTAGAATATGATTTAGATATTGTATACGAGGATTCCCATCTCCTGATAATTAATAAACCGTTTGGAGTACTTTCGCAGAAAGGGAAGAAAGAGGATGTATCCCTCGTAGAACATGTTACTTCCTATCTATTATCTACAAATCAGCTGACAAAGCAGCAGCTCATCAGCTTTAGGCCGGGGCTCTGTAATCGACTTGATAGGAATACGAGCGGGCTTATTATTGCTGGGAAGTCTTTACTAGGTCTTCAGGAAATGGCAAGATTACTAAAGGAAGGTTCTGTAGATAAGTATTACCTCTGTATAGTCAAGGGAAAGGTTGAAAGTAAACACCGTATTGAGGGCTATCTACACAAGGATACTAAGAAGAATGTGGTAACCATATTATCGGAGAAAAGGGATAATTCCGCTTTTATATGTACCGAATACGAGCCATTTTATATTTCCGAACCAAAAGAAATACAGGGTGTTAAAGAATACTATACATTATTGCAGGTGAAGTTAATTACAGGTCGCTCTCATCAAATCCGTGCTCACCTTGCAAGTATTGGTCATCCTATTCTTGGGGATTTTAAATATGGAGAGCAGAAGACGAATCATTACTTCAAAATTAATTATGGTCTCTCGCATCAATTGTTGCATTCCTATCGTATTGTTTATCCTACAATCATAGGAAAATTATCCTATCTTTCCGGTAGGGAATTTAAAGCACAATTGCCAGATATATTTAATAAGATTAAGGATGATTTGTATCCTATGAGAGAAATTTTACTATGATACCAATTGGAATGATAACACTCCAATTGGTATTACTTATAAGTGAGTTTGGTTCCACTAAAAGTTAGAGATAGATTATTCTACAGCAATAGAAGGAGGGTAAATTATGGCATCATGGAAATCCAGAGGATTAAGGGGATCTATGCTGGAAGAGATGATTAATTATACGAACAGCATATATCGCGAAAAGAAACTAGCCCTTATACAAAAAGTGCCGACCCCGATTACACCAATTGAAATTGATAAGGAATCCAGGCATATTACCTTAGCATATTTTGAAAAGAAAAGTACAGTCGATTACATAGGCGTGGTGCAAGGAATACCGGTTTGTTTTGATGCTAAGGAATGTGCCATCGATACCTTTAGCATGAATAATATTCATGAACACCAGGTTGAGTTTATGAAAGAGTTTGAAGAACAGCGCGGAATTGCATTTATACTGATATATTTTAAGAAACAGGATGTATACTATTACCTCACCTTTGAAAAGTTAATGGAATTCTGGGAGCGTTCCATACAAGGGGGACGAAAAAGCTTCCGTTTTAGCGAATTAGATTTATCCTATCAGATTCCAGTACAGAATAGCATTTGCGTTCATTATTTGGAAAAAATCAAGCAAGATTTAGAAGGTCGAGAAGAATAATTTGCATTAATCTTTGTACGAAGAACATATATAGCTTTGATAAATAGAATATTGTTAAATAGAATATTGATAAATAGAATATAAATAAATAGAACATAGATAAAAAGTACATAGAGAAAGAAGATTGAAATAAATAGTAGAGTTTCATAAAAGCTTAAAAGCACTTGACATAGGGTAGCTAATAAATTATAATTTAAAAATATTAGCATTGTAACGAATTAGCACTGTACCATAATAAAGCATACATAATAGAAAGGCGGAGTGCTATCATGAATGATAAATTACTTCACATACCAGAGGGCGTTAGAGACATTTACAATATGGAATGTGCAGCTAAACTGTCCCTCGAGAAGGTTCTACACAAGGTTTTGAAGACATACGGATTTAGAGATATCCAAACCCCAACCTTTGAGTTTTTTGATATTTTTAGTCAGGAACGAGGTACGGTTGCATCAAAGGATATGTATAAATTCTTTGATCGAGATGGAAATACCCTAGTTTTAAGGCCAGATATTACACCTTCTATTGCCCGTTGTGTTGCTAAATATTATAAGGAAGAATCCTACCCGATAAGACTTTGCTATATTGGCAACACTTTTATTAATAACACAAGTTATCAAGGCAAATTAAAGGAAGTTACGCAACTTGGAGCGGAACTAATGAATGATGACAGTATTGAAGCGGATGCAGAGATGCTTTCTTTAACCATTTCTTGTCTTCTTAAATCTGGATTAAGAGAATTCCAACTAGAAATTGGATATGCTGATTTCTTCCGAGCTTTGGTTGATGAAGCAAATTTGCATGATGAAGAGGATATTCTAAATCTCCGTACAATGATTCAGAATAAGAATATGTTTGGTGTAGAGGAAATTCTACGTACCAAAGATATTAGTCAGGAATTAAAGGAACTGCTTCTAAAACTACCAGAGTTGTTTGGATCATTAGATATTCTAAAACAGGCAAAAGCGTCAACGAATAATCCAAGAGCTTTAAAGGCAATAGAGCGACTAGAGCAAATTTATGTCATATTAAAAGAATATGGCTATGAGAAGTATATTTCTTTTGATCTAGGTATGCTCAGCCAATACAATTATTATACCGGAATTATTTTTAAAGCCTATACCTATCAGACGGGGGATGCAATTGCATCTGGAGGACGCTATGATAATCTGGTTGGCCAGTTTGGTAAAGATGCTGCTGCTATTGGTCTAGTCATTGTCGTTGATCAATTGATGCTAGCTCTTGCAAGACAAAAGTTGCTTCCAAAACCGGAATCAAAGAATACATTAATTTTGTATCAACAAAGCTATCGGAGACAGGCGATTGCTCTAGCAGAACATTTTCGTAAGGATGGTATGAATATCGTACTACAGATGTCGAATGATGAATTTGTATTGGAAAATTACTTAGCTTATATGAAACGTATGGATATTGGAGGACTTTTATATATCAACAGTGATTCTGAAATTCAAGTGGTTGATGCTTCTAGTGAAACTGTACAGACAGCATCAATTAAAGAGTTAATTAGTTAAGAACTGATTATTATATGGTATTAAAATAAAATGTTCGTTCGTTAAACAATAAAGTGCGAAAGGATTGAAGGAATGCGATATATTACAATTGCATTAGCGAAAGGCAGATTAGCCCATAGTACTTTAGAAATACTAGAGAAGGTTGGGGTTACATGCGAAGAAATCAAGGATAAATCTTCTCGTAGATTGATCTTTACCAATGAAGAGCGAAAGCTGAAATTCTTTCTTGCCAAGGCCAGCGATATTCCTACTTATGTAGAATACGGGGCTGCGGATATTGGAGTTGTCGGAAAGGACACCATACTTGAGGAAGGAAGAAAGATGTATGAAGTCCTAGATCTGGGATTGGGCAAATGCAGGATGTGTGTTGCCGGTCCTGCATCAGCAAAAGAATTATTACAGCATGGCGAATTAATCCGAGTTGCGACAAAATATCCAAATATTGCAAAAGATTATTTTTATAATAAAAAGCATCAAACAGTAGAGATTATCAAGTTAAATGGTTCAATTGAACTAGCTCCAATTGTCGGACTATCCGAAGTAATTGTTGATATAGTTGAGACCGGATCTACATTACGGGAAAATGGTTTGGTGGTTCTAGAAGAAATTATCGATCTTTCTGCCCGTATGGTTGTCAATGAAGTTAGTATGAAAATGGAGCATGAACGGATTAATAAGATGATAACGGATCTGAAAGCGATTTTATATAAACAAAAGTAGTTAAGGAAGAGGAGGAAGATAGATGCGTAGTTTGGCCTTAAATTCAGAAAACAAAAGAAACATACTGGAAAATCTTTTAAAAAGAAGCCCGAATCAGTATGATCAGTATGCTACAGTTGTAGAAGAGATATTAAAGGATGTTAGGAATAAAGGTGACAAAGCTCTCTTTGCGTACACACAGCAATTTGATAAGGCAATGATTAATAAGAGTAATATTTTGGTCACTAAGGAAGAAATTGAGGAGGCTTACCATCTTATCGACGAATCCTTTCTTTCCGTCATTCGAAAAGCAAAAGATAATATTGAATCTTACCATGCAAAGCAAAAAAGATATGGTTGGTTTGATACAACAGAGAAAGGTACCATACTAGGCCAGAAAATCACCCCTATAGCGGCGGTAGGAGTCTATGTTCCTGGGGGAAAAGCAGCATATCCTTCCTCCGTACTAATGAATGTCCTTCCTGCTAAGGTTGCAGGTGTTGAAAGAATTGCTATGGTAACTCCTCCAGGTATGGACGGAAAAGTATATCCTGGGACTCTTGTGGCCGCAAATGAGGCTGGAGTCGCTGAAATATATAAAATAGGTGGTGCACAAGCGATTGCGGCACTAGCTTTTGGAACGGAAAGTGTTCCTAAAGTGGATAAGATTGTAGGACCTGGTAATATTTATGTAGCTTTAGCCAAGAAAGCCGTATATGGTCATGTAAGTATTGATTCTATAGCTGGTCCCAGTGAGATTTTAATACTGGCTGATGAAACAGCAAATCCTAAGTTTATAGCTGCAGACTTATTATCACAAGCAGAACATGATGAATTGGCTTCTTCTATTTTAATTACGACAAGCAAAGAAGTGGCAGATAAAGTATCTGACCAGGTGGATATATATGTAAACCAGCTTTCTCGAAAGGAAATCCTTCAAAAGTCTCTAGATAACTACGGATATATTATGATTGCTGAGACTATGGATGAGGCAATAGAAGCAGCCAATGAAATTGCTTCTGAGCATTTAGAAATCATGACCAAGGATCCTTTCATGGTAATGACAAAGATTAAGAATGCTGGTTCTATTTTTATAGGGGAATATAGTAGCGAACCTCTAGGGGACTACATGGCTGGGCCAAATCATGTTCTCCCAACCAATGGTACTGCTAAATTCTTCTCCCCCTTAGGTGTGGATGATTTTGTGAAGAAGTCTAGTATCATAGCCTATTCAAGGGAAGCATTGGAACCAATTTATCCGGATATTGTTCGCTTTGCCAATGCAGAAGGATTGACTGCCCATGCAAATTCCATTGCAGTTCGATTTGAATAAAAGTTTTGACATTTATTTCACATAATGTATATAATATAATTTGAAATATAATAAATATGTCGAATTTTTGTATAACAGATATATTCATAAGCCATTATTAACGTTCGATAGGAGGGTATCGATGAACAATAGGACCGCGGTAATTAGCCGAAAGACGAAGGAAACAGAGATACATTTGGAGTTTAATCTTGATGGAACTGGTCAGTCTCAGATTGAAACAGGAATCGGATTTTTTGACCATATGTTGGACAGTTTTTGTCGACATGGTTTTTTTGACATGAAACTTTCGGTTAAAGGGGATTTGTATGTAGATTCTCATCATACGGTGGAAGATACCGGTATTGTTCTAGGACAGGCAATTAAAAGTGCCTTAGATGATAAAGAAGGAATATCCCGTTATGGATCATTTCTGTTACCTATGGATGAAACATTGGTGCTTTGTGCCATTGACCTTTCCGGTCGTCCTTATCTCGTATTCGATGAAGAATTTACAGTTGATAAAATTGGATATATGGATACAGAACTAATTAAGGAATTCTTTTATGCGATTTCTTACTCTTCTGGAATGAATCTACATATCAAGAAAATGTATGGAGAGAATAATCATCATATCGTTGAAGCAACTTTTAAAGCATTTGCGAAAGCCTTAGATGCTGCGTGCCGTTTTGATGATCGAGTGCAGGGGGTTCTCTCTACAAAAGGAACTATGGAATAGATATATTTGACATGAAACTTAACTTATAATTATGCAAATGGGAAAGGCTTGGTTGATATGATATTATTTCCTGCAATTGATATTAAAAATGGACAGTGTGTTCGATTAAGACAAGGGAATTTTGAAGAAACGCATGTATACTCCAATGCTCCACAAATTGTAGCGAAACAATGGGAAGCAGAAGGTGCTTCCTATATTCATATAGTGGATTTAGACGGTGCATTGGTAGGTCACTCAGTAAATGATACCGCTATTAAAACAATTGTTTCTGAAGTGAAAGTTCCAATTCAAGTCGGCGGAGGAATACGTACTATTAAAGATATTGATCAAAAGTTATCCTTAGGTATTGATCGAGTAATTATCGGAACGAAAGCAGTGCAAGACCCTGGCTTTGTTAAAGAGGCTGTGTCCATTTTTGGCGCAGAACGTATTGTAATCGGAATAGATGCAAAGGATGGCATGGTTGCAATTGAAGGATGGGAGAAGGTTAGTGATTACCATGCTGTGACTCTTGCCCTAGAGATGAAGAAATGTGGAATACAAACGGTTGTATACACCGATATCTCTAAAGACGGTATGCTACAGGGACCTAATATCGAGCATACGAAAGAAATGGTCAAATTGACAGGGCTCCAAATTATAGCCTCTGGAGGGATTTCCTCCATGAAGGACTTGGAAATGGTCCAGGAAATTGGTGTATATGGAGCAATTATTGGGAAAGCGCTGTATGAGAAAAAGATTGTATTAAATAAAGCTGTGAATATGTTTGAAACGAATGGATTGTAACAGCAGGAGGTAATATTCCTATGTCATATAAAAAAATCATTGCCTATATTAATGTGGAGGGTGAAATTCCTAGGAATGTCATTCAGTTAGCGAAACAATATTCCTATGGAGGAGCAGATGAACTCATCTTATATAATTATGCTAAGGATGAAAAATCCAGGGATGAATTCCTATCCCTTGCCAAAGAAATTGCTAAAGTGGTGGATATACCATTCGTGGTTGGAA
>JAAYSQ010000264.1 GCA_012523925.1 Clostridiales bacterium
CAAGTATGAACATTTACACGAGCAAGCTCGTAAAATGCTCTTACTCGTATTGACTAATCTGCTTATCGTGAAAATTGTGACTGATATAGTTTGGCGTAGAAACCGTTTTGGGATAGTAGGGTTTCGTGGTTGCCTTGTTCTACGATATCACCTTCGTTCATTACTAGGATGAGATCAGCATCGCGGATTGTTGATAGGCGATGTGCGATGATGAAGCTGGTTCTTCCTCTCATTAAGGTGTCCATTGCTTTTTGAATTAGGATTTCCGTCCTGGTATCTACTGAGCTGGTCGCTTCATCCAGGATTAGAATCTTAGGATCTGCGAGTATTGCACGAGCAATGGTTAATAACTGCTTCTGGCCTTGGGATACATTATTTGCTTCCTCATTCAGTACCATCTGATAACCATCTGGTAATGTTGAGATAAAGTGATGTACATGGGCAGCTTTAGCAGCCTTTATTACTTCCTCATCGGAAGCATCAAGCTTACTGTAGCGTATGTTGTCCATAATGGTTCCGTTAAATAACCAGGTATCTTGAAGAACCATACCGAACATTTTTCTTAGCTCGCTTCGATTAAAGTCATTTATATTTTTCTGATCAATCCTTATTTCGCCACTGTTGATATCATAGAAACGCATTAATAACTTTACAATAGTGGTTTTACCTGCTCCGGTAGGGCCAACGATTGCAATCTTTTGACCTTTGGATACTTTTGCACTAAAGTCATTAATGATAATTTTATCTGGAGTATATCCAAAACGAACATTTTTAAATTCTACATTTCCTTCTAAGCCACTGATGGACAATGGATCTGTTGTAGTTGGTTGTTCCTCCTCTGCTTCCAAGAATTCAAATACACGCTCAGCAGCTGCTGCAGTGGATTGAAACATATTCGCAACCTGTGACAGCTGAGTGATTGGCATTGTGAAATTTCTAATATACTGAAAGAAGGATTGGATTTGACCAATTTCTATCTTACCACGGATGGTTAGATAGCCGCCGAGGATAGCAACACCTACATAACCTAAGTTGCTAACAAAGCTCATAATAGGATGCATAAGTCCTGATAGGAACTGGGATTTCCAAGCAGACTCATATAATTTGTCATTGTGTTCATTAAAGGTATTAGTAACATCATGCTCTTTATTATATGCTTTAATAATTATATGTCCGCCATATACTTCTTCTACATGTCCATTTACATGTCCAAGATATTCCTGCTGTTGCTTGAAATATTTCTGTGATTTCTTAACAACAAAACTTACAATTGTAATAGAAATCGGTACAATCAGCAATGCTAGGAAGGTCATAGACAAGCTGATCCGTATCATCATTATTAGGACACCAACGATTGTGATAGCAGAGGTAACTAATTGGGTTAAACTTTGGCTTAAACTTTGGCTTAAGGTATCAATATCATTGGTAACCCTGGATAGGATTTCTCCATGGCTCATTTGATCAAAGAAATTCATTGGAAGACGATGAATTTTCTCTGAGATTTCCTTACGGAACTTATAGGAAACTTTATGAGAAATACTAGTCGTAATTAATCCTTGAATGAAGGAGAATACGCTGCTCGCTGTATATAAAATAATTAATGTAATTAATAATTTACCCAAGGCGTTAAAATCTACACCAGGACCTCCACCGATTTTACTGATAATACCTTCTGTTATCTTAGTAGTGGCATTACCGAGTACCGTTGGACCAATGATGAAAAAGATGGTACTTCCAATAGCAAATAGAAGTACGATGATAAATTGTAACTTGTACTGGGATAAGGTATTAATCAACTTTTTCATAGTACCCTTAAAGTCTTTGGCTTTTTCCCCGGGATGCCCCATGGGGCCATGGCCTCTAGCTTTAGGACCACGTTTCACCATACTCTTATCTTTATCATCATGGAAAGAGGTATGCGCATTTTTGTTATTATTCTTCATAGTCAAGCTCCTCCTTTGATAATTGGGATGATGCGATTTGTCGGTAGGTTTCACATGTTCTTAAGAGCTCTTTATGGGTTCCTTTGCCCACGATGCGTCCCTCATCGAGAACAATGATTTGCTCCGCATTCATAATGGTACTTACCCGTTGTGCAACAATGATAAGGGTACGATCCGATAGTTCTTGCCTTAAGGTTTTACGCAGGGTGGCATCCGTCTGGTAATCCAAGGCGGAGAAACTGTCATCAAAAATATATATTTGTGGATCTTTTGCAATTGCTCTAGCGATAGATAAGCGTTGTTTCTGACCGCCGGATACATTTGTTCCGCCTTGTGCAATTGAGGCTTGGTAACCATCTTGCATTTTATCAATAAACTCACTGGCTTGTGCGATGCGGGCAGCACGTTTCATTTCTTCTTCCGTCGCATTCGGTCTGCTAAATTTGATATTAGATTCTATGGTTCCGGTAAATAGTACACCTTTTTGCGGTACTAATCCTATCTGTTCTCTAAGATTATGTTGCTTCATATCGCGAATATCGATGCCATTTATACGTATGCTTCCCTGGGTGACATCATAGAAGCGAGGGATTAAGTTGATTAAAGTTGACTTACCACTGCCGGTACTACCGATAATTGCAGTAGTCTCGCCGGGCTTAGCTGTAAAATGAATATCCGAAAGTACATCTGCTTCCGCATTGGGATAACGGAAATGTACATGGTCAAATTCCACGATACCATTTGCGCTATGAAGTGGCTTTGCGCTTTGTGGATCATGTATGGAGGGAGTCGTGGAAATGATTTCATCAATACGTTTCGCAGATACACTAGCTCTGGGGAGCATGATGGATATCATTGTCATCATAAGGAAAGACATGATTATTTGCATAGTATATTGTATAAAGGCAATCATATCACCAACCTGCATGGTTCCACTATCGATTTTATCTGCACCAACCCAGATAATAAGGATAGATATCAAATTCATAATTAGCATTAAAGCAGGCATAAGAAAGTTCATAACACGGGTTACAAATATGCTATTTCTTGTCAGATCTATATTTGCAATATCGAATCTTTCCTTTTCATGTTCTTCCGTACTGAAAGCACGGATAACCGGCAAGCCTGTAATAATCTCACGCATAACAAGGTTAATTCGATCGACCAATTTCTGCATCCGTTTAAATTTTGGCATAGTAATAATCATTAGTACAAGAATAATCGCAAAGATTATTGATACACCAAGGGCTAATATCCAAGTCATGGAAGTATTCGTCTGCAGAACCTTGAAAATTCCTCCTATTGCTAAGATTGGAGAGTAGATTACGATACGAATCAGCATTACAATCATGGACTGAATCTGCTGAATATCATTGGTACTGCGGGTGATAAGGGATGCGGTAGAAAAACGATCCATTTCCCTATTGGTAAAGGAGAGTACTTTATCAAATACCCTACTACGCAAATCTTTACCCAATTTACCTGCAATTCTTGCTCCAAATAAGGTTACAAGAATGGAAATTATCATTATAATTAGTGCAAGAGCTACCATCTTTGCACCAACAAATAAGATATATCGATTCTGTATACTAGCTAGATCGATACCGATGGTTTCGTATTCTGCTTTCACATAGGCGATTGCTACTTGAGAAACCATCATTTCCGGTATCTGTGATACTTTCTCTTTAATTGTCTTTATCATACTTAACCGAGCTTCGTCTGGAAGCATAGGTAGCATTGTGAATAAATCGGTTTCGCCTGGTAATTGCATAGAGGAGGAATCGGCAAATAGCTGGGATTGCATTTGCTCCGCTGTTTCACCGCTGGTACTACTTATGTATACCAGCATCATGGGTATCGCATAAGCATCAGCTAATTGAGTTTCTTCCTTTCCGTCCCATAGATAAAGGGGTTCGGTATTTAAAAGAGGGTAGTCCTCTACATAATCGGACCAATCTTTCTCATTGAAATTCTCTTTCTTAAGAAGTGTGTAATGATTGAATACGGTTTCCTTTTCCTCTTCCTCCATCAGCATAGTAAGCATATCTATTTCTGATGCCCGGATAACCTTAGGGACATTACTATCAATTCCATTTTGCATGATACCAACATTTACTATGTTTGAAGTATAAGCAGGTAAAGATAGATCGCAAATTGCCTGAATTGCAAGAAGTACAAATACAGTAACAATTGCGAAAACCGATCCTTTCAAATATTTAATAAACTTAAGCATAATTTCGCCCTTTCCATTTTGTATAGTATCATTTGTCAAATTAGTATATCGAAATAAGATTAATACGGATATATATGGAAGTCAAATTAAAAATTTCTTAAGAAATCTATTTTAACATATCAAATAATACTTCCAGCAGTGCATCATTTAACTCAGGTGTCATAAAGCAGAAACGTATATATTTATTATCCAAGAAGGGGAAAGTGGAACAGTCACGGATCATTAAGCCCTTCTGGATGGCGGCTTCGAATATATCCATAGACGTAACATCTTCCTTCTCTATCCTAACTAATATAAAATTGGCTGTAGGTGGATAGTAAGTTAGGTTTTTATTAGAAGCTAGGATTTTACATATACGACTACGCTCAGCAGCAATGAGTGCTCTGGTATCCTTAATATATTTCTCATCTGTGAACATGATTTCTCCTGCGACCGCAGCTAAAGAATTAATGGTCCATGGATTTTTCCTCTGATTAATCTCCTTTAGCAAGTCTAAGTTTCCGCAGATGGCATAACCAAGACGAAGCCCTGGTGCTGCAAAGAATTTTGAAATGCCCCGAAGTATAATAATATTATTATAATAATTGGTGAGAGGGATTGAGGTAATCTCCTTCACATCCTCTGCAAACTCCACATAGGTTTCATCAACCATGACAAAGATACCTTTTTGTTTACAGATATCAAGAATCTTACGCATATTATTCCTAGTAATAGCTGTAGAGGTTGGGTTGTTGGGGTTACATATAATCAATAAATCAATCTCATTGGTCAGAGTTTTCTCAAGGCTTGTAAGATCAAGGGTGAAGTTGTTTTTCTCCTCTAGCCTATAATAAAGTGTGCTACCTCCTCCAAGTGTAACCTCCCGTTCATATTCGGAATATGTGGGGCCTATAATTAAGGCTTTTTTAGGTTTTTTAATCTGTATGAATAGAGAGATAAGTTCAGTAGAACCGTTGCCTACAATAATATGGTCAACATCCGCTTGTACATAGCCAGCAATATGCTGTCGTAGGGATGTATATTCTCTATCCGGATATCTCGTAATAGAATCAATACGCTCAGCCAAGCTTGTCTTTAGTTTTGGAGAAATACCCAAGGGATTTACATTGGCTGCAAAACTAACGATATCTTCTTTTTTTATACCATATACTTTTTCTATAGTTTCTAAATCACTTCCATGAAAATGAGTGTTATGCTGTGTCATTCTTATATTCTTTCCTTTCTATAAAAGCTGTTAATTTAGGGTCAAGCATCAAAAGACTTATATGCTGGATTTTTTTTCATATATGCATTATAATTATATTCAATACTATTTGCAAGAAAGTGCGCCTATAAATATAACCAATCTACCTTTTTTTAATACTACTTGAGGTGATAAATTGAAGGAAAAGATCGAACGTTTCTCAAAAGGGGATTTTGATTATAAATTACCTTATATTTATCTTTCCGAGGAAAGCGTTGAATTAACCGTAGAGGCCGGTAAGGTTTATGAGGGGAGTTTTATCGTTCGTAATAGTGCATCGAAACCGATGAAAGGAATCGTTTGTTCCTCCCATCGGTTATTGACATTGAAAGAACCTACCTTTTCTGGTACGGAAATTGAGATTTTCTATCAATTTAATGCGAGCAGTCTCGAAAGTGGAGATACCATTCAAGGAGTAATCAGCATTATCAGTGATTGTGGAGAACAGATGATGCATTTTGAGGTTCATGTGGAGGCTGCCTTCATTATGACCTCCTTGGGTAAAATGAAAGACCTAAATCAATTTACCAATTTAGCTAGGATGGATTGGAGCGAAGCAAAGAAAATTTTTCGGTCGGATAAGTTCGAACGAATGTTTTTGCAATCTGATAATAGAGTAAGAAAAATCTACCATAATCTATTAAAAAATATCTCAACCAGTCAAGCTTTGGAAGAATTTCTGATTGCCATTGATAAAAAGTCAAAAGTTCATTTAAGTATTGACAAAAGGGAGTTAAAATACGAAATTAATGAAGATCAGCTTACGGACAAGCTTACCTTATCGAAGGAGCAATGGGGGTATGTAGAGATAAAAGTAAGTACCGATGCTGACTTTATCCAACTTGATAAAAAATATATCTGGGGAGACTTTTTCCTCGGGAGTAATTATTCAATTACATTTATTTTAGATCCTAAGAAAATGCGATATGGCATTAATTACGGACGTATCTGGGTCAAAACAGTATATCAAACGATAGAGATACCGATTATCTGTAGGCGTCATAGAGAAGTTAGGAAGCCAGTTGCCCCGGAGAAGATGCTATTAAAAGTGCAAGCTGCTTTCCATAGGAATTATCTTATGTTTCGATTGAATCAGATTGATCGTTCCAAGTATCTGGAAGAAAGCTATAAATTACTACAGCATATTCCGGATGAAACCAAAAGCAGTGCGAAAGAATTAATATTGGCCCATTTAGCAATCATTACTGGGAATAATGATGAGGCAGAGCAGCTTCTTAATGAGTTGGCTACCAAGGAGACTTCATTACGGAAGCAATCGGTTATTGCACATAGCGCCTATCATTACCTTAAGGCCTTATATAAAAGGGATGAGGAAACCATTGATAGGGCTGTAGAAAAGATCCGAGCTTTCTATGAAAAAGGTCATTTTTACTGGCAGCTCCTTTGGTTTTTACTATATATCGATCGACGGTATGAGGGTAATAAGGGTCTTAAGTTAATGGATATTAAAGAGCAATTTGAAGCTGGGTGTACAAGCCCTATTCTATATTATGAGGCTGCCCTTATTTATAATGATGAACCATATTTACTTCGTGAGCTGACGGCTTTTGAAGTACAAGTTTTGAATTTCAGTATACGAAATAAGCTTGCCACAAAGGAAACTGCGCAACAATATGCATATCTAGCTAATAAAAAGAAACATTTTTATCCTATTATTTATCGTGGGATGGTTGCGCTTTATGAGCAATACTCCATCAAAGAAATTCTCACGGTAATCTGCTGTATGTTGATTAAGGGGATTAAAAAGTCCAACAAATATCACCGATGGTACTATTTGGGGGTAATGGAACAACTTCCAATTACAGAACTCTATGAATATTTTATGTACTCCATAGAAGAAACATCTACAGACCCTTTACCACAGCAGGTGCTACTGTATTTCATCTATAATAGCAATTTAAATGATAGTAAGAGAGCATTTCTCTATGCATACATAATAAAAAATAAGCAGAAGCATGCGTCCATTTATAGATCCTATTATAAAAAAATGGAGCTATTTGCTGCCAAACAATTAGAAGCCCATAACATCAACCATAATCTAGCTGTTTTATACCAAGAGTTTTATGGCAATGGGAGCATACCATCGGAGGTAGCAAGGAATTTACCATTTATAATCTATCGTCATGAGTTTCTATGTAATAACCCTAATATAACAAGTGTTCGTGTTATTCATGAAGAACTAGACTTAGAAGAAAATATACCAATAAGCGATGGGAAAGCGTATATTGATATCTTTTCTAACAATGTCATGTTATTACCGGTGGATAGTAATGGAAACAACTATATTGTCACAATTGATTATTCAATACAGCCATTTATGAATCCTGAATTATATGAAGATATTTGTATCGCTTTCAGCAATCATCCTAAGTTGTTAATCCATCTGTTTGATAAATATCAAAGTAATCATATCCTTAGTGATTATGCAATTGCTTTAAGAAAGAAAATCCTTTTGGTTGAAGGGTTAAACAATCTTTACTATTATGACTGTCTGGGAACCCTGATAGAGTACTATAATGAATATTTTAATGACGAGTTGTTAGAGTACTATCTAAAATTGATTGATCTTAAAATGGTAGATGCAGAAGCTCGATCACAGCTCTTGGAATATATGATAAAAGGCAGCCTCTACGGTAAAGTGCTAGATGCATTGGAGACCTTTGGATATGAGAGTGTCCCAGACAATCTTCTTGTACGATTCTGCTCTGGTTGGCTGACAAGTGGCAATGCCCAGCCGAGACAGGAGTTTATTGTGCATCTGTGTTATTATTTATTTGATAAGAATAAATATGATGAAGCAATACTTGAGTATTTGGTACTTTATTATTACGGAGCTACAAAGGAAATGCTTCGCATCTGGAAAGCTGCCAAAGGCTTCGAAGTGGAGACTCACGGCTTGGAATCAAGGCTCTTAGTGCAGATGCTATTTACGGAAGGCTATGTGCAAGACAGCTTTCTAATTTTTAATGAATATTATAAAAATGTTACAAATCACATGCTTGTAAGAGCATTCCTATCCTTCTATGCTTATAAATATCTAATTCATGATTGGGTAATCAATACAGAGTTATTCCAGATGATGCGAAGAGAAATTAGTTATGAGAAAAATGACCTATGCCTTCTTGCCTGGTTGAAATATAATACCAGTAGAAGTGAATTCTCAGAAAATGATCTGGTTTTCATTGAGTATCAAATCCATAGATTTGTGAAAGAAGGCATTATCCTTCCATTTTTTGAACAGTATAAAAGTAAGGTAAAGCTACCTGAGATTGTTATGAATAAATATTTTGTGGAATATAAAACGGATCCGAAAAAACAGGTTTATATCCACTATCGTTTACAGAATGCCAATGACAAAGAAGAATATATAACAGAACGTATGACCAATGTTTTTATGGGTATTCATGTCAAAGCCTTTGTCCTTTTCTATAATGAAACTCTTGAATATTATATTACAGAAGAGTCGGGTGAAGAGGTAGTACATCATAAAAGTATCCAAGTACATAATGATAGAGAACCATCGGATGAGGAATCAAGGTATCAACAGATTAATCTTATGCTTGCCCATAAAGAAATGCATGATGAGACTTCACTTTTAGAGCTTATGGAGCGCTATATGAACGCAGAATATCTTACGTCAAAGTGCTTTCGAGTGCTAGATCAGAAAGAGTAAGAGGAGAATGTAGATGGACACACCGAGAAAATTAATTGTAGGATATGATCTATGTGAGGATTTTATACAGATCAGTTGTTACAGTTATAAGTTACAGGAACCGGTAACCATCGGTTTAACGGAAGGCCAAGAAAACTGCCGAATTCCAACAGTACTTTGTATTAAAAATGATACAAAACAATGGCTATATGGTGAAGAAGCGGTTGCTTGCGCATCAAATGGTGAGGGGATACAAATTGACCGGATATTAAATAAGATTTGTACCGGAGAAGAAATTGTACTCTTTGGCCAGAAGGTCTCAGGGATTACCCTCTTGGAAAAATTTTTTCGTAAAACCTTAATGCTGGTAAAAAATCATTTTCCTACTGAACGAATTACCAAGCTTGTGGTAACCATACAGGATACAGATCCTATACTAGTGGACGGCATATATGAAGCTTTAGCTATGCTAGGAATAGATAAAGACAGAGCAGAAATAATGAGCCATGCAGGTGCCTATCTATATTATGCTTTGAGCCAAGAATATTCTCTTTGGATGAATGATGTGGGGCTATTCAATTTTGACCAAAATGGATTGAAATATTATCAAATCAATATTAATAGGAGAACGAAACCGATCGTCGCCGGCCTTACAAAAAAGGACTTATCCGATGAGATAAGCTATGATATGTTGAAACGAAAAGATATTGATATGGCGTATGCGTTTAAAACAGTTGCAGATACCGTTTTATTCAAGCAGATTATCTCAACGCTATATTTTACTGGTATTGGTTTTGAAGGTGATTGGGCACCAGAGGCAATAAAAAGCCTTTGCTCAAGAAGAAGAGCCTTTCTCGGACAAAACTTATATAGCAAGGGTGCTTGCTATGCAGCGAAAGAGCTTTCTGGAGATGGAAAGTTAGAGGATTATATTCTATTAAATGAAGAGATGATAACAAGCTACATAGGAATCCGTGTATATCATGATGCAAAGATGATAGATTTTCCCTTAGCAGAGGCAGGTGTGCCTTGGTATGAAGTGAATAATAGTATTGAAGTCATTCCAGAAGGCGAGGCAGAGATTGAAGTCATAATTAAGAATGTCATGACAAGGGATATTATGCGTGAAAAATTAGTTCTTAATAATGCACCCCAACGGCCGAAAAGGATGACTAGGTTAGCGATAAATCTAAGTTGTTCCAGTAGCTCCAATGGTAAGATTACAATTACAGATTTGGGATTTGGTGATTTCTATCCAAGAACGGGAAAAGTGTGGGAATTTTTAATCGATATCTAAGGAGGTAGGAGATCCGGTGGGCAAAGTGATATTATGTAGTGGTGATAGGACAGAAAGACCGTATGTATTTCCCAGGACAGGTGTTCGCATTTATTCTATAGAGGAACTGTGCTATTATCTATATCATAATGTATATTTGATAGAGGAAAGTCTCTTTACTGATTCCTTGATAGATTGGATTGGGACCGAACTAAAACTCGTAGACCGAGCTGCCAAACTGAAAGCTTTAAAAGCAAAAAAGGCTGATTTAAAAACATTAGTAACGGTAGTATTATGTAGTAGCGACTATTATGGTGAAAAAGAAATTTTAGCATTTTTAAGAAGACTTGACCGGGTTATCGACATGCCTCGGATTAAAAGAATTTTTGTTAAGGCTAATGAATTGCTTAAAGATCATCAGTATACCTTAGCATTAAATGAGTATGAACGTATCCTAAGTTCAGAAGGTGATAATAATCTAACTCCCAAGGATTTTGGAGATGTGCTCCATAATAAAGCCATAGCTACAGCGCAAAGTAAGAGCTTAAAGGAAGCAGTCGATATTTTTCGACAGGCCTATGAATACAATCATAACGAGGAAAGTCTACGACAGTTCTTGTACGCGGTTTTGCTATCTGGTGAAGATGTTGATGAGATCGCTGGAATATATAATGTAGATGATATACTTAAAGAAGAAGTTATCAGCGATTTGGAGCAAATACGTGAAGAAGCCAAGCTTAATGATTCAATGACTGAAATACAAAGATTAAAACAATATAAGGCTGAAGGAAGAAACACCGAATTTTATGAATTGGCGGATAAAATGATTGAAAGATGGAAGGCTTCCGTACGGAAGGTATATCAATAGCTTTCCTACAAGAGAGGTATGCGGATGAGATTCTTAGGGTTATTTAGACAACAAAAGGAAAAGAATGAACAGAATAAGGAATTTGTTCAAGTAAATATTAAAAAAAGCAATAAGCATCAATCCAAGAAATCAGAACTATTAACCTATATTAAGGATAATTGCGAATTAATATCTGAGAGTAATCGGCAGATCGAGGAAGCGAAGATAGAATATCAGGCAGTCACTTCCTACCTGACAGATATGCAGAAGATTGATATGTATCCAAGAGAGCACCGAGAGGACTTGGAGAATGCTGCGCGAAATATTATGAACCTAACAAGGGAACGGAAACACTTCCAGCAGAAAAGTACAAAAATCACAGATAGACAGTATCGCATATTCGAGCGTTATGAGATACAACTTCCGAGAGAATTACCTGAGATTAAGGAAAGTGAAGAATATCAAGCAAAGATAGAACAGGATATGGAGTATCTGGAGAAAGAAAAGAATATTCTTAAGGAAGAGTGGGAAGATACACTCAGCAAACAAGGGTATCTCAGAGGAATTGCCATAACAACCAGTATCGTCGTAATAATTCTTTTTGTGATTTTTGCCATATTAGGAAACTATTCAGATGCGAATTTATCGATACCATTTCTGTTAACTGTGCTGATGGGAATGGCATCTTCTCTTTATATTTTTATGGAAGCTAGAAAGAATGCTTATGATATTCAGAACATTCATGCAAAACAGAAAAGACAGGTTATGCTGATGAACAAGGTTAAGATTAAATCCGTGAATAACCTAAATTTCCTGGAATACTCCTATAATAAATATATGGTAGATAGCTATGATGAACTGAAAGCATTCTGGGAAGAATATATAATGTTAAAAGAGGAAACTAAGAAATACAAAACCAATACGCAGAAGCTAGATTTCTATAACAATGAATTAATCAAGGAGCTTAAAAAAGTTGGTGTTGCAGATGCAGAGATCTGGATTTATCAGCCGGTAGCTATCATTGATCCTAGGGAAATGGTTGAAATACGCCATCGTCTCATCGTTCGCAGACAGAAACTAAGGGAAAGAATAGATTTAATTATGGAGCAGAAAGAGGAAGCTATGGAAGTCATTCGATCTGCAATTAAAACAAGCCCTGAATATGCGCAAGAGGCAATGCTTATCTTAGAGCGATATGGAATTGCTATTGAATGATTTTTAATGCAAATGCTCCTCTCTGGAAATTCTTAGTCGGATAATTGTTTTCAAATATCTGGCAGGGACTGAACGGTAACAAGCATATAGAATAGTAAAAGAAAACACTTGACATTATTAAAATATTTGCATAGTATATAAATAAACTTTCATAAATCCAAATGTAATGATGGAGAGGATTAGATAAGGGAAGCTTATCAGAGAGGATCACTCACCGGCTGAAAGGTGATCTAAAGCAAACTTATTGAAGGTAGCTCCGGAACAGCATTTCTGAAACCAGAAGGCGTGTAGGAAGTGCCGGGAAGTCCCGTTATAGACAAAGAGATGGAGATAGCAGTTGCTTATGCAATTTAATCCAGTCGAGTAAAGTTTTCGGCTGAACAGAAATTGCAATAGTCTCCATGAATAAAGGTGGTACCACGGTTCTTCGTCCTTTGCGACGGAGAACCTTTTTTGATTCATAACTTGATTTAGCAACCACTTTAATTATGTGTTATTATTTATAATTTTTTCTAACACAGGTGTGCTAAATCGGAAAAATATATTAGGATGACTTTATCATTTTCCTAGTAACACTTGCTGAGATAAGGAAGCGTCAAGTCTGGAAAATGTCCACGGATGGACATTTTAGGAGTGAGAGGCAAGGATGCCTCTTCACTCCGACAGACCGCCTTAGCTTACTTATCGAAGCCTAGTGTTACTCGAAAATTATAACTGGAAGTATAATATATTTTCCGATATAGAGCACCGTCCGTCAATCATATGAAGAAAGGAAGACAAATATGAACAAAGAATTAGCCAAAACCTATGACCCCAAAGACATAGAAGAACGCCTATATCAAAAATGGCAAGATAAGAAATATTTCCATGCTGAGGTTGACCGAAGCAAAAAACCATTTACCATTGTAATGCCTCCTCCAAACATTACTGGACAGCTTCACATGGGGCATGCACTGGATAATACCATGCAGGACATCTTAACCCGTTTTAAAAGAATGCAGGGATATAATGCCCTATGGCAACCAGGAACCGACCATGCTAGTATCGCAACCGAGGTTAAGATTATCGAACAGCTAAAGAAGGAGGGCATTGATAAAGATGACCTGGGTAGAGAAGGCTTCTTAGAAAGAGCATGGCAATGGAAGGATGAATACGGCGGAAGAATCATTTCTCAGTTGAAGAAGCTTGGTTCCTCCTGTGACTGGGACCGGGAACGCTTTACCATGGATGATGGCTGCTCCGATGCGGTTCACGAAGTATTCGTAAAGCTTTATAAGGAAGGTTATATCTATAAAGGTTCCAGAATTATTAACTGGTGTCCAATATGTCATACCTCTATTTCTGATGCGGAAGTTGAGCATGAAGAGCAGGCAGGACATTTCTGGCATATTAACTATCCAGTGGTTGGTAGTGATGAGTTCGTAGAAATCGCTACGACAAGACCAGAGACTATGCTTGGAGATACTGCAGTTGCAGTTCATCCAGAAGATGAGAGATATCAGCATCTAATTGGTAAGAAGGTATTACTTCCATTGGTGAATAAAGAAATTCCAGTTGTTGCAGACACTTATGTTGATAAAGAATTTGGTACAGGTGTTGTTAAGATTACTCCAGCCCATGACCCCAATGACTTTGAAGTAGGTAAGAGACACAACCTTCCGGAAATCAATGTCATGAATGACGATGCTACCATTAACGAACTGGGTGGTAAATATGCTGGTATGGATCGTTATGAAGCAAGAAAGCAGATTATTAAGGATCTAGATGAACTAGGATTATTGGTTGAAGTGGAAGATCATACGCATAACGTTGGTACCCATGATCGATGCAAATCTACTGTAGAACCTTTAATCAAGCAGCAGTGGTTTGTTAAGATGGATGAACTAATCAAACCAGCGATTGAAGCAGTTAAGACTGGAGATGTTCAGTTCGTACCGGAGCGTTTCGATAAGACTTACTTTAACTGGGCCGAGAATATTCGTGATTGGTGTATCTCCAGACAGCTCTGGTGGGGACATCGTATTCCTGCATACTACTGTGATGGCTGTGGAGAAATCATCGTAGATAAAGAGGAACCATCCAGATGTCCAAAGTGTGGAAGTACTAATCTAAGACAGGATGAGGATACTTTAGATACCTGGTTTAGTTCCGCATTATGGCCATTTTCTACCCTTGGCTGGCCAGAAAAGACGGAAGATTTGGATTATTTCTATCCTACAGATGTGTTAGTAACTGGATACGATATTATCTTCTTCTGGGTACTTCGTATGGTATTCTCCGGATATGCCCATATGGGTAAGAAACCATTTAGTAAGGTTCTCATTCACGGACTTGTAAGAGATTCACAAGGCCGCAAGATGAGTAAGTCCTTAGGTAACGGTATTGATCCATTGGAAGTGATTGATCAATATGGTGCTGACGCACTTAGACTTACCTTAATCACCGGTAATGCACCGGGGAATGATATGCGTTTCCACTGGGAGCGTGTTGAAGCGAGCAGAAACTTTGCCAATAAGGTATGGAATGCTTCCCGCTTCATTATGATGAACCTAGAGAAAGCAGAACTTAGTGACAAGGTTGATGAGAAGCTTCTGACCATTGCGGACAAATGGATTCTAAGCAAGGCCAATGCCTTGGTTAAAGAAGCTACTGAGAACATGGAAAGCTTTGAACTTGGAATTGCTGTTCAAAAAATCCATGACTTCATCTGGGAAGAATTCTGCGACTGGTATATTGAAATGGTAAAACCAAGATTATATAGCGATACAGATGAGACAAAAGCAGCAGCACTTTGGACTTTAAAGAAGGTGCTAATAGCTTCCCTGAAATTACTACATCCTTATATGCCATTTATTACAGAAGAGATCTATTGTACCCTTCAGGAGATGTCTGGTACCTGGGAGTCTGAATCTATCATGATCTCCGATTGGCCAGTATATACAAAGGAATATGAGTATAGTAAGGAAGAGGAAGCTGTAGAATTAATTAAGGCAGCAGTAAAGGGCATTCGTAACGTTCGTTCCGAGATGAATGTTCCACCTAGCAGAAAAGCGAATGTTATTGTTGTATCCGATAGCGATAAGATAAGAAATACCTTTACTGAAAGTAAGATCTTCTTTGCCACCCTTGGATATGCCAGTGAGGTTGCAGTGCAAGAGGATAAAGCAGGAATACCAGAAGATGCAGTATCTACTGTTATTCCAGGTGCAGTTATCTACATTCCATTTGCAGATCTTGTTGACATCGATAAGGAGATTGAACGTCTATCCAAGGAAAAGAGACGACTAGAAGGCGAATTAAAGCGTGTTAATGGAATGCTTGCCAATGAAAACTTCGTTAAGAAAGCACCACAGAGTAAGATTGACGAAGAGAAGGCAAAGCTTGAAAAATATAAAGATATGATGAAGCAGGTAACCGAGAGATTGGAAGAGCTGAGTAAGTAAGCGTATTAATAAAAGAGTAATTTGATACCAAGGAATTAGGACTCTGAGTTCTATGTGCATTCAGGCTTCCTATTTTGCGGAAATAAACAGCATAATTAAACAAAGTTTAAAGAAGACACCATGTAGTACTTTGGAAAATATTATTTTTCCAAGTTTGGCATGGTGTTTTTTATAAGTCTTCGAACTTTAACCTTTAATAGGCAGTGATAAATTAATTTAAATTGGACGTGAATTAAATTAAGTATTAAATTAAAAAACATAAGATAATTAATCATTTTGGAAATTACTGTTACATTATGAGTTTTCAAACGTTTATATAATATAGAGGATAATTTAGAGCCTCAATATAAAACGAAGGAGCGAATGATTATGATTGCTATGAACAAAACGTATCTTATTGTCTTGCATTATTATTTCTTGCTTTTTGACTGAAAGTGCAACTGCACTCGCCGCCAATAATCCTCCCTATGAACCGAAACAGCTTTTGGATATCGTAGAGCCGATGTGGGATAATACCACCTCGGTTGAGGTCAATCTATCATTTGACGGAAGTAAAGTCATTTGTGGTGCATTAGTGATTGGTAAGGCGAGTACAACTAAAATTACTGGCACCGTAGTACTCGCCCGTAAAAACCATGATGGGACTTGCTCTACAGTTAAGACATGGAGTGGACTTGAAACTACAGGTGGTATGCTGATTTTCGATAAGACTTATTATGTTTCAATGGGGTATACCTACCGTTTAACTATAATTTCAACGGTATATATCAATGGGATTAGTGAAAAAGTGATTAGCTATTATGAGGCAGATGCATAGAAGGTGTTTCATATCGAGTTAGAATTTAAGATTATGTGATTTTATTAAAACTAAAAATGTATTTTATAACATAAAACATACCATATTTTTGTGAGTTGAGTGGTTTCACAAATGTTTAAATATAATAAAGGAGAGGTGAGTGATGTTTATGATTTAATTCAAAAGATCCTGTAAAATGAATACAGTGGCTTTTGTCTCTTGGCGTGTTTATTTTTGGTTTTAAAAAAGTTTAAGAAGAGCTTAGACAAAGAAAAACATGGGCTAGGGGCTATGATATATATATATCGTTAACTACATAAACGAAAAAGGTGGATGTGAGATGATAACAAAGAAAAAGGTAGTACTTAGTACATTGTTAATGATAATAATTGGGGTTATGTTCGTTGTTTTTGTTTATAATAAGCCAATTCAAGCTGACAAATTATATCCTGATAATTATCAGTTTGTTTCATGTTTTATTAATAAGCGTTTTTTCTCGCATGGATCTAATACAGCAATCCCGCTAGATAACTCAGAGGTAAATAAAATTTTAGAAAAATTCCAAGTAAAGAGAAAACGCATTGATAGAAATGCATATGAAACTACTTATATTCTATTTGAATTGAAAATAGCTAACGGACCTGACAAGTGGCCAAAACTATATGTTTTTGATGATGGGAGAATATGGGTTGATAAGGACAATTGGCAGCGAACATTATCATATGAGGTGCAAGGGGACCAGAAAGATGCTTTGTATGATGAACTTCTTGAAATGATTACTGCATATAGTAAATAGGAATAAGACTTATCATGCTAATATATTTGAAATGCCGACTACAGACATATAAGACTCCTGGATTTTATAATTATTTCAGGGGTCTTATTTTGGTGAAAAAATAGAATGTTTTCCAAATATGGCATGGTACTTTTATATTTGTTGTTATATATTGTATGTAAGAGAAAAACAGTTATATTATATATAGAAAGTGTTATGTACCGAGGAGAGATAATCTTGATTGCAATTATAATGACAATAGAAAATGAAAAAGATAGAGAGATAGCTGCGGAACTATATTGTCAATATAGCGCTACAATGCTTTACATTGCGGACAGTATTCTGCATGATATTCATCTTGCAGAGGATGCCGTATCGGAAGCGTTTATAAAAATCATTAATAATCTTGAAAAAATAAACATAAATGATTGTTATCGGACAAGGGGGTTCGTCGTTGTTATAGTAAGAAATGTTGCTTTCGATATACTTAGAAAACGAAAACGCAATAAGATTACGCCCATTGATGATTATGATGACAGCATACCCTATGAGGAACCGAATTTTGAGAATATAACCATAGAGGAAGCCTGTCATAAAATCATCAAATGTATTGGTAGGTTGAATAAAAACTATTCTGATATTTTATACCTTAAGATGGAGTTTGACTATTCGTATAAAGAAATTAGTGAAATACTAGGTATCACGCAGGAGAATGTGAAAACCCGGTTAAGCAGAGCTCGTAAAGCTTTAAAAGTAGAATTGGAGAAGGAGGACAGTGACTGTGACCAGGGAAGAAAAAAAACAGTATATGGTTTGATACCTTACTTAGAATAGCGACATCGGAAGTTTTAATAAATGAAATGGATTTACTGCCTTCGAAAGAAGAATTAGATAAGAAATATCATCCATCGGATGAATTGAACAGACGGATTAAAAGAATAATTATTAGAAACCGAATGGATCAAAAAGTACATGCTTATGCCAAGAGTGCTCGTAAAATTGCGGTAATCATAATAATACTATTTACAGCATCATCGATCACACTTCTTAGCGTTGGGGCAACAAGAAATGCTATCTTTAACTTAATTATTGAACATCATGATAAATACACAGAAATTAGATTCGATGAAAGCGCAGCGGATGGAACAAATAGTAATTTTAATCTCAAGAACTCATCCACACTTATATTATACTATGTTTACATAATTTTACAATAATTTTTATGTTCCATATTTGTAGAATATATAGTAAATTAGGCATAGTTACGACAGGAATCGAACGAGCAATACGGTTATACTCTTTTTTTGTTATAGGGTAATTCAAAATAGGATATTCTATAATCGCATAGCAATGTATACGGTTGCTCTACATCAAATAAAGAACATAGATGGATCATAAACTTTCATCTACATAAACGAGAAATAATAATCAGCTGTCTGTGCCTCAGCTTAGAGGTGGTTTTCTTGCGGTATGTTAAATATATTGGAACACTACTTGCAATATTTTCATATTTTCGATATGATATTTTTAAATATACATAAAAGAGAGGGTGCTTTCCATGATAAATGACGAATTTATTAGCTTTACCATAGAAAAGCAAAAACGCATTGCTTTAATTGCCCATGATACCAAAAAGCAGGTTTTAATTGACTGGGTAGAGAAGAATAAGAATGTATTAAAGGGTCACTTTTTATGTGGAACTGGGACCACGGCTAGATTAATAGCGGACAAAGTTGGATTACCGGTAAAGGCATATAACAGTGGACCTTTGGGTGGAGACCAACAGATTGGTGCGCGAATAGTGGAAGGAAATATCGATTTTGTAATTTTCTTTTGGGATCCTTTAGCTTCCCAGCCTCATGATCCAGACATAAAGGCATTATTAAGAATTTGTGCAGTTTATGACATTCCTTTGGCAACGAATCGCTCTACTGCTGATTTTATGCTGACATCAAAATATATGAGCGAAGAATATGACAGACATGTAATTAACTATAACAAAGTAATTCATGGAAGGTTGAACGAGTTTAATAAATAATTAAAACCAATTAATAAGGCGGTTTGAAATTTAAAATGGAGTGAGGATCCTAATATATTAAGGAACTCACTCCATTTCTTAATTATAAAAAGATACCACTGTTTTTAGGCAGTGGGCTTATAGCTTGAAGTTAAACTATCAATAAAGAATTTAGCTGCATCTGATAGAGGGATATCTTTATTATAGGATGCAACCAACATACGAGAAGGAATTTCTTGATCCGTATGAATCACTTCTAATTGATTTAATTCTTTTACACAGAAATCCGGAATAAAGGCGATACCAAGACCTATCTTTGCTAGATCAATAAGCAAATCGTTACTACTTAATTCCACTGAGGGAACAAGATCTAGAGAATTCTCAAGGAACAAATTATGAAGAAACATACTGGTCGTTGAGCGCTTATCAAGCATCAGAATAGGATGCTCTTGGAGTTCCTGTAAGGTTATCTTTCGATCTGTTAATGGAAAAGCCTCAGGATTGGCTATAAAGATATCTTTAAAATCTTTAACCGGTAAAATTTCCATCATATTATTAAGATTTGGATTAGGTGAATTTGTAACAATAACATCCACTTCATTTCTCTCCAGAAGAGTAGCACATTGAAGAGAAGTACCATTTGTCACTTTTATATGAATATTTGGGTACTGTTTATGGAAATTCTTAAGATAAGGGACCAAATAATAGCGGCAGATAGTGTCACTGGCTCCAATTCTTAATAGAACACCACTTTTGGGATCTGCGCAAAGCTGATTTTCCCCACGAACAATTAAATTAATCGCCGGCTCTATATGTTTCAGAAGCAGCTCACCTTCTTTTGTTAATGCAACTCGCTTCGTACTACGTATAAATAGCGTTTGATTAAGACGTGTTTCCAGTGTCTTAATTGATTGGCTGACGGCGGATTGTGAGATAAACAGTTCACCCGCTGCATCGGAGAAACTAAGACTTTTGGCGACATGATAGAATACTTTATACAGTTCGTAATTGATATCCATAAGACCTCCATAATTACCTATCAAATGGGAAAAGATAGGTGTGTTTTATTTATAGTTACGTATCAAATTTATGTATTTATATTATTAGTATTCCTAATAAAATGGTTAACGTATATTAATTATGATTATAAAACATGCTATGTTATAATGCAAGTAATCGATAACTGTAAGTTTGACTTTCCTATGGAAAAAGGAGAATAGGATGAATAGTGTAAAGAGAATTTATGTAGAAAAGAAAGCCCCATACGCAATTAAAGCGAAGGAATTAAAAGCAGAGATACAAAATTATTTGGGAATCAAGAATCTTAATTCGGTTCGGATTCTCATTCGTTATGATATAGAAAATGTTCATGAGGAAACTTACCAAAAGTCTCTTGGAACAGTATTCTCAGAACCTCCCTTAGATATTTTGATGGAGGAAAAATATGCAGCAGATCCGAATGATAAGGTATTTACAGTAGAGTATTTACCAGGCCAATTTGATCAACGAGCAGATTCTGCAGTGCAATGTGTTAAGCTACTTAATGAGAAAGAGAATCCGGTTATTCAATCAGCGGTAACCTATATCCTGTCAGGGGATATAACAGAGAAAGAACTGGAAAGCATTAAGGAATACTGCATTAACCCAGTGGATTCCAGGGAAGCTGAGGAAGTAAAACCAGATACTTTAGTTACAGAATTTGAAGAGCCTGAAGACGTTAAGTTTCTGGATGGCTTTAAAGATTTGGATGAAGAGAAATTACAGGACTTACACCAATCCTTAAATCTTGCTATGACGATAGAGGATTTTAAACATATACAGAATTATTTCAAAAAGGAAGAACAAAGAGATCCATCCATGACAGAAATCCGTGTTCTGGATACCTATTGGTCCGATCACTGCCGTCATACAACCTTCCTAACAGAATTAACCGATATTCAATTTGAAGAAGGATATTATACAGAGCCAATTAAGGCTGCATATACAAATTATCTTGGTGAGAGAGAAACGCTTTATAAAGGAAAGGATGGCAAAGATATTTCCCTCATGGATATGGCTTTGCTTGGGATGAAAAAGTTAAGAGCAGTTGGTAAACTTGATGACATGGAAGTTTCAGAAGAAATTAATGCCTGCTCAATTATTGTACCGGTTGAGATCGATGGCAAGACGGAAGAGTGGTTAATCTTCTTTAAGAATGAAACCCATAACCATCCTACCGAGATAGAACCTTTTGGCGGAGCGGCTACTTGCCTTGGCGGTGCTATCCGCGATCCTTTATCGGGTAGAGGCTATGTATATCAAGCAATGCGTGTTACTGGTGCAGCAGATCCAACAGTTTCTATTAAGGATACTATGGAAGGAAAACTTCCTCAGAGAAAGATTTGTACCGGTGCAGCTGAAGGATATAGTTCCTATGGTAACCAGATTGGTCTAGCAACTGGGCTAGTTGACGAAGTATACCATCCGGGTTATGTAGCTAAGAGAATGGAAATTGGGGCAGTCATGGGTGCTGCACCAAGAAAGAATGTTATCCGTGAAAGTTCCGATCCAGGGGATGTTATTATCTTGATGGGTGGAAGAACGGGACGAGATGGCTTGGGTGGAGCTACAGGTTCCTCTAAGAGCCATACAACAGAATCTATTACAACAGCTGGTGCTGAGGTTCAGAAGGGAAATGCCCCAACCGAGAGAAAATTGCAAAGACTATTCCGCAGAGAAGAAGTTAGTAGACTAATCAAGAAATGTAATGATTTTGGTGCTGGTGGTGTATCAGTGGCCATTGGTGAATTAGCCGATGGACTTAGAATTAACTTAGATAAGGTACCTAAGAAGTATGCTGGTCTTGATGGGACTGAGCTTGCAATATCAGAATCCCAGGAGAGAATGGCAATTGTAATTGATCCAAAAGATGTGGAGCAAATGCTTGCCTTTGCGCAGGAGGAAAATCTAGAAGCAGTAGTTGTTGCAGAAGTTACCGAATCTCCTAGACTTGTAATGACTTGGAGAGGGAAGGATATTGTGAATATTTCTAGGGCATTCCTTGATACCAATGGCGCTCATCAGGAGGCTAAGGCTTATGTTCAGGTACCGAATCCGGAAGAGAATTATCTGAAGAAAGGGGCTCTAAACCTTTCACTGGATAATGCAAATATCAAAACTAACTGGCTAAAGTCCCTAGCAGCATTAAATGTATGCTCCAAGAAAGGTTTGGTGGAAATGTTCGATAGCTCCATAGGAGCAGCTACCGTTACCATGCCTTTTGGTGGAAAATATCAGTTATCACCTATTCAGACCATGACAGCAAAACTTCCAGTGCTGAATGGAACCTGTGATACTGTTACCATGATGAGCTATGGATTTGATCCCTATTTATCCAGCTGGTCACCCTTCCATGGTTCTGCATATGCAGTCCTTTCTTCAGTAGCAAAGATTGTAGCAGCCGGTGGAGATCCGACCAAGATACGATTTACCTTCCAAGAATACTTCAGAAAGTTAGGGAATGATCCAAAACGCTGGGGAGAACCAGTAGCAGCTCTCTTAGGAGCCTTAGATGCACAACTTAAACTTGAACTACCATCCATTGGTGGTAAGGATAGTATGTCTGGAAGTTTTAATGATATCGATGTTCCTCCAACACTAGTTTCCTTTGCAGTAAATGTTGCAAAGACTGGTGATGTGGTTAGTACCGAACTTAAGAAAGTTGGTAATGTCCTTGTAGAATTCCTGGTCATGAGAGATTCTTATGACTTACCTGATTACAAACAGGCCATGGATCTTTATAAAAAGATTAACCAACTTAATAAAGATGGTAAAATTGTTTCATCCTATGCAATCAGTTTTGGTGGATTGGTAGAAGCAATCAGTAAAATGGCATTTGGTAATAAGCTAGGTGTGAAAATTAATTCATCATTATCAGAGAAGGAACTATTTCTACCGAACTATGGTTCTATACTTGTAGAAATGAGTGAAGAAGATGCAAATGCATTAAATAACCTTGGTTTCCAAGCAAACTCCTATCGAAACGTCGGTTCTGTAGTTGCAGAAGAAGCATTTTTCTACGGTGATACAACTATTCCGATGGAAGAAGCGCTAGAAGCTTGGATGGGAACTTTGGAAAAAGTATATCCAACCCATTCCGATTATAAAGATGAAAGTACAAAAACATTAGAAACTAAGTTGTTTGAGACGAAAAATGTCTATGTTGCAAACACAAAGCATGCAAAACCGAAAGTGTTTATTCCAGTATTTCCTGGAACGAACTGCGAGTATGATTCTCAGAGAGCATTTGAAAATGCGGGAGCAATTGTAGAAACGGTAGTATTCAAGAACCTGACGGAAGATAATATTCGTGAGTCCGTAGAAAGCTTTGAAAAAGCCATAAAGAGTGCACAAATTCTTATGTTCCCAGGTGGATTTTCTGCCGGAGATGAACCGGATGGATCCGGTAAGTTTATTGCAACTGCTTTCCGTAATGTGAAAATTCAGGATGCAGTAAATGATCTCTTGAAGCAGCGAGATGGACTTGTTCTTGGTATTTGTAACGGTTTCCAAGCCTTAATTAAATTAGGATTGTTGCCTTATGGTGAAATCACTCCATTAAGCGAGGATTCACCAACCCTTACAACCAATAATATCGGTCGTCATATCTCAAAATCCGTTTATACAAAGGTTGTTTCCAATAAATCTCCTTGGTTACGATTGGCGGAGCTTGGAGGCGTATATACAATTCCTGCATCCCATGGGGAAGGTAGGTTTGTAGCAAGTGAGGAATGGATTAAGAAACTTATTGCCAATGGACAGGTAGCAACCCAATATGTGGATCTTGATGGCAACCCTACCATGGATGAAGATTATAATCCAAATGGATCCTACTATGCAATCGAAGGTATCACCAGTCCAGATGGTAGAATCTTTGGTAAGATGGCACACTCTGAACGTAGAGGAGATTCCGTAGCAATAAATATTGTAGGAGACCAAAATCAGCACATCTTCGAAGCTGGTGTATCCTATTTTAAATAATCCTGTTGTATAGATATGGACTAGCAAGTTCAGAAATTTTGCGTTTGTACAAATATAAGTATATTCTTATATATTTGGTTTCATATTGCTAATATCAGTTAAATATTCTATACATCACAAAATAATCACATGGTTGACTTGGTTCGGCTATGTGATTATTTTGTGAACAATATGACAAACAATTGATTCCCTTTGTGCCTTTTGATATAATTCACTATGATAAAATACGCTTTCTAAATATACATATCTGGATAAGTATATGAATTAGCAATTAAAACAAGATAGGGGACTGTATTAAGAATATGATTTCTACAGTTATTATAGTAATAAAGGAGAGAAATGTTTATGAGAAAATATACTAAGTTTATGTTATTTGTTTTTGTAGTCACCTTATTATTAACGGGCTGTGGTACCAAGGAGAAAGCAGGAAAAACAGGAGACTATCTATCCGGAAAACATAATGTGGAAATAGAAATTGCAGATTATGGGACCATCTCTGTGGAATTGGATGCAGATAAGGCTCCGATTACTGTTACGAACTTTGTTAATCTGACAAAGGATGGTTTCTATGATGGATTAACCTTTCATAGAATAATCGAAGGTTTTATGATTCAAGGTGGAGACCCCAATGGAAATGGAACTGGTGGTTCTGAAGAAACAATCAAAGGTGAGTTTTCCTCCAATGGAGTGGACAATCCTCTATCCCATACGAGAGGAGCTATCTCTATGGCAAGATCGATGGATAAAGATAGTGCTAGTTCACAGTTCTTCATTGTACATGAAGATAGTACTTTTCTGGATGGAGATTATGCAGTCTTTGGTTATGTAACAGAGGGAATTGAGATTGTCGATGAAATCTGTGCGGATACACCGGTACTAGATAATAACGGAACAGTGAATTCGGCAGACCAGCCTGTGATTACTTCAGTAAAAGTGATTGATTAAAAATGTAAATAACAATATTATTAATATAAAATTTGAATACAAAATAATAAAAAATAAGACTATAAGTAATAAAAACTTAAAAAATAAAACTGCTGTAGAGAAAGTGTTCATCACTTTCATTACAGCAGTTTACTAATTTATAATAAGTGAACTTGCTTGTAATTCATCTTGTATACTCTTTTGCATTTATTATAGGAACTTTTCAAACATCTAATTGGCAATCTTTCGGTTCTTTATCATCACGGAAACCTTTAAATACCGGTTGCCGTAGGGTTCCTTTGTCATTCGGCATATATTGAACGATACAGACTAACTCTGGTTTTAGCCAGACTGCATTTTCATGACCTGGAGGGACAGTGGCAAAAGGAGAATAAGGGATTGGCTCAAGTTTCTTTAGATCTCCATACTTTACACCAAAGGTTACATGGCCTTGATAGATAAGTTCATCCCCTTTATACTGCCCAAGTACAACACTGGTTACACCTTTCTCTTTGACAATATAACCACATACAACAAAATCTTTGTCCGCCAGGTATTTGAATTTAATCCAATCCTTAGTACGCTTATCAAAGTAATACTTACTATTATTTTTCTTAGCAATGACACCTTCTAGCTCTTGTTGCTTGGCAGCAGCAAATAGCTCAATTCCTTTCTCTGGAATATATCGGCTAATAGCTAGTTTGGGATTTTCAATTACTGTATCAGCTAGGATTTCTTTTCTCTCTAATAATGGTAGATCCGTAAGCTGCCTATCTTTTTTATATAGGATATCATAAGCAACAAAAGATGCAGGAAATTGCTCTGAGGCAAGTTGTATTTTAAATCTATTACTCATCAAGGCCCTTCGTTGAATTTCAAAAAAGTCTGGTACTCCATTTTTGAGAATAATTAATTCCCCATCTAAGATACATCGGTCTTTAACAAATTGATGTATGTCTGCAAGTTCCGGCACCTTTGGAAGAAGTCGGAGATTTCTCTTATTACGAATTTCTGTATCTTCCCCTAGATAAGCAATACACCGGATGCCATCCAGCTTCAACTCATAAATCCAATCAGGATCGTTAAAAGGCTCAGTCATCTCGGAAATTAACATTGGTTTAATGTTCTTTTCATCAAATAAATCCATTAAGCTATACCACTCTTATTCTTGTTTTTCGACATATCCAAGGTTTTCTGTAATGCTTCCATAAGATCAATAACATTGCTAGGGGCGGACGTGTCAACGGCAACGATATCTTCTCCACGTATTTTCTGTATGATTGCATCCCGAAGCCGTTCCTGATAATCGTCCTTATAAGCTGCAGGCTCAAAAGGCCCGGTCATGGAATTAACCAGAGTCTTGGCCATTGTAATCTCTGCATCCTGTAGTTCAACCTTTGGAATCTGCTTGGGAATAGGTACAATCTCATCATGAAAGAAGAGCGTTTTGGCGATAATCCCTTCCTCTCTTGGGTAAAGAACAATCAGGTTCTGCTTCGTTCCGATGACTGTCTTTGCTAAAGCTACTTTTTGTTCACTAAGCATGGCAGATCTAAGAAGTTCAAATGCCTTTTCTGCACCTGTATCAGGTATCACATAGTAGTTCCGCTCATAATAGATTTGATCGATTTCCGATAGATTGACAAATTGGATTACGTGAATAGTTTTATCCTTCTTTGTTTTTATTTTCTCCAATTCATCCTCGGTCATTATTACATATTTATCTTTCTCGTATTCATAGCCTTTAATGATTTCATCGGATTTTACTTCCTTATTGCAGCTTGGGCATACTTTTTTGTATCTTACCCTTTCTTTTGTATCTTTACATAACTGATTAAATCGTACATCATTATTCCTTGTTGTTGTATAAAGACCAACCGGAATATAAAGCAAACCAAGGGAAATAGCACCTTTATGAGAAACTCCCATACACAATCACCTTCTTATCAATAAATTAAATTAGTATTCTAATGAGCATCAGTAAATAATGTTATTAGTAGTAGTATTCGAATATAGGAGAAATTAAATTCAATCTTATCGATCTTTGTTTTTACAAGATATACACTTATTAAAAGAAAAATAGTATAAGCTAGAGACTAAAGAAAAGCCTTAAATTTAGATAATTTGTGAATTATTTGTGAATTCTCTATAAAATTAGCACTCGACTCTTGACAGTGCTAATTGCAAGTGTTATAGTACATATAGAACAGATAAAACGAATAAAACAGATTCGTTTACTGTAAACATATCATATAAATAATATATTTATAAATTTTAAGGAGGAATGTACTTATGTTATTACCAAGCATTTTTAGAAACAATTTTGTAGATAACTTTTTCGATGACATGTTCGATTTTAACTTCCCTTTTAACAATCATTTCATGACGAATGCAAGGTTAATGAACACAGATATTCAAGACTTAGGAAATGAATACCAGCTTGATATTGAACTTCCGGGCTATAACAAAGAAGACATTCGCGCAGAGCTTAATAATGGCTATTTAACAGTATATGCAGATAAAGAGGATAACAAGGAAGTAAAAAAGAACGGAAAATATGTTCGTAGAGAACGCTACAGCGGTAAATGCAGAAGAAGCTTTTATGTAGGCGATTATCTAAAGGAAGAAGATATACGAGCTTCTTTCAAGAACGGTGTACTTAGAATGGTGTTCCCTAAGGATCAGAATGCGGTAGAAGTTGATACAAAGAAATATATTCCTATTGACTAAATAGTAGCTAGAGTTAAAAAATGCAGTGAGATACAATTCTCACTGCATTTTTCCGTCATAGATAAGTGTAAGTAAAACATTTTGCGATTTAATACATAGTAATGCGTAGATTGACATAATCGATACAAACTTCTGTAATCGCCATACCAATTGCAAAAAAGGATAGAATAAAAATAAGTGCAATGGCAGCTTTATCATATACAAGAGAAGATTTTTCATCGTTTTGTTTGTAATTCGCTATTAAAATTTCTGAACCAAGGCAGATAAATATAATCGGCCATAGTCGGAAAATAATATCATAGGATAAAGCTTCAAAGAAGATACGCAGTAGAAAAAGTGCACCAAAGATGATGAGCAATGCACCCAAGGTAAAGGTTCCTACTCTACGGGGTTTCATTCTATTCCCTCCTCTTTATCATTTGGTATACTGGTTATAGTAAGTTGCTTTACTTCTTTAGGTTTTCTTTCTTCCTGGTCTAGTTCCACTTTCTTACCACGGATTAAGTAGATACCTAACAAAATGATGGCAGCCCCGATGACCATCTGCGGTAAGCGATACCCAAAGGAATGGAGGAGATTTCTTATATAGTATGGTATAAATCTTTGGAACACCTCGAACAAATTGTTCCAAAGGACTGTAAATCCAAGTACGATAAGTGCAAAAGCGATAATGTTTCGATATTTACTTTGTATAATTTTAAGCTCCTCTTTTGGTATATCGGATAGGAATAGATATTTATCTTCTATAGCATAGAACTCTTCATCTGGCATAGCGCGCAGGTTGTGGGTATCAAAGAATGCATAAAACCAAATTAATGGAAGGATTAGCAAGATGGGACCGATATTCAGCCATGTACTGACGAAAATAATTAAGAAAAAGCCTGCCATTAAGCTTAATCCTCTTTTCATAAAACCCATATACATCTGTCCTGCTCCTGGAAGCAAGGAGAAGATAAAGGTTAAAAAACTACTTTTCTTTCTTGTCATATTCATATACCTCCGTATTAATAATTGTATTCGACCATTCAAATATTCGGCTACTTAAGGCATCCATGTTATTCCGAATGGAAGCCGTAAGTGACACAGATAAATCTTCTTGGACAGAAACTCCCTTGGAAATCTCCATATGACTATCCGTATTCGGTAGTGCCTTTTGCGAGCTCATTGCAAGAAGTACTATTAGAGCACCAATGGTTGCCGTACCTACTTTCAAACTATAGAGGAAGAATTGCATTCGATTAGAAGCTTCCTTTGCCTTTTTTGTAAGTGTAAATGTAGGCCGTTTTGTTGCCTTTAAAATGTTTTCTTTCAAATCTACAGGGGCTACGACTAATTCAGCTTCCATGCTTTGTACAAATAATGTTGAACAAAATTCGCAGGAGCTGATATGTTCTAGGAAATGCAGTTTTTCCTGAGGGTTCATCTTGTCTTGATGGAAATCCAGTAATTCGGATTGGGATATGTGTTTTTTCATGTTACATGTATCTGATTGATTACGTTCCATATAATTGACCCCCTTCTAGATATGTTTTCTTTAACATAGCTTTTGCCCGGTAAATTTGTGTTTGTATTGTTTTGTAGTTCTTTCCTGTCTTTGATGCAATTTCGGCTACTGAAAGCTGCTTATAAAAATAATCCAATGCTACATCTCGATATGGTGTTTTTAATTGCGAACATCGGTCATATAGCTGCTTTTTTGCTTCTGCCTCAAGAATATTTGCCTCTGGAGATGGATCCTTATCTTTCTGCATAAGAAAGTATTCATCTTTAGTTGGAATAATTCTTCTCTCAGCACGCTTTAGGTAATCAAGACATTTATTCGTCGCAATGCGGCTAAGCCATGCTTTCTCATGCACTCGATCAAAGGTAGGTAAATGTTTGTAGGCGGAAAGAAAGGTTTCTTGGGCTAAATCTTCAGCTTCAAAGTAATCCCGAACGATCTTAAAGCATATAGAGTAAACTAAATTTTGATAGGTATCAATAAGATATTCATAATATTGCTCAGTACTGATTTTGTCCGCCTCCCTTCACCTTTCTCTTATTATAACGAAGTAGAATTGTATTTGTCTTCAACTTTAATGAAAAAATTTTAAAATTATTTGTAATGACATCCTGGCTGTGATAAATTAATACTATGCGTTGTAACTTATAAGGAAAAAGAGTGACATTTAAAAGATATAGCAAGAAAGGAGAACGTGTTAGATACATAATATGAAAGGATGCTACAAGGTAAGAATTAGTATTATATATATGAACTCTAGCACGAAATAAAATATAACTATGGAAAAAATGGATTACATAATAAAAACAACCGAAAAATTAGTTAATATTCCAAGCCCTTCCGGATTTACTAAGGATGTGATGGAATTTGTTCAAAAGGAAGCAGAAACCTTTGGATATGCTTGTGAATACACTAGAAAGGGTGGGCTCATCATAACTGTCGAAGGGAAAAGTAAGGAAAGTGTAGGCTTATCTGCTCACGTAGATACTTTGGGAGCCATGGTTCGTTCCATCAGTGGAGAAGGTACCTTGAAATTTACCCTTGTCGGTGGTTATACCATGCATAGTATAGAAGGAAGTTACTGCAAGATTCATACCAGGGATGGTAGGACTTATACCGGAACTATTTTAGCCAAGAGTCCTTCGGTACATAGCTTTGATGATGCCAGGACTTTAGAGCGTTCTGATCGCAATATGGAAATCCGTATCGACGAGATTGTGAAAAGCAAAGAGGATGTGCAAGCTCTAGGAATTAACAATGGCGATTATATCAGTTTTGATCCAAAATTCGAATATACAGAGAAAGGTTTTATTAAATCCAGACACCTGGATGATAAGGCTTCCGTAGGTGTTTTGCTTGGTCTAATAAAGGATATGTCGGAAAGAAAGATAATACCTGATAAAACTTTAAAAATAGTGATTAGTAATTTCGAAGAAGTAGGATATGGGGCTAGCTGGCTTCCGGAAGACATAACTGAATTACTTGCAATCGATATGGGAGCAATCGGTGATGATCTGGCTGGTAGCGAATATACAGTATCCATCTGCGCCAAAGATTCCTCTGGACCATACGATTATGATTTGACTAACCATTTGATTGCTCTTGCAAAAGAAAATAATATAGACTATGCGGTTGATATTTTCCCGCATTATGCATCCGATGTATCTGCCGCACTGCGTGGTGGTAATAATATTAGAGGAGCTCTAATTGGCCAAGGGGTTCATGCATCCCATGGTATGGAAAGAACCCATAGGAAAGGTCTGGAGAATACATTGAAACTTGTAAAAGCTTATGTTGGTATATAGCGATTTATAATATAAAATAGCATAAAAAAGTAAAGCATAGCCATCGGTACTTAGGCCGAGGCAGATAGATATCTATAGATATGTGTCTGTCTCGGCCTTATGTATCGGTATGAGCGACATCCGAGCGAGAGCGTGTCTGAATAAAAATTATATGCTATTCCTTTGGGTTTAAGAAATAAACATTTAACAAGAAAAGGTGCTGCACTAATTTATGCAGCACCTTGTTTCCTGTGGGTATCCATCACTGTGTAATTTCTCTATTTTAAAGAAAAGCTTATTATATTAAGTTCAATTAGTTTGTGAATAACTGAGCCCAGTAGATGGTTCCATTAGATTCATATACACCGATACCAATTTTATTAAAGTTACCATTTAAAATGTTTGCTCTGTGTCCAGCTGAGTTCATCCATCCATTAACAACTTCCTGAGGAGATCTCTGTCCGTATGCAATATTCTCGCCAGAGGTACGATAGGAGATTCCAAATTCCTTAAATACAGTTGAGAAGCTTGTACCATTTGGTCTTGTATGGGAGAAGGATTGCTTAGTTTCCTGTGCACGTTTATTAGCAGCAGCAGTTAATGCAGAGTTTGTTGTGAAGGCAGATAATCCTGCTTTCGCACGTTCTTGGTTAACTAATTGAAGAACTTGGTTTGCATAATTACTTAAACCGGAGTTGTTCTGTGTGTCATTATTATTAGAAGGAGCCGGGGTAGGCTTTGTAGGTTGTTTTGGAGTGTTGTCGGTATTACCTGTTTGGCTGCCATTGTTCTTGTTATTGCTAGGTGTTTCAACCTTGAAACCACTATTACCAAACTGTGCCAAGATATCTTCAATGGAACCAAACTCAGAAAGGTCTTTATTACCATAAGCTATGACTTTACCATTTAACGTATAGCAGTTTCTCTTGCTGTCATATACGATTTTCTTAACATTATTGGAGTTTAAAACGGTATCCTTGGTAGTTGCATTATTTACAGGTTGCACATAATCGTTGGATTTCTGATTATTCTCAGCTTTTGGTGCAGCAGGTTTAGAAGTATCTTTCTTAGGAACTTCATTTTTTACAGTTTCTGTAGGGGTTACTTCCTTCTGCTCTTCAACAACTTCATTTTCTACATCTGTAGTGTTATCTATATTGTTGTCTACATCATTTGATGATGGTGTATTCGCTTCATTATCTGTAGGAAGATCCTTAACTTCCTCGGTAATTTCTGTTGCTTCATCTTTTGTAGCTTCCTCTGCGGTTTCTTCCGCTTGCTGTTCTACTGCTTTAGAATTAAGCTCCTTCTTTAATTCTTCTTTTATATTGGAAGGAACTTGATTGGCTCCTAATGCACCGAACAGTGATAATACTAGTGTACATGCTGTTGTGATTATGAATTTTTTCATATTTGTGTACCTCCTTAATGGGTTGTATCGGCTACATGCATAGACTAACACAGAAATGTTACTGCCTTCAATAGTTAGATATTGGGCACGTTTCCTTGTCTTTCAAACATTTTACCTAAGTTACCCAATGAAATTTGATAATTTCACCAGATAAATTAACTTATATATCCAAATATAAATTAATATAAAAAATCGGGAAAGCCAGTGATTGTCGCAGGTTTAGCCTTTTATATTCATCTCAAAATCGCTAGGGGAACGGCGTATTTTAACCTCGATAATCGTTCTGATTTTTAATAAAAAACTATTTCAAATATTTTAAAAATATATTACAAAATTATTAAATGAAGTGGAGAGGATATCAAAAAAAACCATAATTATGAATAGAAGTTAGCCATAATCTACTAAGCCTTGAAAATCTTATCTAGTATGGAAAATGGTATTGACGTCAAAATGGGAAGGTGGTATAGTGTGTATAAACGATATATACACTATACCCGATATAATGCATAGAATAATATTAAATGAAAGCAATCTACGATAGTTCATCAATAAACGAAAGAGATAAGTCGAATGTTGGAGGTGAAAAATTGAACATTTTAATCAGTAATGCTAGTGATAAACCGATCTATGAGCAGATAACATCACAGTTAAAACAAATGATTATAAATGGGGAACTAGAAGCGGGTTCACAGCTATCCTCCATGCGGATGCTTGCAAAGGAATTGCGGATTAGTGTGATCACAACTAAGCGTGCATATGAGGATTTAGAGCGGGATGGCTTTATCTATACCGTTGTGGGAAAGGGAAGTTATGTTGCAGAGAAGAATATGGAGTTCATACGTGAGGAGCAGTTGAAAATTGTTGAGGATTATCTTACAAAAGCAGTAGAAGGAGCGAAAGCCGGAGGCATCGAATTGGATGAGATGCAGGAAATTCTACAGATTTTGTATAAGGAGGATAGATAATATGAAAGGTAAATCAAATACATTCAATATATCTAATACGTCTAATAATGAAAATTCGAAATTTGCAATTACTATTAATAATCTAGTAAAACAATATGATGATTTCAAGCTAAATCATATTAATTTTCAAGTTCCCAAGGGATCTATTATGGGATTTGTGGGGGAAAATGGTGCTGGAAAAACAACAACCATGAAGGCGATTTTAGATTTGATTACAATAGATGAAGGTGAAATAACGATACTCGGATCTGATTCTAGAAATCTTCCCAAAGAGAAAAAGGCCTTGATAGGAGTTGTTCTCGATGGTAGTAACCTTCATGACAATCTAAATGTAAATAATATTAACCTAATAATGCAACGGATTTATCTCAATTGGGAGGAGAGAATCTTCTATGAATATATAAAGAGGTTTAACTTACCAGAGACGAAAATTTTGAAGGAATATTCCCGCGGTATGAAGATGAAATTATCTATCGTGATTGCTCTATCACATCATGCCAAATTATTAATCTTAGATGAGGCAACCAGTGGATTAGATCCTATGGTACGGGAGGAGATACTGGATATCTTCCTCGAATTTATGCAGGATGAAGAGCATACTATTCTTTTCTCATCACATATCATTAGTGACATTGAAAAGATAGCAGATTACGTTACATTTATCCATAAAGGTAATATTGTGTTTAGCAAAAACAAGGATGATTTAATTTATCAACATGGGCTGATTCATTGTAAGAAAGATGAGGTTAATCAAATTGATAAGGCCTATATTGTAGGCGTACGTGAGAATCGTTATGGTGCGGAAGTTCTTATAAAGAATAAGGCTTTATTTCAAAGACAATATAATAATTTTAAAGTGGATAGGACTACAATCGAGGAAATTATGCTATTTATCACTAGAGGAAAGGAGAGTTTCTAAATGCTAGGTTTGTTGCTAAAAGATTTTATCAATTTAAAACGATATACAAAAATATTTGGGTTATTTATCTTTATCTATGGTTTCATGGCATATACGCAAAAGGATGCTAGTTCTTTTACCAGTATCTTTGCCTTGCTATTTACTATATTAACTATGAGTAGTTATGCCTATGATGAGGTTGCCAAATGGGATGTATATGCCCTTACTATGCCGATCAGTAGGGAGGAAATCGTCCGTAGTAAATATTATCTTATGTTGCTACTAGTTGCATTGAGCTTTGCTTTCAGTACTGTATTTACTATTGTATTAAACTTTATATTAGGAATAGCGAATATTTATCTAGGGTTAGAGGCTTGCTATATTGCAGCATCGGTTATTGTTCTTTTCTATTCAATAACGCTTCCTATTATAACAAAGTTGGGGATTGAAAAAGCCAGAATTATATTCTTCGCTGTATATATGATACCTGTGGTAATTGGTTATTTCATTAAAAAGGCAGCAAATGCAGGAATGATTAAGATACCGACACGTCTTTTGGAAATAAGTAAAATAGCAATACAATACCGATTTATTGTTATACCAATTGTCTTATTAATTGCATTATGGATTTCCTATGAAATAGCGATACGAATATATCAGAAAAAGGAATTTTAGAACGTTCACCTTTCTTCTTAAGTTTCATAAAGTAATATATGAAATATTTTGTGGAAAGGAATCTGAAATTGTTTAAAGATTATTATAATAAAAATGAGGTAAGTTCTGAAAAAAATACACCGGTGAGTAATCAACAATTTACCCCAGGCGGTTTTCCAGGGCAGCGGCCACCATCCGGTCCTCCATTTAGACCACCATCGGGACCGCCGTCTGGTCCTCAATTTAGACCGCCATCTGGACCTCCATTTGGACCACCGTCAGGACCACCATCAGGACCTCCGGGACAAATGAGGCAGCCAATGGGTCCTCCGCCAAGCTTTACACCTGAATTACCAAGTTCAGAAAGACAAGAATTCCAGCGAGGACCAGCTGAATTTGGAACGGAGTTTCGTGGACCAGGGTTCCCAAGACGCAGACCTAGAGATTTAAGAAATTGTGTCAATCGCTTCACATTTATATGGTTAGTGAATGGCAATAGTTTTTGGTTTTTCCCTATCTTCGTAACAAGAGAGCAAGTTATCGGGTTCCGTTGGAGAAGGGGCGTATGGGTATCTGATAGAATTAATATAAGGAGAATTTTCTTCCACCAATGCTTCTAATATAAGTTAGTATAAAATGCGTGTTGTAGTAAGAAGAAAGCCCATTAATTAAGGGAAATGGCTTTACTACAACACGCATATTTTATATTTCTATAAAAGGTAGCTATCACGGATGTATAGTATTTCAGTATCTTGTATCTAAGTTAAAATTAAATACCAGATTCTTAGTACTTTCTTAATTGGTTACACAATTAGCTACACAAACTCTTGAATTAATCGTTGCAATACTGCATCTTCACATTGCTTTTTGTATAATTGTCCGCCCTTGGATAGCACCGCATTCTTGGCATGGAAATCCGGCATTTCCTCATGATATAGAACACCAATAGGAATTGTATCATCAAATTCCATAGCCTTTTCTATAGCAGCCATCTTATTGGTGGGATCATAGCTATCATCCAAGTGGTAGACTCTATCCTTATAATATCGGAAGGTATTTACCTTATTAAAGCTTACACAAGGCTGTAGAATATCAACAAGAGCATAACCTTTATAGGAAATTGCCTTTTTCATTATTGCCGTCAGATGCTCTGGATCTCCGCTAAAGGCTCTCGCTACAAATCCTGCTCCAGAGGCAATCGCCAAGAGAAGAGGATGAAATGGAATATTGTTATTTCCAGTGGTTTGGACACCGGTGATCTGACCTTCGGCAGTAGTAGGAGAAGCCTGACCTTTTGTTAGCCCATATATCTGATTGTTATGGACAAAGTGGGTAATATCTATATTTCTTCGGATAGTATGTATAAAATGATTGCCGCCTTCACCGTAGGAATCTCCATCGCCAGTATTTACAATAACAGTTAATTCTTCATTGGCAATTTTGGCAGCAGTGGCAGCAGGCAAGCTTCTTCCATGAAGTCCGCAGAAACTGTTGGCACTGATATATTGCGGTGTTTTCGCGGCTTGACCGATACCAGCTGCCATTAATACTTTAGACGGATCTTTACCCAGTTCTTCAAGGGCATTTTTAAGGCATTTCAAAATACTAAAGTTACCGCATCCCGGACACCAAGCGGTTTCATAAGTTTGAAATTGACACATACTTATAGGCCTCCTTTCTCTAGAATATCAACAATCTCCTCCGCGGAAATTTGACGACCGTCATATTTCAGAATACTGTCATTACATTGAATTCCAGTATATTCGCGGATAATTCCAGCCAATTGGCCAGTTGCATTTTGCTCTATATTCACGATCTGCTTAGCAAGTGGTGCTTTTTCTAGCAATCTTGCCGTTGGTAGTGGGAATATATCTCCGAAGACCAGAGCACCATATTTACCATTGTATTTCTTATTAAGAAGCTTCACTGCTTCCTTGATAGGACCATACATAGAACCCCATCCTAACAGTAAGATCTCGCAATTATCGTCCCCTATAAATTCAGGTTCTTGCAGTTCTTCTTTTAGTTTATTTAGTTTATGTAGGCGCTTATCCATCATTCTAGTACGAATATCAGCAGATTCTGTAATCCATCCCCGTTCATCGTGCTCATCACTATCAGCAGCCACAAGTGCTTTCGTTTCTCCTGGTATTCTTCGTGGAGAAATTCCATCCTCAGTAAAACGGTATCTTAGATAATCCTCATCGAGTTCCATATCAATATTGTCTAGATATGGAGTAATATCTTGCAGATTTGGCAAATCAAATGGTTTTACAGTAATATTGGAATCGGCTAGATATTGATCACTTAATATAATTACCGGTATTTGGTATTTATCTGCCATTGTAAAGGCTCTAATAGTCTGGTAGTAGGCGTCCGCATGATCTCTTACGGCAATTACCATTCTAGGGAATTCGCCGTGGGAGGCTGAAACAACAAATTTTAAATCGCTTTGCTCTGTTCGTGTAGGCAGACCTGTTGCAGGACCAGGCCTTTGAACATCTACCGCAACCAATGGAATTTCTGCAATACCGGATAGTCCTAATGCTTCAACCATTAGACTGAATCCGCCACCGGAGGTTCCGGTCATAGCTCTGGCACCAGCGTAGGAAGCACCGATTGCCATATTAATAGCAGCAATTTCATCCTCTGCTTGCTCTACCAAGACATCTGTTTCAAGACTCTTTGATGCTAGATATTCCATAATGCTAGTTGATGGGGACATGGGGTAAGCTGAATAAAATCTTAATCCAGCTGCGATTGCACCTAAAGCAATCGCTTGATTACCGGAGAGAAGCATCCAATCATGAAAGTTTCCTCCCTTATGGAGAAATCTTGCATCCACCTTATCATAGCCTAAATGAATGGCTTTAATATTAATTTCATAATAAAGTTGCTTCACGGAAACTTTCATAACATCTTCTGCGTGATCTAAACTCTCGCCAAATAGCTTTAATATGGCTCCAATAGCGATACTTCCGGATACACGTGGGTTGCCTAATTCTTTTGCCATTTCCTCCATAGGAAGTGGAATGATTTTGTTATCTTGTTCACGTAGCTTACTGTCACATAGAATAAATCCATTTTCCTTTAGCTTTGCGTGATGTAGCTCAATTGTCTCGCTGTTAAGGGCAATGATTCCATCCAACTGGTGACTATGGGACCTAATAATTTCGTTACCAAAACGGATGGTTGAAAAATTGTGACCTCCCCGAACTCGGGACATGACATCCCTGGTTGTATAGACGAAATAGCCTGATTTTTTGAGCAGCTTTTCTAAGATCGTTACCGTGGTATCAATTCCTTGTCCGGCTGCTCCACCTATCAAGATGTTGTACATTCGACTGCCTCCTTCACTATATGATGTGGTTATTATACATAATATTGGTAAATATTACAATAACAAACACGAATATATTTTAAATATTTATTAACATCAAAATTCTAATCATAATCCCATGCAAAGGCGAGGTAACCTCTATCTAATTTATATTTATATAAAATGGTATCGAGAAGCTATAAAAATCCGAGAATGAATTATAAACATCAA
>JAAYSQ010000265.1 GCA_012523925.1 Clostridiales bacterium
ATATATATGAAACAGACTTGACAGATAGCATTTACAAATTATATGATTGCAAATAATACATAGGAAAGGATGATAACATGAGCAATTATCATATTGATACTAGATGTGTTCAAGCAGGGTACCAGCCAAAGAATGGCGAACCACGCGTGTTACCAATCGCTCAGAGCACAACATATAAATACGATTCCAGTGAAACTGTAGGTAAATTATTCGATTTAGCAGAGGAAGGTTTCTTCTATACTAGGTTAGCTAATCCTACAGTCGATGCAGTAGAGAAAAAGATTGCTGCCCTTGAAGGCGGTATAGGAGCAATGTGCACCTCTTCTGGTCAAGCTGCCAATATGATTGCAGTACTTAACATCTGCAGTGCCGGTGATCATTTTATATCTACAAGTACGATTTATGGTGGAACCATGAACCTCTTTGGTGTGACAATGAAAAAAATGGGGATAGAAGTTACTTTTGTTGATCCAGACGCACCATTGGAAGAACTGCAAAAGGAAATCAGAGAAAATACGAAACTTGTATTTGCAGAGACTATTTCTAATCCTTCATTGGTAGTAGTTGATCTTGAGAAATTTGCTACGCTAGCCCATAGCAATAATATTCCATTCTTTATCGATAATACCTTTGCAACACCAGTAAATTGCAGACCAATAGAATATGGTGCAGATATTGTAATCCATTCCACTTCCAAATATCTTGATGGTCATGCGGTTTCCCTAGGTGGTGTAATTGTCGATAGCGGTAATTTTAACTGGGATAATGGTAAATTCCCTGGTCTGTCAACACCGGACGAATCTTATCATGGTATGGTCTATACCAGAGACTGTGGTAAAGCTGCCTTCCTTACGAAAGCAAGGGTGCAATTGATGCGTGATATGGGATCAACACCATCACCCAATAATGCATTTTTATTAAACTTAGGTATGGAGACACTTCACCTTCGAATGGAACGCCATTGCAGTAATGCGCAAAAAGTAGCGGAATACTTGGAGAAGAATGAGCAGATCTCATGGGTAAATTATCCCGGTCTAAAGGGGAATAAGTATTATGACTTAGCAGAAAAATACTTACCAAATGGCTCTTGCGGAGTAATTTCCTTTGGTGTAAAAGGTGGAAGAGATGCAGCTATGAAATTTATGGATAGTTTACAATTGGCTGCAATCGTCGTTCATGTAGCAGATGCAAGAACTAGTGTACTTCATCCCGCAAGCACCACCCATAGACAGCTAAATGATCAGCAACTGATCGATTGCGGAATTACCCCAGATCTCATTCGTATGTCTATTGGTATTGAGAGTGCAGATGATATTATTGCAGATATCGAGCAAGGCCTAGCCAAATTGTAGAATGTTTATATCTTCACTTTACTGTTAACTTTATTGTTTAACTTAAACAATTAAATACAATTATATGAAAGAGAAGATTCTTGATTTCAAGATCTTCTCTTTTTCGAATCTAAATAAATGAAAACTCCACATATAAAATTAGCAAAATATTTTAAGTAACATAAGAAGACTTTAATGGTTGTAAGCTATTCCTACTTCAAATTAAATATTAACCTTGATTTAAGTTATATTCCTTGACTCAGATACTAGTGGATTAGTACAATGGTAATATATTACATCTATATTATACTGATTTTATTTGAAAGAAGGTATAGATTTGGAAAAGAGAAGAAAGCAACTCCTGGAAATTGTATTAGGTATTATTGTAGTTGTAGTTGCAATAGTTATGATATTTATCTATTCTGAAAAGAACAAACCAAAGGATAAGAATAAAGAAGCTATAATTAATGTGGTTGAACATTTATTTACAGGGCCTGATATAGAAATGGTACAGCTATTCCAAGAGTTTAATCAAGCATTGGAAGAGATGGTATCAAAGAAACCCGTAAATACCATGTTTTCTCCAGATGATAGTTTATATAATAATATTGATGAGAAACTTATTAAAATGTATGCGCCATATATGACTGAGGAATACTATAATGGTGCATTTGCAAGAGATTATTGGTCATATTACTTTGTGTATTCTACTACGGAAGAATATGAAATAAAAGTGGATGCCATTGATATTACACAAAGTGATAAAGAGCCAATGAATTATACCTTTACAATATATCTTAATTATGGACCGAAAGATGGCGATAAGAAAGATATTACAATTGAAGGAAGTGCGCAATTTGCAAGTGAAGAAGGAAAGATGACATATCTTCAAATCTTTAATGACAAAGCGTTGAACTTTGAACTGCGATCAATAAATGAACCGAAGAAAGATTTTTAAGAGAACGATTTTTGATGTAAGAGATAAGGAATATTGGATAGCAAAATTATCTATTATCCGCCAGACAAATAAGAGTTTGTAATGTTATTGCAGGAGGGGATTATGAAATCAAAAGCAACAAGTACAATTAAGAAAATATTATTTCTTTTACTGTTCGCTCTAATTTACTTAGGGTTAGCTTATGGAATTGGGGTAGTCATATCGCAGAAATACGGTTATAAACTTGAGAATATCCTTACCTATGAGGGTATACTTCTGATATTTATAGGTATTTTGACTTCTATGAGGGGAAATCCTTCAGGTGTTAACTTGAATAATATGGGTCGAGGAAATGCAAATATAAGCTCATATCTAAATAATGAAATTACAAGACAGGAAAGAGAAATGAAGCCATATCATAAAGATTTCTATAAGAATAATATAGTAAAGTTTGCATTTGGAAGACTTACATTTATTGTAGGTGGACTGCTTATACTTGCTCTTGTTTACTTATTTCTTATATGATATGAATAGAGAGGTATACCATTTAGTAATAATATTAAGCAGAAATTGGCTTGCCTAGTATACACTAATAGACTACAATATGGGATACATAATAGTAAAGTCTCTGTATTATGTAAATGAATTTTACGAAAGGGATGACCATGAATACAAAACGATGGAATTTATTGAAAAATAAAAATCTATTATATCTTTTGAAAACAGGTATAGGCACCGCGATTGCAATTATTATAGCGGATAGCTTTGGATTGGCATTTAGTCCTTCTGCTGGGATTATTACTATATTAACTATACAGAATACGAAGAAGGAAACCATATTTATCGCTTTAAAAAGGATATTTGGCTTCATTCTGGCAATCATAATTGCCTATGGAATCTTTGGCGTTTTTGGATATAGTTCAATTGCTTTTGGTGGATTTGCTTTGCTTTTTATTGCTCTGTGTAATGCGGTTGGGCTCCAGGATGGTATTTCTATGAATACAGTACTAACAACCCATTTCCTAGTTGAGCAAAGAATGGACCTTCCCATGATAATAAATGAAGTTGGTTTATTGTTAATTGGTATGGGAATTGGCATTACAATTAATTTAATCATGCCAAAGAATAAGAAGCAAATTCAGATGGAACAGAGAGCATTTGAGGAGGAAATGAAAGTTGTTCTCCGAAGTCTTGCCAATGATTTAAAGGAGAAAGTAGCTTGCCTTGTACAGGGTGAAGAACACAAGGAAATGGAAAATGTGGTTGTTGGAGTGTCCAAGCTAAAACCTGCTAGTACAGATTTTTCTCATTTGGAAGAAGAAGTTGATTCCTTATTGCAGAAAGCAAAGGAAAACGAGGGCAATACATTGCTTGCGGATACAAGATATTTAATTTCCTATTTTGAAATGCGTAAGATGCAGATAGAAGTTTTGAAAACAATCCGCGATCATATTAATCAGATTCCAGTTGTGCTAGAGCAGACCTATCCTATTGCAGATTATATAAATCACGTGGCAGATTCCTTTCATGAGTTAAACAATGTAAAGGGCTTAATAGAAGAGATAGAGCAATTGTATGAATATTATCGAAAGGAACCTTTGCCTGAAACTAGGGAAGAGTTTGAATATCGCGCAATATTATTTCAAATTTTAAAAGAATTAGAGTATTTCCTAAGAATTAAGCGTATTTTTGTCCTAGAGCTTGAGAGTAAAAATATGAAATCCTATTGGAAGAAGGAAAATCAGCAATAACTAATTAATAGAGTTTTCATGGATTTTCTAAAATTATACGAATGAGCTTACAACAAAACAAATTGAGTTGCCATTTCGAATAAAATTAATAAATTGCCACATAATATAGGAAGAAGAATTGCTACATAGTAATTCTTTTTTTTCTTAAAATAAGATTACCTGATTAATTTTTCGTATGTATTAAAAATTATAATAGAATAAATAGAAAAAATGTAGGTAATGAATACTTAGAAAAGAGGGGCAATTCATGTTGGAAAATTTAATGATGAATGAAAATCTGAACCATTCCAAGATACAAGATAAAAGTTCGAAAAACGAATCAACTAACAGCAATAACAGTAAGGATGATGCAGCTCATAAAATAGCTAATAGCGACGCGGATTCATCAAGAAATAATAATTCCGATAACGATAACAAGTATAATATATCAAATAATTCTAGTGGAGGACAGAATAAAGGAGATAATAATAATTCAAATAGCAAGAGCCAAGTAGCTGAGAATAATACAAGCAATGTAGGACCAAAAAATGAGCAGGTGAATGAACAGCCAGATAAGAAAGAAGGCAAATCCAATGAAGAACAGGAAAATGAAAAGTTAGAGAAACAGAATGAGGATCTGAAAGATAAGAAAATTTCAGAATACGGTCAGACACTACTTGAAAATGGAAAGCATGACCATAAGATACACTTGCTATCTATTATTGGGGAAATTGAAGGCCATGAATGTCTTCCTCAGCACAATAAAACTACGAAATATGAGCATGTACTACCACAGCTTGCAGCCATTGAAGATAGTAATGATATAGATGGATTATTAATTCTAATTAATACCGTTGGTGGTGATGTGGAGGCTGGTCTTGCGATTGCAGAAATGATAGCATCACTTAGTAAACCTACGGTTTCCTTGGTACTTGGTGGTAGCCACTCCATTGGTGTACCTTTAGCAGTATCGGCTGATTTTAGCTATATTGTTCCAAGTGCAACTATGATAATCCATCCGGTTCGAATGAATGGTATGGTAATAGGTGTTACACAGACATTTGAGTATTTTGAGAAGATACAAGACCGGATCATTAATTTTGTTGTAAGAAATTCTAAAATTGACTACGAATCATTCCGGGGCTTAATGCTGGATACCAAACAGCTTGCCAAAGATGTTGGTTCCATCCTAGTTGGATCAGAAGCTGTTGAAAAAGGTATAATCGATGGGGTTGGTGGAATCAAAGAGGCTTTAAATAAAATTAATGAGATGATTGACGAGAGAGCAGATAATGAGGAGGCATAATTTACTATAAGTATTATATATCAAAATGCCTA
>JAAYSQ010000266.1 GCA_012523925.1 Clostridiales bacterium
TAGATGTAGCTGATATTTCAACCTGGAGAGCTCCTACTGATAATGATCGGAAAATTAAGCATACCTGGGGACTATATGAAGATAATCAGATGGCTTGGAATATGAATCGCTTATTCCATAAATGCTATAGCTTTGAATGGAACAAATCAGAGTCTGGAGAAATCACAGTAGCTGTTAATGGAAGTCTAGCTGGAGTGGCCCGTGTACCATTTGCTAAGTATCATGCCACATATCGAATGGATACGGACGGTTATCTAAATGTAGATATGGATGTAGAAGTGCGTGAAGATTGCATATGGCTTCCAAGGTTTGGCTTTGAATTTAAACTTCCGGTAAGTATGGAGCAAATGGCTTATTACGGCAAGGGGCCACATGAGAACTATGTGGATTTATGCCATCACGTTACCACAGGATATTATCAGACAACGGTAACAGATCAATATGTTCCTTATATTAAGCCGCAGGAGCATGGTAATCATACTAATGTGAAATACCTCTCTGTATCAGATGATCAAGGTAATGCTTTGGAATTTGGTTCTAATAAGGCCTTTGAATGTAATGTATCCCATTATACTTCTGAGCAGTTAACCAATACAAGCCATAGCTTTGATTTAGAGCCGGGTAACCATACTATCGTCCGAATTGACTATAAGTTAAGTGGAATCGGTTCTGCAAGTTGTGGAACAGAGTTATTAGAAAAATATCGTTTTACCGATAAGAAATTTAATTTCTCATTCTACCTACGTCCACATAAGAATTAAATTGATTATCGCAACAAAACCTTAAAGAAAAGCGTATGATTTTTAATCCATAAGTAGATCGTTTGTCGCCATTGGTCCTTAGGCCTGGGCATACATATATCGAAAGATATGTGTTTGCCTGGGCCTTATGTACCGCTATGAGCGACAACCGAGCGAGAATGTGGCTACATTGGATAAAAATTATACGCTTTTAAAACTTATAAATAAATATAACTAACAAGAACCGGGGCCATAAAGAGCTTAATTGTTTATCACAACAAAACCTTAAAGAAAAGCGTATGATTTTTAATCCATAAGTAGATCGTTTGTCGCCATTGGTCCTTAGGCCTGGGCATACATATATCGAAAGATATGTGTTTGCCTAGGCCTTATGTACCGCTATGAGCGACAACCGAGCGAGAGCGTATCTACGTTGGATAAAAATCATACACTATTTTCAAAAATTATAACGTGATAAACATCTCTGCCGCATCGCCGTACAACTTATCCCAACAGTCTTATTTTCATGGAAACAACCCATTTATGTAGTCTAAGGGACATAATTAGACTTGTTTTCTTGAGACAGAAGAAAGTTTATTTAGTCCTTCTGTCCTTTTTTAAGAGGGATAGGCACTTTCTGTCAATAATGCACATATGATAGTAACGAATCATTAAGCATTGAGGGTGCTTATCTTCGTGAAGTCATTTCCTAAGCCATTAAATTCAAAAGAGGAAGCGGACTATCTGCAGCGTTGCAAGGAAGGTGACAAAGAAGCAAGAGATAAACTTATTGAACATAATTTACGTTTGGTTGCACATATCGTTAAAAAATACAATATGGCAGATAAAGAAACAGATGATTTAATATCGATTGGGACGATTGGTCTTATTAAAGCAATCGATACATTTGATAATGAGAAAGGGATCCGCCTGGCAACATATGCCTCCCGCTGTATTGACAATGAACTGTTAATGATGCTAAGAAGTAACAAGCGTTTAGCCAAAGAAGTGTATTTATATGATCCTATTGGTTCGGATCGGGAAGGCAATGAAATCAATCTGTTGGATATCATTGAAGAAGCGGAAATTGATATTGTAGAGAATATCGTATTGGAAAATGATATTAAGAAACTGTATAGTATGATTGGCGAAGTTCTAACCGATAGGGAACGTGAAATTATTCTTCTTCGGTATGGTTTGCATAATCGAAAAGAGGTAACTCAGCGCGAAATTGCAAATCAATTGGGTATATCAAGAAGTTATGTCAGCAGGATAGAAAAGAAGGCATTAAAAAAGTTAAGAGAGTGCTTTGAGAAGTAAATTAGAATATGATTGCTTAATGTCAAATGAAAATAACTGTTTCAGAATAAATACAGAATTGTACTTATTTTACATTAATATAGCTATAGAAAACTTAGCCATTATGTTTTCTATAGCTTTTATTATTTGCTCTATATTCTTATTATTCCTTTGGAATAATTCATAGCTGATGCACAGAGTGATGAAGGAATTTGGTTTGGTTCTGGAGTCCTATATTAAGGTAAAAGAAATTATTAATAAATTATCGAAACTTTTCGAAAAAACTATATACATTTTTATTCTATTGGGTTATAATGTCAATGATAGTAGTGATATTTCACATAGGAGGAGATGCCATATGGGCAAGGTGTTAACAAAATTGTATAACAAATTACGGGGAAACAAAAAGCATAATACTGGTACAATTGGGGGATACAAGATAAAATTCGGTATTTTGCAGAAATTAATTCTGGGATTCATTATCCCGGTAGCTTTAATTGTTTTTCTTGGAATTATTTCTTATTCTAAGGCATCGGAAGGATTAATATCGAACTATGAACTAGCAACAGAGAACTCATTTGATATGGCTTCTAGCTATATGGGCTATGTATTTGAAGCTGTTGACGCATTATCACAGCAGTACACCAATGATAATGATTTGGATTATTTTACGAGAGGGCTTACTTATACCAATAAACAGGAGAGGTTATCCTTCGTAATGAACAATAATAATAAGTTACTTACCAAAACGAACCTAGAACGCTTCATTGAGAATATACATATTATTCCTAGAGATAATGTTCCTGTTCTAACCAGTGATATGGAAAATATAATGGGGTTCTATACAGATATTGAAAGTTCTTTACAAGGTAAGCAAACCATATGGATTGGAAGCCATCCGCTTATTGACGATAAAATTAGCCTTGATAAAGAAGCTTATGCCATGTCCTTTATACGTAAATTTGAGAATGAGGAAGCTATTATCGCCATCGATATCAGTAGGAAGGAAGTTGAGACATTTTTAAGTGAATTATCCCTGGGAGATAATAGTTTGGTTGGAATTGTAACTGGGGATGGAAGTGAAATTGTAATCCGCAATCAGGCAAAAGATTTGGATCAGTCAGTGGAGCAGGTGCATGATGAGAAAACAGAAATGGCAGAAGTAGGGGGATTCTCATTTTACGAGCAAGGGTATTTTGCCGAAAGCATTGTAGCGGAACAGCAAATTGGGGCAGAATATGTTGATTATGATGGGCAAGAACATTTATTTATGTATAGCAAAATCGGTGATACTGGTATTACAATCTGTGGAATGGTTCCAAAAGCTAGCTTTATGCAGCAAGCAAATGATATCAAATTAACCACTGTGATTGTTGTTGTCATTGCTTGTATAGTAGCTGTATCGATTGGATTTACCATATCCAATGGAATAGGTAAAAATATTAGACATATCATAGAAAAATTACAGAATATAGCGGAGGGAGATTTGACCGTTCAGGTTGCTGTTAATAGGAAAGATGAGTTTGCTATCTTAGCAGGCAATATCACTGATATGTTGAATAATATGAGAAAGTTAATTCAAAAGATGTCCAATGTAAGTGGATTGGTTTCAAATTCAGCAAAGAATGTTATGAAAGCTTCTCAGACAATTTCTAATTCCAGTGCAAATATCACGGATGCAGTTGACGATATTACCTCTGGAATTGAAGGGCAGGCAAATGATTCACAGAATTGTTTATCACAAATGGATGATTTGTCTAAGAAAATCACAGTAGTAAATAGTAATCTTGAAGAAATAGAAGAGCTTATGGAAGAGATGAGCCAGATTGTATCCAATGGCATAAATACCATGGAAAATTTGGCGAATCAATCACAGGAAACGAACCGTATTACCAAATACGTAGTTGATAATATAACCGCTTTGGAAGAGAAAACAAAATCCATAGGCGAAATTATTAATGTTATGAATGATATTGCAGATCAAACGAATCTTCTATCTCTTAATGCATCTATAGAAGCAGCAAGAGCAGGTGATGTTGGGAAAGGATTTGCCGTAGTTGCTACTGAAATCCGCAAGCTTGCTAGCAAATCGATGGAATCAGCAGATGAAATTCGGGGCGTCATTAGTGAGATAGTTAAGCAAACGGCAGAAACTGTGGGAACAGCTAGGGAAGCTGAGGATGTTGTGGACAAGCAGAATGATATTGTAAATCACACCATTCAAGCTTTCCAGAATATGAATTCAGGTTTGGATCGTTTTATTTATAATCTATCGGTGATAAGCAATAACGTTAAAAATATGGAAGAAGCTCGAAAGGGAACCTTAAGTGCAGTTCAAAATATATCTGCTGTATCGGAGGAAACACTGGCAACTTCTTGTTCTATAGAGAAAACAGTAGATGCACAATCAGAATCTGTTAAGGAATTGGATAAAGCTTCAAATGAACTAGTCACCAATGCTAAGGATCTTGATGAAGCTGTAAATATGTTTGTCATATAATAACAAACAAAAGCACTTTATAAAAATATTTTATAAAAAATGTATAATTCTTATTGAAATTTGGAAAATAATATGGTAATATTACAATTGGAAACGGTACCGGTAAGGTTACTGATAACGTTTCCAATCAAATAATATTAAAGTATTGGAGTAGTTTATTGGTATTATTCCACAAAAAGAAGGAGAGGTAGAGATGAAAAAAACAAGTAAGTTATTAGCAATTCTTTGTGCATTGATGCTAATGGCAGCATCATTAACCGCTTGTAGTGGGGAGGGGAAAACAAAGGATACAGGCAGTACCCCAGAGAAGAAAACTGAAGAAACCAATACAGATAAGAAGAAAGAGGATACTTCAGATAGTGCAAGTGAAGATGTGGATGAGGTAGATGAAATATATTTCCTAAACTTCAAACCAGAGATTGCAGAAGTGTACAATCAGATTTCTGCCGACTATGAAGCAGAGACAGGTATTAAGGTTAAAGTCGTAACGGCTGCAAGTGGTACTTATGAGCAGACACTGAAATCTGAAGTTGCAAAGTCAGATCCTCCGACTATCTTCCAGATCAATGGTCCTGTTGGTTATGAAGCCTGGAAAGATTATTGCTTAGATCTAAAAGATACTGATTTTTATAGTTACCTATCCGATAAGAGTCTTGCTGTAACTTCTGGCGATGGTGTTTATGGTATTCCATATGTAGTAGAAGGATATGGAATTATTTACAATAACGCAATTATGGAGAAATATTTTGCTTTAGAAGATAAAGCAACTGATGTGACTTCTATGGATCAAGTAAACAATTTCGCCACCTTAAAGTCTGTGGTTGAAGATATGACAGCCCATGCTGATGATTTGGGGATTAAAGGCGTATTTGCTTCTACATCCTTAGGTGCTGGTGAACAGTGGAGATGGCAAACGCATCTCGCGAATATGCCTCTTTTCTATGAGTTTAAAGATAACACAGCATATGATAATAGCGTCTTAGCTGGACTTGCTGCAGATGAGATTCAATTTACATATGCGGATAACTTTAGAAATATTTTTGATCTCTATACCAACAATTCTTCTACACAGAAGGGGCTTCTTGGAAGTAAGTCAGTTAATGACTCTATGGCTGAATTTGCACTTGGCCAAGCTGCAATGGTGCAGAATGGTAACTGGGCATGGTCACAGATTAATGATGTTGCTGGAAACGTAGTGGCAGCGGAAGATATCAAGTTCTTACCAATTTATACTGGTGTAAGTGGAGAAGAAAAACAAGGTTTATGTGTTGGTACAGAGAATTATTTCGCAATTAATAGCAAAGTTTCTCCAGCAAAACAACAGGCATCTATCGAGTTCTTAGAGTGGCTGTTTAGCAGTGAAAAGGGTAAAGATTATGTTACTAATCAGTTAGGCTTTATCGCACCATTTACTACCTTTAATGATGATGAAAAACCAACTGATCCATTGGCAAGAGAAGTATTAACTTGGATGGAGAAGGATGTTGAATCCGTAGCATGGACATTTGCTGCTTTCCCTAGTGAAGAATTTAAAAATTACTTTGGTGATGCTTTATTAGAATATGTTCAAGATAGTAAAACTTGGGATGATGTTGTTACTATCGTAAAGGACTCTTGGAAGTCTGAAAGAGCGAAATAATTATAAGTTAAGGTGCTTTTTAAGAGTGCGTTACTTTGCGGCTTAGGCATACAATACATGAATTCATGACAAGCCACTATGCTGCTTGTCATGAATTCTTATAAAACAAGTTGTTAGGATTCATATGTGTATTGATCTTATATATGGGAGGACAATATGGAAAGACATAATAGAAAGTATTTCCCGATTTTCGTATTACCAACTTTAATAGCGTTTACTATAGCATTTTTTATTCCATTTCTACTGGGAATATTTCTATCATTTACAGAATTCACAACAGTAATTGATGCCAGGTGGGTTGGATTAAGAAACTATATAGCAGCGTTTTCCAACAAGGAATTCACCAATGCGCTCTGGTTTACGGTGAAATTTACTATTGTATCAATGGTAACAGTTAATATTTTTGCATTTTTACTTGCATTACTATTAACTAGGAACATTAGAGGTACGAATTTGTTTCGTACAGTTTTTTTTATGCCAAATTTAATCGGTGGTATTGTTCTTGGTTACATATGGCAGTTGATACTAAACGGTATTCTATTTCGATTTGGAGTGACGCTTACCTATAAGCCAGAATACGGTTTCTGGGGCCTAGTAATCATGATGAATTGGCAGATGATCGGTTATATGATGGTTATATACATAGCAGGAATACAAAACATACCAAAAGATATAATGGAGGCGGCGAAAATTGATGGAGCAGGCAAGTTCCAGATATTAAGGAAGATAACTCTCCCATTGGTTATGCCATCGGTGACGATTTGTTTGTTTTTAACCATGTCCAATTCTTTCAAATTATTTGATCAGAACTTAGCATTAACCGCAGGTGCGCCATCGAGAAAGACGACAATGCTTGCCTTAGATATTTATAACACATTCTATGGTTCTGTAGGCAGTGAGGGCATTGGCCAAGCAAAAGCAGTGGTGTTTACTTTAATAGTTGCATTGGTAGCAATTATTCAGCTTAATATAACAAGAAAGAGGGAGGTAGAGAATTAATGGAAGTAGGAGTTCGTAAACGTAAATCAATAGTGAAAATATTACTCTTTATCTTTTTGATTGCTTTATCTATTTTATTTCTGTCTCCCATATTTATTGTGCTAATGAATTCCTTTAAGGGAAAGTTCTTTATAAGTGAAACTCCATTCCAGATGCCCAATAGTGAAACCTTTATAGGGCTGGAAAACTACACTAGCGGTTTGGAGAAAACTAAATTTTTACATGCAGCTGGATGGTCACTGTTTATTACATTAGGCTCCGTTGCGGCAATTTTACTCTTTACTTCGATGACAGCATGGTTTATAACTAGAGTAAAGAACAAACTTAACAAGATGCTTTATTATGTATTTACATTATCCATGATTGTACCTTTCCAAATGGTTATGTTTACAATGACCAAGGTTGCGAATGTGTTACACTTGGATAATCCAGTTGGTATTATAGTTATATATCTTGGTTTTGGAACAGGTTTGTCGGTGTTCATGTTCAGCGGTTTTGTGAAATCAATTCCTTTGGAATTGGAAGAAGCGTCCATGATTGACGGCTGTGGCCCAATTAAGACTTTTTTTCTAGTGGTTATGCCGGTATTAAAACCGATTATAGTTACCGTTGCTATTCTTAATAGTATGTGGATATGGAACGACTACCTATTACCTTATCTATTAATCGGTATGGATTACAAAACAATACCAATTGCAATTCAGTATTTAAAAGGCGGCTACGGTTCCATTGATATGGGAGCAATGATGGCTATGTTAGTTTTAGCTATCATACCAATCGTAATATTCTATATAACTTGTCAGAAATATATTATCGAGGGTGTAGTGGCTGGTGCAGTGAAAGGCTAATAATAAATAAATTAATAAATAAGACATGAAGGAAGTGACAAATATGCGTGCAAGCGGAATACTATTGCCGATTGCTAGCCTACCCTCTAATTATGGGATTGGCTCGTTTTCATCAAGTGCGTATAAATTTATTGATCAATTGAAAATCGCAGGTCAAAAGTACTGGCAAATATTGCCGATAGGACCTACGGGATATGGGGATTCGCCTTACCAATCCTTTTCCACATTTGCTGGAAATCCGTATTTCATTGATCTGGATGAATTAATTAAAGAAGGATTGCTAACAGAAAGCGAGTGCAGGGACAGCGATTTCGGTGATAATCCGAGGTACATTGATTACGAAAAAATATATCTTTCCCGGTTTCCTATCCTACGTAAAGCATATGATCGCAGTAACTGTCAGGCAGATACTGAATTTATTGCATTTCAGAAAGAGAATGCCGATTGGCTCGATGATTATGCACTTTATATGGCGATTAAAGATTCTTACGGTGGCTTAAGCTGGGCTAGGTGGGATGAGAAAATCAGGTATCGTGATTTAGATGCCCTTGCGGAATGCCGCTTAAGATTAGAGAAAGATATTGAATTTTATAAATTTATACAATATGTATTTGATAAACAATGGAAGAAACTAAAACAATATGCGAATCAGCAAGGAATTAAAATTATTGGAGATATTCCAATTTATGTTGCTTTTGATAGTGCGGATACTTGGTCTAATCCAGAACTCTTTCAACTGGATGAAAACCGTAATCCTATTGCGGTAGCTGGATGTCCTCCAGATAGTTTTGCAGAAGATGGTCAACTGTGGGGAAACCCCCTGTATAACTGGGAGGTTCACAAGTCTACAGGTTATTCTTGGTGGATTAAGCGGATTGCCATGAGCTTTCGTTGGTATGATACATTAAGAGTGGATCATTTCAAAGGATTTGATGAATATTTCTCCATACCTTATGGTGAACCGACCGCTCGGAATGGTCAATGGATGAAAGGTCCGGGAATTGAACTATTCCAAGCAATAGAGAAGCAATTAGGCAAGCTTGATATTATCGCAGAAGACCTAGGTTACATTACCGAAAGCGTACGCCAGCTCCTCAAGAAAACAGGTTTTCCGGGGATGAAGGTGTTGGAGTTTGCATTTGACTCCCGTGAAGAAAGTGATTATCTGCCTCATAATTATGATAGAAACTGCGTTGTTTATACTGGAACCCATGATAATGACACCATTAAAGGTTGGTTTAATACGATTTCTAGAGAGGATAGAGAGTATGCTCTGCGATACCTTAATCGCAAGAGTGAGGATGTGGATAATATATCTTGGGATATTATCTGTCTAGCCCAACAGAGTGTGGCCGACTTATGTATTATTCCAATGCAAGATTATCTTGATCTAGGATCTGAAGCTCGCATTAATGTTCCATCAACGGTCGGTCTAAACTGGAAGTGGCGACTACTGGAAGATGAGATTGGTCAGGATTTACTGGTGAAAATACGAGAAATGACCAAAACCTATGGAAGATGATTGTCTTTATTGAATTAATTCCTATATATTGCTATAATGAGGAAGGTTAAATATACATATTAACAGCATAAAGTATTCACTCACAAGTAGGGGTATGCTTTATATAGCATACTTCGTGTGAGTGTGTAAATACAGTGATAGGTAAAGGATGATAACAAATGGAAGCTATTACGATAAAGGATATTGCTAGAATCTGTGGGGTTGGTGTCAGCACAGTTTCTCGTGCTATCAATGATCATCCGGATATTAATGAAAAGACAAAGTCCCTTATAATGAAGACAATCAAAGAATATAATTACGTTCCGAATAATAGTGCTCGGAATTTAAAACGTTCGGAATCAAATACAATAGCAGTTTTGATTAAAGGTATTACGAACTCATTCTTTAATTCTATGTTAAAGGTCTTTGAAAATGAGATTCAGAAGAAAAAATATTCTTTTCTATTACACCGTGTTGAGGAGCATGAGGATGAACTAGATGTTGCATTACAATTAGAGAAGGAGAAACGGCTCAAAGGAATCGTGTTTTTGGGAGGTTATTTTTCTCACTCAAAGGATAAATTAAAGCAGATGAAAGTACCATTTGTCTTAAGTACGGGTGGTATATCGGAGATTATAGATAAGAAAAGTTGTTCCTATGTCATGGTAGATGATGTTAAAGAAAGCTATCGTATGGTGGATTATCTCTGTAAGTTGGGGCATAAGAAAATTGCTATAATTACAACACCACCATCGGAAGAGAGCATAGGTAAATTACGTTTGGAAGGCTATAAGCAAGCGTTAAAAACGAATAACATACCCGTTGATGAAAATCGGATTCGCTATGTTGAAGATGATACTTTCGATACATTCTCTATGAAATATGGTTATGAGGTGGCGAAAGAACTTTTAGAATCAGATACTGATTTTACCGCCATATTTGCAATTTCTGATAGTATGGCTGTAGGTGCATGCAAAGCGATTTTTGAAAAGGGGAAAAGAATACCGGAGGATTATTCGATTGCTGGTTACGATGGCATGGATATTACCTTCTACTATCAACCTTCCATAACCACCATGCGGCAGCCAGCACCGGAAATGGCAGAAGAGACGATACGTATTCTATTTGAGTTAATTGAAGGCAGTTCTGAAAGGGAAGGAAAAATATTTTCCGCTGACCTTGTTGTGGGTGAATCAACACAAGCTATAAGATAAAATGGAATAAAATATCTGTAATATATAATATAGACGACATAATCTTGTCGTCTTTTTTACCTCAACCAAGCATACTAAAATCTATGTAGTCAAAGAAAATGTAATGATGTTATGCTGAAATAAAAAACAATTGAAATAAATGGAAAATTATGGTATTATAGAATAGGTTATGGTAATAATTACCTCTTACCAAATAACAACTATGGTATCAAAAAAACGTATTACTGGTACCATTAGTTGTAAAATAAAAGGAGAAGAATAATGGCAACAGCGGTTGAGGTTATAAACCTAGTTAAAAGATATGAAAATAATACCGTGATTCCGGGATTAACAATTTCCGTAAGGCAAGGGGAGATTTTTGCTTTACTAGGCGCCAATGGTGCAGGCAAGACGACAACGCTAGAATGTATTGAAGGAATAAGAAGTTATCATGAAGGGGATATACGGGTACACGGAAGAATTGGGGTACAGCTACAGTCCTCATCCCTGTTAGAAAATATAACAGCCATTGAGGCCTACAAATTATTCTGCCTCTGGAATAAATCAAAGATTGATAAGGAAACATTGCATTCTTTTGGAATTATGGAGTTTCGGAATAAGCAGTATCGAACTCTTTCTACTGGTCAGAAGAGGCGCTTACATTTGGCGATTGCATTAATCAATGATCCTGATATCGTTATACTTGATGAGCCAACCGCTGGCCTAGATGTGGAAGGTAGAGTTTCTTTACATAAAGAGATTAGAAAAATTAGGGATTCTGGTAAGACCATTCTTATGGCTAGCCATGATATGGCGGAAGTAGAAAGCCTCTGCGATCGAATTGCAATATTAAAAGAAGGAAAGCTGGCCTTCCTTGGAACCGCTGACGAATTAACAGGAAGCCATTTTGGCGAGAGTAAGATTAGTTTTCGAGTAAGAAATCAATTCCCAGAGATTAAGCTTAGCTATAGTAAACTGGATCAATCGGAAAGGAACTATTTTACGGTTACAACCACAGAGATTGCGGATGCATTGTATGAGTTACTTACATTATTAAAAGAAATGGATAATGAAGTATTGGATATAAAAATCGAACATGCTAGCTTAGAAGAGCGCTTTATTGAGATTGCAAAGGAGGGTAGGTAACATGAAAGCATTCCTGTATGGAGTAGCATTACAATGGAAGTTGGATTTAAGAAATAAAGGAATCTTAGTTACTTACTATTTTGTACCATTATTATTTTTCCTGTTTATTGGTACCATATTTACTTCAATCAATCCTTTGGCCAAAGATACCTTAATCCAATCAATGACGATATTTGCTATTACAATGGGCGCCTTCCTTGGCACACCTATTCCTCTTGTTGAGTTGTATTCCGGTGACATTCGAAAGGCTTACCAAGTGGGAGGAATTCCGCTGTGGACTGGTGCAGTCAATAATTTCATTTCGGCTTTTGTTCATTTATTTATCTCAAGTTTAATAATATATGTAATAGCACCTTTGGCATTCGATGCAAAAGTACCAGAAAATCCCTACCAATACTTTGGGTTTCTAGCAATCTTTTTAATTACTTGTATTTCCATAGGAGGGCTACTAGGTTTATTCGTGAAAAGTGTTAGCAAACTGACGATGTATTCACAAATCCTGTTTCTTCCTTCCCTAATGTTATCCGGCATTATGTTTCCTGCCGATATGCTTCCAAAAGCATTGGAATATGCGGGTTACATCTTTCCTGCTACCTGGGCACTGAAGATATTAACGAGCCCTAATCCAGAATTTCTATGGTTCTTACCGATAATTCTGATCTTTGTAGCAACTTTAACATTGGGGATTTATAAACTAGCAAGAATCTATAGGGATTAACATTATCAAAAGCTAGATAAATCTATAATAGATAGAAGAACTTAATTATGTATTTTAAGAGCCTTTGTATTGGTATTTAAGGAAAAATTTCTAGAAAAACAATTATTATACTAGGAAAACAAGACTTACCAGGACTAATTTACTATAAAATTATAGACGAATAGGAGATTATCAACTATAATAAATCAGACGACTAAAAATCATATGAACTGACATTGGAAAAGAACTTGAGGAGAAGATTAGCTCGCTTTTAGTTCTTTTTCATTACAAAGTTTTATTAAATATTTAATCTGTTTAACAAATAACTTCAAATATTAAAAGAGAAAAGTAGGAAATTATACTCATATTAAGTGATAATGATGTTAATTGTGATATTTTCAGATTAAATATTGTATAAGGTAAGAAAATGTCGTATAATGGAAATATAAGTAAATACAAAGATTGAGTAAGTGATTGGATAAGAGGATAGATATGGATTTCTACAATAAGAAAAAGAAGTTAGGCGATTTACTAATAGATGCCGGTGTAATTACAGAAGATCAGTTGTTATTGGCTTTATCGGAACAAAAGATTAGAAAGCAAAAGCTTGGAGTTACCTTAATTGATCTAGGATTTACTACAGAGATAGAGATTGCATCAGCATTGCATAAGCAATTGGGCTTTGAATTGATGTCTTTACTTGGGATAAAAATAGATGACAGTATCTTAAAACTTGTTAATGATCAGATACTTCGCAAGCATATGTTAATTCCTTTTGCATATAAAGAAGATAATCCCAATGTTCTTAGGGTGGCTATGGCAGACCCCTTGGATATGATCGCAATTGATGATATTGCCATTGTTACCGGAATTCAGGTTGAGCCAGTAATCGCGACACCAACGGAGATAGCATCAACGATTGACCGGTATTTCGGTAATGCTGAAGCGATGGCTGTAGCTGAGAGATATACCAAAGAGATACAACATCTTGATGAGACCACGGAAGAAAGCATTTCGAATAATATTGAGGTTGAGA
>JAAYSQ010000042.1 GCA_012523925.1 Clostridiales bacterium
ATAATAAGAGGAGGATATGGGTGAAGTTCCATTTAGCAATACCAAGGCGAAGGATTGCATTGCCATATCATATGAGGTTGTAAGGCTTAACATATCCTTTACTATATTTCCATAGGAAGCAATCAGTTTAATATGATCCAATTGCCATTTTTGCTGTATGATTGAGTAAACTTGCTTAACCAGAACTGTAAGTTCTTCTTCTGAATCAGCACTTAAGAGAATAATAGAATTTCCATAGTCATCCTTCGCAGTTGTCAGATTATTAGTTAAGCAATAGGATTGACACAGCTGGTTAAGCATAAGACTATATGAAGTATTATCTGACACTGTTTTTTCCTGTAGGAGCAGGTACAAATCATCAATGCAAAGAAGAAGCAAAGTCGAAAACTTACCGGTAAAGGTTAAGTTTTGTTTTTTTATCAAATTATATAACTTTTGAATTAAAGCATTTTCTTTGTTGATAATTGCAGATAATAGAGAAGATTTTAATTCTAAAGGCGTAGCTTCTCTATAAAATGATGGATGCTTGGCGTGTTTGCGAAGCACGTCTTCCTCTAGTTCAAATTTTATTTTAATTAAGGTTTCCTTAATTTGTGCATCATTCAGTGGCTTTAAGAGATAATCAGATACATTGTATTTAATCGCAAGTCGTGCATATTCAAATTCATTATAACCGGATATAATAGCTACCTTTGCCTGTATTCCTGTATCATGGATATGTTTTGCCAAATTTAGTCCATCCATTTCAGGCATCCGAATATCAGTAATAACTAAATCGAAGTGTTGCTTTTGGATTGATTCTACTGCCTCTAATCCGTCACAAGCAATTCCTGTTACTTGGAAATCGGAACATATGGCAGACAGATTTTCGCCTAGATACTTTCTCATTAATGGTTCATCATCAACAATCAGTGTATGATACATACAGCCCTCCATTCTCTTATGTTAACGGTAATTTTAATTGAACATGGGTTCCTTCCGATACAGAAGAATATAATTTTATCCCATAAGCATCTCCGAATTTCAGCTTAATTCGCTTGTTCACATTAATTAAACCTATACTCTCTGTAATTTGGTCATCTATCTTAGAGCTTTCATATAATGATATATTTTTTAATAATTCTGTGTTTAACATATCTAATTTGTCTGTTTCAATACCTATGCCATTATCAATTATATTTAGATATAGAAAATCCTTATCCTGCGAACTATTAATTAGTATTTTGGATTTTCCACGTTTTACTTCACATCCATGTATAATAGCATTCTCTACTAATGGTTGAAGAGTGAGTGCTGGGATTAAATAATCGTAATATTCTGTAGAAACATTAATTTCGTAGGCTAGATTATTGCTATACCTAGCTTTTAATATACTCAAATAGGAATCGATAATATCTAATTCAGACTTTAAGGTAATAATTTTATCTGAATTCATAATACCACGAAGAAAATAGGATAACTTTTCTATGCTCTGGATCGCCTCATCTGTTTGTTTGCACTTTATTAATAAACTAATAGTATTTAATGTGTTATATAGGAAATGCGGTTTAATCTGTGCACATAGATTGTTGTACTGTGCCTCCTTTTGTAAATATTTCATTTCATAGACTTCTTTTATTAATTGAGTATTTTTATTTAGTGTTTCTTGGATTCTCCGAACCATTTTATTAAATGATTTTGCCAGATATCCGATCTCATCCTGATTTTTCACCTCAACTTGTACGGATAAATATCCATTTTGAACTTGTTTCATAGAATGAACAATTGCAAAAAGTGGCTTAAAAAAGTTTTGTATAAATACAAGTAGAAATAAAATGCCTAATAATGTTCCCAACAAAGCAAGGATAATTGTCGTGTTCCGAATTACCATGGAATCTTTATTTAACTCTCGGTAGGAATTAATTATTCGCCTTAGGTAGTGCGCCATTACTTAACTTTGTTGGTTTATTGTATGCGCTACTAATGAATAGCAAGTTTAAAGGAAAGGGTATTGCAAGGATGATTATATACCTTCCAGCAATTATCAGTCCATTAATAATGGGATATATTTGGTATCTGTTGTTACAACCAGGAAGGGGCTTCATTTTCCATATGCTTGATCGGGTGGGAAAGAGCTCGTGGTTTGGTAACTGGCTTGGAAGTTATACAACATCAATGCTAGTATTAATCCTTGTAAATGTATGGCAGTATGCGGGCATGACTATGGTGATCTACCTAGCTGGATTGCAGGCAATACCAGAAGAATTATATGAAGCAGCCAAGGTGGATGGTGCTTCTTTTTCAAAGCGTTTGTTCTATATTACTTTACCTATGTTAATTCCAGCGATTCGGATTAATGTGGTTACCAATATAATTGGATCACTGTCGGTATTTGATATCGTAATGTCACTAACTGGTGGTGGGCCTGGTTACGCTACTGAGACTTTAAGTATCTATATAATGAGGATGTGCTATGGAAGTAAAACTGGATATTCTACTGCGGTAGCGATTATTATGTTCTTTATCATTCTCATTCCTGTTCTAATCTCGATGTGGCTGACAAGAACAAAAACAACAGACTAGATAAGGAGGACTACATTGAGTAAAGTATTAAAAATTATTCGGCATGCCTGTATTCTATTTATATGCCTGCTTTGTTTGTTTCCCTTTGTAATATTATTAATATTATCATTAAACACTCCACAAAGAGTTTTCTATGAGGGGAATATGTTTGTTCCAGACTTTTATTTTAAGAATTATATTGAAGGTTGGATCAAATCGAACATTGGAAATGCAATGGTTAATTCTGCGATAATTACAATTATGGCAATAGCTGTTATCATCGTTTTATCGTCAATGGCTGCCTATTCCATAGCAAGGTTTCAATACAGATTCAATAAGCTGATTTTCGCAATTTTATTATGCTGTATGATGATACCAGGAATTATTAATACTGTACCACTATATACCCTGATGATTGATATTGGCGCAATCAACAGCCTTTGGGGAATGGCGCTGGTATGTGCAACGAATGCATTGCCACAAGGCGTTTTTGTATTTAGTGGCTTTATTAAATCTATACCGAAAGAGATTGAAGAATCTGCAATTATTGATGGCTGCTCCTATTTTTCTTCCTTCTGGCGAATTGTTTTTCCTCTATTAAAACCATCAATATCAGCAATTGTTATATTAAATGGCTTCGGGATCTGGAATAACTATTCTCAAGCTGTATTCTTTCTACAAGATAGTAGTAAACATAATGTACCTCAGGCTCTTTCTGTATATTTTCAACAATTTGCAGGAGCTAAGTGGAATTTGATGGCAGCAACTGCAGTAATAGCAATAATACCAGTTATTACAGCATTTTTATTTTTTCAAAAAAATCTAATAAATGGCCTTACCGATGGTGCATTAAAAGGTTAGTCTTTATATTTTAAAAGAAATGGTATTTATTAATTTGTCACATTTATATACTAATAAAATTAAAAATAGAAAGGGTATTTATATGAGAATTGATTTATATCCAGAAAAAGCACAATATCTAACAAATGAAATTATAAAACTAATGATTGAGTTTGATACTCCACCTACAACTGAGTATCAGGCTGATCTATATATCACTCATTTGCAAGATATGATACATAAACAGAGGGTATCCTTAACAGATCAATTATGTGAGATCCAATTACCAGGAATAAATACGGATTTTGGAGGCTATGGTGTGGAGCTTCTAGTCTATCAAAATGGTCAGTTAGTAGATTGTTGCTATACCGCATTTGATGTGGTATCAGAATGTAGCAAAGCCATACGATATGGGTTTTTAAGTGATTACAGTACCGATGATGGATTAGATTTTAGAGATGTCAGTAATCTAAGAAAGTTTCATATCAACTATGTGCAATATTATGATTGGTCCTATCGTCATGATAATCTAGTATCTCAAAAAACGATTTATAATGATATGATGGGCAGAAAAGTCGATCTTCAGACTGTGAAGAATAAGATTAAGCAATGTAAAGAATATGGGATGAAATCAATTGGTTATGGAGCAATATACGCCGCTTCTCGTGAGTTTTATGAAAAGAATAAGGAATGGGCCTTCTATACTAGTACGGGTGATCCATTTGTATTTATTGATATTTTTTATATCATGAATATAGCCAAAAATAGCCCATGGAGAAACCATATTATTGAGGAATATGCAAAAGCAATAGAAATGGTTGGCTTCGATGGAATTCATATGGATACTTACGGCTTTCCAAAGAGTGCATACTCTTATAACAAGGAAAAGTTAGTTAAACTAGAGGATGAATTTTATTCATTAATTGAAGATGCAAAAGAAAGATTAAATAGGATTACAATGGACAATCATCTTATATTTAACAATGTAGGTAATTGGCCAGTAAATACAGTTGCTTGTGCGCCACAGGATGCAATCTATATTGAAGTGTGGGACCCAAACAATCGATATGATCATATTCAACAGATTATTAAGGATGCAAGAAGAGAATGTAAAGATACAAAGCCAGTCATACTAGCTGCCTATCTGAAACCATTTATGGAGGAAACACAAGAGCGATCAGCCTATGCAGCATTCTTTCTTACAGCTGTTATTGTTACAAACGGCGGATATCACTTACTCCTTGGAGAGGAAAATGCTGTATTAACACAGGGCTATTATGTTGACCACTCTTTTATGACGGCTTCCACAAGTGAAAAAATGCGTTGTTATTATGACTTTATTGTTCAATATATGGAACTATTCTATGATTCTGAATTAATCGATGTTAGCTTAACTCATATGGGTTGGGATAATATGGAGTACAAATGCCTTAATGAAGGTTGGAGTGTAACAGGAGAAGAAGATCGATTATGGATAACCCTAAGGGAAAAGAACAACCGTAAATTAATCAGTCTGATTAACCTAAGTGGTAATGATAACTTCTGGAACCAAGGCAAAAATAAGCCACCAGTAACTGAAAATCTGGAGATGCAAGTATTGGTAGAAAAAACAGTAAAGGGTGTTTACTTTATTTCTCCAGATAAGGATCATGGAAAAGTACAGGAATTAGCTTATGAACGTAAGAAGACAGATAGAGGCTGGATAATAACCTTTGTTGTGCCACAGATAGAGATATGGAGCAATGTCTGGATTGATTTGATTGACTAAATGAATTGATTGTTTTTAAAAGGAGGCTATAAGTAATAGACATGGCGAATAAACAAGATAAATGGTGGAAGAATGCGGTTGTGTACCAGATCTATCCGAAAAGCTTTCAGGATAGCAATGGCGATGGTATTGGAATGTATTTAATTAATTAGATAAGATAGAAATACTATATCTTGTTATTTGCGTAAATAGTGTTTATCTATTTATAATTTTTGATGCTTAATAATCAAAGAAAAAGGGTGAAATCATCCTTCTCATATAATAAGTTTATTTGAGAGTATGATTTCACCCTTTGATGCTACAATTAATGTTTTATTATCTTCCAAATTCGGACAATTGTAATCCTTCATTACGCTCCAAAGCAGTCTTTATGCTCCATTGATGAACAAAGAGTAGCAGTGGATTTCCTTTCATGTCTTTTACCTTCTTCGTATCAGAAGAAACACTTAATTGTTTTACATCGATATCTTTATTCTCAATCCAACGGATGTATTCGTAAGGTAAAGGCTCTAAGCGGATATCTGCACCATATTCATTCTCAAGACGGAATTTTAGAACATCAAATTGCAGGGTACCAACAACGCCTACTATAATTTCTTCCATTCCTGTATTAAATTCCTGAAATATCTGTATAGCACCCTCCTGTGCTATCTGAGTAACCCCTTTTAGGAATTGCTTTCTCTTCATAGTATCCACTTGGCGTACCCTAGCAAAATGTTCTGGTGAGAAAGTTGGTATACCCTCATAGGTGAACTTTTTATCCTTTGTACATATGGTATCACCAATGGAGAATATGCCGGGATCGAAGACACCAATAATATCTCCAGCATAGGCTTCCTCGACCATTTTCCTATCATCTGCCATTAATTGTTGTGGCTGGGATAAACGGAGGCTTTTGTTCCCCTGCATATGGAATACTTCCATTCCTGCTGAGAATTTACCTGAACAAATCCGCATAAATGCGATACGATCACGATGCGCTTTGTTCATATTTGCTTGGATTTTGAATACAAAAGCAGAGAAATTATTTGTCATAGGATCAACTTTCCCAATAGAGGAATTTCTAGGCAATGGTGGAGATGTCATTGTAAGAAAGTGTTTTAAAAATGTCTCGACACCAAAGTTTGTTAATGCGGATCCAAAGAATACCGGAGTAAGCTCGCCCTTTAGTACCAAGTCAATATCAAATTCACTACCAGCACCATCAAGTAGCTCGATTTCGTCTGATAGAATATCATGGTTTTCTTTCCCGATTAATGTATCAAGTGCTGGATCCCCAAGATCTGCTTCCACAGAATTAAGTTCTTTTTGGCCATTGTGTGAAGCGTAAAAACGCAAGATTTTTTTTGTGTCTCTATCATAAACACCTTTAAAATTTTTACCAGAACCGATTGGCCAATTAATGGGGTAGGTGTCAATACCCAATACCTCTTCAATCTCGTCTAATAATTCAAAGGTGTCCTTTGCTTCTCGGTCTAGCTTATTAATAAATGTGAAAATAGGAATATTACGCATAACACAAACTTTGAATAATTTCTTCGTCTGCGCCTCTACACCTTTGGAAGCATCAATTACCATGACAGCAGAATCGGCAGCCATTAAAGTACGGTAGGTATCTTCAGAGAAATCTTGATGTCCAGGTGTGTCTAATATATTTATACAATATCCATCATAGTTAAATTGCATAACGGATGATGTTACCGATATACCACGTTGTTTCTCAATTTCCATCCAATCCGAAAGGGCATGTTTTGCTGATTTTCTTCCTTTCACGGAACCTGCAAGATTAATCGCTCCACCATATAGAAGAAATTTTTCTGTAAGGGTTGTTTTACCAGCATCCGGATGGGAAATAATCGCAAATGTTCTTCTTTTTCTAATTTCCTTTAAATAATCAGTCAAAATAAATCCTCCATGATAAGCAGATTAGTGCAATATAAATCCTAATCTGCGTAATTATTGATATAATATCCACGGAAAGCGAATTATCACATTCGAGCTATATTCTTTCTTAAGCTTATTTAAATTAGACGATAGCTTGGATGGGTAAAACACAGCGTGACCAACAAAGCCCTAGGCTTTAGAGGTCAAATCCGCAGAATTATATAATATATCGAATATTAGGTTTTTGTCAAGAAAACAATCGTTAATATAAAATAGATTTAACGATATCGTATAAGGGTATTCAAGAAAGGTTATTCTATAGATAAAGTGTTATGTATAGGAGGATTAACAAGAATGAACAAGAGGAAATATATCTGTCCTATTTGTGATAGCAATGAATTGATTTTGAAGCATGAGGCAAGTTATGTTTATTCTTATATAATAGATTCGGATGCCCCTGGGCTTAAAAACGATGAGTTGTTTTTATCCTACCTCTATGATCGTAGGGAGCAAACGGAATCTAGAGAATATATTGAATGTAGTCATTGTGGTACTCATTTTCCCCCTACCTTTCTTAATGGAGTTCTCAATAGTGAAAAAGAGAGTGCTCCAACTAAGGTAGAAGAATATACAAGATTTCATTAAAAAGAGGGCTGTTGCAATAATAAATATCATCAGCGTATTCATAAAACCACAATGTTTATCACATGATAGCTTTTTGAAAATAGCATATGATTTTTATCCAACGTAGACACGCTCTCGCTCGATTGTCGCACATAGGGATTAAAAATCATATGCTATTCTTTTAGGCTTTGATGTGATAAACATCACTAACAAGAATGGCGCTGAACAAATTAATGAGACAGCCCTTTGGTTTTTATAACTTTCTTTCGGCTATGAGATGGTACAATTCTCTATCTTCTTTGGAAAGACGGTTGCTCAAAGCTTTCAATATCTGATCGGCCTCTATTAGAAAGTTATCTATATCGTTTTTTATTTTAAAACTTGTATTATAAGAATTTTTAAATTCTGTATATTCTGTTGCTAGATTACCCATTTCAGCAATATATTGTTTGGTTAGATCACGAATTGCCTCGTCAGAACATTTTAGTAGGTCTGGATATAAGAATTTATCCTCCTCTAATAAATGAATTCTTAATAAACCGGCTAATCTACTGATGTGTAGCGCCGCTTCAGCAGTATCAATATCAGCACGGCCTTTTTTTATTTCATTAACAATGTATTTAATTTCTTTATTTATATTAACATGTTGACGGTTAAGATTATCTAAATTAATCATTGCTACCTCCAGTTTATATAGATTTTGTCTCTTGTCATAATCCTCATAAAGAGTAGTAAGAATACATTTCTATTATAGCGATAACTAGCAATTCTCGACGTAGCTATGGCAACATTTGTTAATGTTATAATTAACATTCTTACGAAAAACAAATAGGATATTTGTGAGACATTAGACCTGGATTTACAAATATCTTAGCGCTGATTAATTTAAAAATGAAAAACTGTGATCATTTTAGTTGTAATTTGCTTGATGGATATAATCATCCATCGTTATATTAAAAAGATGAGTGTGGGTTAACTCCTTCTCAAAGTGAAAGCCGGTTTTTTCAAATGCCTTGATTGATCTAGTATTTCTCGGATCTATTTTAGCAATAACCCTAGGAATTCTCCATTCAAAAAATGCTTGATTTAAACCTTGGAAGATTGCTTTTGTACCAAAACCATAACCCCACTTTTTTCTATCACCGATGACAACAACAATTTCAGCTTCATTTCCTTTACGGATAAGTTTTATAAAACCTATAGGATGGTTGTCTTCCGTACATACAACAAAGAAACTACCTCCACGATTAAATAAATGTGTCATAATATACATATTTACTCGACTGATTGCCTGATGTATTTCCTGTGATATATTCGATAGCTCATTTAGATATTTGGTGACCTCACGGTCTTCCATCCAGTTCATAATGGCTAATGCATCATTGCGCGTGACCTCTTGTCTTAAGCTTACTTCTAGTGTTTTCATTATGTCTACTCCTTCTATGATAACAAGCCTTTCATAGGTTTATAAATAAGTGTTCGCTATGACGGTTCTTTTCCTTACTTTAAAAATCCAAGGAATATTATAAAGGCTTTAAAACTTTAATGTCAATGTGATAAAATGACAAATTTCAGCAGAAAGTTACTTTGAGCATTGGTATGATGGTGTTGCCAATTTCTTGCAAGGGAAAACGATAGATAGAGGAAGGATAGATAAATGAAGCAATTGGCTTACAGATTCGTTAATTATATTATAACAATAAAAAACTCGTAATTTGTTTAGTTGCAAGCTTTTTTGGGTGATACTATAATATATATAAAATACTATTGAAAATTTTTCTAAAAAACTGTATAAAGTAATTAACATAATAATAATTTATTCTAAGAAGGAATATTTATAAGAGGTGTTCCAATGCAAATTACAGATAATAAAAAAATATTATTAATAATAAACCCGATTGCAGGGAAGCTAAGTACAAAGTCAAATCGCTTCAAGGTCGCTAATCTATTTATACAAAATGGCTATGAAGTGGATCTTAGAACCACAAAAGCGAAGGGGCATGCGACAAAACTGGTAATGGACCATGCTTTAGAGAATGATATTGTTGTTTGTAGTGGTGGTGATGGTACGCTTAATGAAGTAATATCTGGTGTTATGCAACTTGGTGTATCCATTCCAGTAGGCTACATTCCATCAGGTACTACCAATGATTTTGCTACTAGCCTAAACCTATCTAATCGGGTAGAGACGGCAGCACAAGCAATTATGATGGAGCAGAAGAAAACATTAGATATTGGCTGCTTCAATGATAAACGTTTCTTTAATTATATCGCGTCTTTTGGAGCATTTACAGGAAGTTCCTATTCCACTCCACAATCCCATAAGAATGTTATTGGACATTTGGCTTATATCTTGGAAGGGGTAAAGGATATTCCAAGCATTCATCCTTATCATGTTAAAGTTGAAGCTAATGGCGAGGTATACGAGGATGAGTATATCTTCGGGGCGGTAAGTAACTCTTTCTCCATTGGTGGGATTGTAAAATTGGATGCCTTAAATGTTGATCTTAATGATGGCCTTCTAGAATTGATTCTTATTAAAAGACCGAAAACTCCTATGGATTTGCATAAAATTATCCTCTTCTTATCCAAGAAAGATTATAATAACGACATGATAGTTTTTCTAAAAACAGCTGAGGCTAAATTTACAATGAAAGAGCCCACTTCATGGACGATTGATGGAGAATATGAACCTGGTGGTACTTCTGCTAAGATTAAGATAATACCAAATGCAATTACCTTATTGGTTTAGTATCTTTGTTTGACATGGACTATTGATAATGGTACAATAATTTGAAAGAATTACCAAATAAAAGATACTAAATAAAGGGGATGCGAAGATGAAAGAGGGGGACAAGGATAGCTTAGCAAATACCGATACAACAGAAAGAATCATGGAAAGTGAAAATATAGAAGCCGAGGATGATGAGAGTAGAATAGATAGCATCGATGCGGCTTCTATAAATGATATAGATATAGATGATATTTCAATCGATATGGATGCTTTTGATGGCTATGATGAAGAGTTGAACTGGGATTCTTTTAATCAGATATTAAAGCAACAAGTGAATGACGAGTTGTCCGCGCATAAGGAGGACGGTGGTAATACGGCTAGGAAAATGAATATTTTAAAAAGAGCATTCATAATATCGGGCATTGCCTTGGCAGTAATGCTCCTTTTTGGAATCTTTTTGATTGGGACAAGGCCTGGTCGAAGGATTATCTACCGACTTGCGGGAAATATGATCCACGATAATGTAGATACGGTAAATAATAACAATGGCGTAGACGGTGAAACTGCAATTGTATGGGGAATGCAGGCAGATATCGACAAGAAAGAGGGTACTGATGAAGAGGGTAAAGATAAGTTTTCTAACTTAGAAAATGAAATCCCTAGCAAGGTTATTATTCCGCGCCAGGAGGAATATGTTAGTAATTTTCTGATATTTGGTATTGAAGAAATACAAGGGGCAAAGAATACCGATGCGATTATGATTGCCTCGATTAATACGCAGGATGATACTATTAAGTTAACCTCATTGCTTCGGGACACTTTAGTTGATATAGCGGGTATTGGTCCGTGCAAGCTAAATGCTATCTATGCCAAGGGCGGTGCAAGTCAATTGGTAAAGGCGGTTGAGCAAAACTATAGAATTAAAATTGATGGATATGCCTCTATTAATTTTGAAGATTTTGAGGCTGCGATTAATCTTCTTGGCGGAGTTTCCATTGAACTAGGCGAGAAAGAAGCGAGGTACCTTAATAAAACCAATTATATCTCCAATCCTGCCTATCGTAATGTTGTTCCGGGTTGGAATATACTAAATGGTAACCAGGCTCTTGGTTACTGTCGTATACGTAGAGTTCAGACTCTAGGAGGAGCCAATGATGATTATGGAAGAACCCTCCGTCAACGAAGGGTGATAAAGGCAATATTTAATCAATATAAAAAGAGGAATGTTTTTGATTTGTTATCTATAACTAAGAAGTGCCTAGGGTATGTAACTACCAATGTTACTCAATCTCAGATTGAAGCGATGTTAGAGGATGTTATAGAGAATAAGATTACTTCAATGGACACATGTCGAATTCCGGTTAACGGCATGTTTGATGATCCGCTTGAATATAATGGAGTTTCAGCTCCCTTGGTGCTTGAATGGGAAGAGAATATTCAGGAATTGCATAAATTTATCTTCCTAGATGAAGAAAAAGATACTATGGTGACAAATACCACTAATTAATATTTAGTGATAGAAAGAGCGTCAACTACCCTTACGAGAGTAATGACGCTCTTTTCCTATTTATTAAGAGAAATAATTTCTATCTAGGTCTTTTTGCAACTTTAGGTCTTAAGGTATGCCTGGTTCTGATTTGACCTTGGTATAAATTTTCCGATTTTTTACGTAATATTTCCATCTGCCTTTTGGCTATAAATTTCCCCAGTGTCTTATTATTTTCATTTAATTTGCATCCATAGAGATAGGACTCTAGATGTTCAAGATAGTCCTTACGGATAATTATTCCGGTTAAAGTTATATTACGATTGCGATCCTTAAGTTTTAAACGGAAAGTTCGATGAATACTAAGATCATCTTTTGTAATAAATGCAACACCAGTTTCGCTTATATCTTTAACTAACACGTTGATTGTTGTAGTTCCGCTTGCCGTATTAATATATAGAGGCATATCTTCACCAATATACATACGATAGGAATTTCTACGATTGTAGGGCATACCTTCTCCGCTTACCTCTATGGTATGGCAAATATACTCATCATATTTGACTAATTTAACCTTCACATCTTCCCAACAGAATACTTTTCTGTCTATAATATATAAGAAATTTACCTGATAATTTTCGGTAAAACCTAAGGTTTGATCATCAACAGTAATGGGGTTGATAATAATAGTAGAATCTTTAATTCCTATAACTTGGCTTCGAAAACTTGTTTTCCGTCCATTATATTTTACTTCGAGTTCGATATTTGCCCCAATTTGAATTTCTTGAATCTGCAAAATTTATCCCCCTATAAATTGCTCTATATAGTATATAATAATTTTATACATTTTACAACGAATTTTAACAATATTGTTAATATTTCTCACTTTTTTGATATTATGAAAAATTACTTTTCCTAAAGGGAAAATAAAAAGTAATCTTTACCAACTTATGATAATTTGTTATAATTGCAAACAAAAAGTATATTCTTGGCTTATGATGAAAGAATAGCATAGGAAGGTTGATGCTAATGAAGTTTACAAAAATGCAGGGTTGTGGGAATGATTATGTTTATGTTGATTGTACCAAGGAAGTTATAGATAATATTCCGGATGTAGCCCGAAAGGTAAGTGATAGGCACTTTGGTATTGGATCCGATGGATTAATTCTCATTCGAGCGTCAAATAAAGCTGATTTTATGATGGATATGTATAATTATGATGGATCCAGATCCCAAATGTGCGGTAATGGGATTCGTTGTGTTGCAAAATATGTTTATGATTATGGATTAACGGATAAGAAACATATTCAGATTGAGACATTGAGTGGGATAAAAGAGCTGGATTTACATGTGACGGATGGTGTGGTTACTTCGGTAACAGTAGATATGGGAAAACCAATCCTAAAGCCCTCTCTAATTCCAGTAAAATTGGATAAAGAAATTGTTATTAATGAGCCCATAATGGTTGATGGTCAAACCTATGAGGTGACTTGTGTATCTATGGGAAATCCCCATGCAATTGTATTCGTTGAAGATACCAAGAATATTCCTATTGATAGGATTGGGCCTCTTTTTGAGCAACATGAGATGTTCCCGGAGAGAGTCAACACTGAATTTATACAAGTGATTGATCGTACACATATAAATATGCGTGTATGGGAACGAGGATCCGGTGAAACCTTGGCCTGTGGTACTGGTGCATGTGCCAGTGTAATTGCATGTATTCTCAATGGTTATACGGATCATGAGGTAACAGTATCACTTCTTGGGGGGGATTTAGTCATCCGTTATGATGAAAAGCTTGATCGAGTATTTATGACAGGGCCGGCAGTAAAGGTGTTTGATGGTGAGATTTTTCTGGATTGATATAAAATACCAATAATGGTATACTAATAAGCGTGAATAAAGTAAAAAATATTATTGATGATAAAGCTTAATAACACGAGAGTTTAGCTAATAAGCAAGCTTTATGTATTTTTTTGTGCAATTTATCTGGGTTTCAGGACTTGATTTTTAAGCTTCATAATATAAATATAAGAATTACCAAATTACTATATAGATTTATTGAGAAAGGTTTTGATATAAAGTGATTTATCCTGAAAAACTGGAAAAGGGCTTTAAAATTGGCGTAACTGCTACTTCCGAAGGATTTGTAAAGGAAACGGACATTAGACGTTTGGAAAGAGGCATACGTCATTTTTCTGAGATGGGATATCCGGTCATTGAAACAAAGAATGTACGTAGTGGTTTCAAAGGAAGAAGTTCTGATGGACTTACAAGGGCTAATGAGCTGATGGAACTATTTGAGAATCCAGAAGTACGCGTCATCTTTGCAGCAAGTGGTGGTGACTATCTGGTAGAAATGCTTCCTTTTATTAATTATGATAAGTTAAAGAAGAACCCCAAATGGGTGCAGGGATACTCCGACACTACTGGGCTTACCTTTACTTTAACAACAAATTTGGATATAGCAACAATATATGCAAGTAATTTCAGCAGTTTTGGCATGGACCAATGGCATAGCTCGCTGAAAGATAACATAAAGATTTTAGAGGGAGAAGATTTCACTCAAGAGAGTTTTAAACAATTTCAGGATGGCTTTAAAGAGAAGATTACAGGTCTCGAAGGTTATGTTTTAGAAAAAGATGTGGAATGGAGAAATCTATATCCTGTTAATGAGCCATCGGATGAAATTGTAATAAGCGGAAGGGCACTTGGGGGATGTCTAGACGTACTTCTTAATCTTGTTGGAACCAGATTTGATAAAACTAAAGAATTTGTGGATAAGTACAAGCAGGATGGAATTGTCTGGTTCTTAGAAAGTTATGATTTAAATAGTGAAGCCTTAGTAAGAGGATTATGGCAGTTAAAGGAGGCTGGTTGGTTCGCTCATGCATCCGGTTTTATCTTTGGAAGACCAGCCATGTTCCATACGTATACAGATACTACTTATGAGGAAGCGGTTAAATCTGTATTAGGTGAGCTTAACTTACCTATCATTTTAGATGCTGATATCGGGCATAAACCACCACAGTTAACGATGATGAATGGTGCGATTACAACCATCAAAAGCAAAGGTGGTAAAGGAAATATTACTTTTGAAAGAAGGTAACATTGCGTATGAGTGGGGAAGAGAAGAAGGATAACTCTAGTAGCAATCCATGGCTTTTAAAATTAACGGAGTATTTTACAAAAGCCAATGAATTTATTAGAAAATATTGGGATTATAAAGATGTCGATAAAAGAAATAGTGTGATTTATCCCTTTTTCTTTTATACAGGAACTTTGATTTATCTAGAAATCATGCTACACCTTTTACTTTATAGTAGTGTGGATAATAAAATAATCTATCCGATCTTATTTGCTTTGCCATTTGGATTACTTTTGGCGCTACTGACCGGATTTTTTAGTGCTACGGTAAATAAAAGGTTGATGTGGGTATTAACAGGAGCGGTCTGTTTAATCTTTGGTACCCAATTAATTTACTTTAATATTTTCAAAGTGTATTTTTCCTTTCAATCCATCGGTATGGCAGGGGATGCATTTTCAGAATTCGGTTCTGATGTTGTAACGGCGATTAAGAGCAATATCAGTGAATTGCTCCTGCTTTCTTTACCAATGCCGGTTCTTGCCTTATTATTGAGTAAGGGGTTAAATCATGGCAAGAGAGATCAAAAAGAGCAAGCGGTTATGGGAATTGGAATTATATTAATGCATTTACTGGTCCTACTTTTTCTTCCTTTCTTTGGCCGAGAAGATTACACTCCTTATGATTTGTATCATAATAATAGGGTGCATGATCTTGCTGGTAAGCAATTGGGAATTGCTACTATGACTCGTTTGGACATTGGGAGGTTAATTAATCCGGAAGAGGAGCTGGTACTGGCAGATTCTCCAGCAGTAGAATGGAGTAAGCCAACCGTAGTTCCAACACCGAAACAAAAATCAAAAGCAGTACAGAATTCAAGACCTAGCAATTCGAACGCCACACCGACGCCAAGCCCGCTACCAACACCAACACCAATCGATACATCACCAAATGTGATGGATATTGATTTTCAGGCTTTAGCGGAAAAGGAAAAGGATAGTACAATCCGGACGTTACATGAATATTTCGCATCGGTTACCCCGACAAATAAGAATAAATATACAGGTATGTTTGAGGGATATAATCTAATTATGATAACGGCAGAAGGGTTCTCCCCCTATGCTGTTCACAAAGACCTTACCCCTACTTTATATAAATTAACCCATGAAGGATTTGTCTTTAATAATTTTTACACAGCACTATGGCAAACCAGCACCAGTGATGGTGAATACGTTGCGATGACTGGTCTTATTCCAGTCGGTACAAGAAGTATGTACCGAACTAGAAATAACTATATGCCATTTGCGCTTGGACATCAATTTAATCGATTGGGTGTCGATAGTAAGGCTTATCATAACCACACCTATACCTATTATCAACGGAATGAAACCCATCCAAATCTCGGGTACATTTTTAAAGCAAAAGGGAATGGATTGGAATTACCATCCGATGTGTGGCCGGAATCAGATCTAGAAATGATTGAAGCTACGGTGGATGAATATATACAAGAAGAAAGATTTCATGTCTACTACCTAACAGTTAGTGGACATATGAATTATACATTTGTGGGTAATAGTATGTCTTTCAAGAATCGAAAACTAGTTGCTGATTTGCCTTATTCCTCTGATGCGAAAGCCTATATTGCCTGTCAGATAGAGCTGGATCTTGCCCTAAAGGAGTTACTTCAGAGATTAGAGGAGGCTGGGGTTGCAGATCGAACAGTTATAGCACTAAGTGCAGATCATTATCCCTATGGGTGGGAAAAAGAGAAACTAGATGAACTTGCTGGGCATGAAGTGGATCCTAACTTTGAAGTTTATAAAAACCATTTTATTCTGTGGAACGCCGGAATGAAAGAGAATATTATCGTAGATAAGCCATGCTCAAGTTTAGATATCTTACCGACATTATCGAACCTATTTGGTATTGAATATGATTCCCGACTCCTTATGGGGCAGGATATTTTCTCAGATGCATCACCTTTGGTAATTTTATCTGACCGAAGTTTTATAACAGATAAGGTGATGTATAATTCAGAGTCAGGAGAGGTTACGAACCTAACTGGCGAAGAAATTCCTAAGGGCTATATTAAATCAATCAATAGTATCATTAAGAATAAATTTTCGGTATCGCAAAGTATAGTGGAAGAGGATTATTACCGCCATGTATTCCAGAACGATATCCAATGATCAATGGTTTGAATGATGGAATTACCCATTGGACTTGTTTCTCATCCCGAGGAATTTTGAATTAATCAAAGTTCTTCGGGATTTTTGCTGTCGGTTGGGCAAAGGTCAGGATGTGACTTAATCAAAGCTTCTACGAAAGATGTTTATAGGAAGTGAAATAGGGATTATAATAAATATAGTAAGAAAGGTAGGTACATTATGATAATTACAGAGGAAACGTTTCAATCTATGGCAGCTTTGGCAAAGCTTACATTTAGTGAAAAGGAAAAAAAACAGCTTTTAAAAGAGTTAAATGATTTTGTTAATTATATAGAAACGATGAAAGGTTTAAATACCGATGGAGTGGCACCGATGGGCAACGTTCATGCGATTGAGAACGTATTAAGGAAGGATGTAGTCCTGAATAAGAATGATAAAGAAGCACTTCTTAAGAATGCACCAGAGCAAAAGAATGGTTCCTTTATGGTACCAAAGACAGTAGATTAGGAGGACACCAATGATGGATATCACATCTTTGCCAGCCTTAGTGCTGGGAAATATGATAAAGAATAGAGAAATATCGGTAGTGGAAGCTACCAAAGCACAATTGGATGCGATTAAGCAAAGAGAGCCATTTTATCATAGCTATATTACTGTAATGGAAGAAGAGGCATTATCCCAAGCGACTAAAGTTCAGAAGCGAATTGATGCGGGAGAACTTAGAAAATCGGCCTTGGCGGGTGTACCTATGGCAGTAAAGGATAATATCTGTACTAAGGGAGTTAGAACAACTTGTGCTTCAAAAATGCTGCATAATTTTGAGCCAAGCTATGATGCCACTGTTATAGAAAGGTTAAAGCAGGCCGGGGTAATCATTTTAGGTAAGACAAATATGGATGAGTTTGCCATGGGTAGTACAACGGAGAAATCCGCCTTTGGAGCTTCTAAGAATCCTTGGAATATATCCCATGTTCCCGGAGGATCCAGTGGTGGTTCTGCCTCCGTGGTAGCAGGGGAGGAAGCTTTCTTTGCCTTAGGGACAGATACCGGTGGATCTATTCGACAGCCGGCAGGATATTGCGGGATAATTGGCTTAAAGCCGACCTACGGTACGGTTTCTCGCTATGGCTTGATTGCCTATGCTTCATCATTGGATCAAATTGGGCCTATGGGAAGAAATGTATCTGATTGTACAGCGGTATTGGAAGTGATCGCTGGTCATGATGAAAAGGATTCTACATCCATACATCGAAAGGAACTAGATTTTAGAAAGGCTCTTATTGATGATGTTAAAGGAATGCGTATTGGAGTACCAAAGGGGTACCTAGACGGGGAACTAGATGATGAAATTAAGGATAGACTTTATAGTGCAGTGAAAATATTCAGACAAAAAGGTGCCATTGTAGAAGAGTTCGACCTTGAAATGATAGATTATGCGGTACCTGCCTATTATGTTATAGCCTGCGCGGAAGCTAGTTCTAACCTATCAAGATTTGATGGTGTAAAATACGGCTACCGGACTCCAAATTATGAGAACCTTCAAGAGTTGTATGAGAAGAGCCGAAGTGAAGGGTTCGGAAGTGAGGTAAAGCGTAGAATAATGATGGGAACTCTAGTATTAAGCGAAAGCTATTATGATGCATATTATAGGAAAGCATTAAAAGTACGTTCCCTTATAAAACAAAATTTTAAGAAAGCATTTGAAAATGTTGATCTTATCCTCGGACCAATTTCACCTCGAACAGCGCCAGAACTTGGAGAAAAGACACAGGGAACATTACAAAGTTATCGATCTGATATCTATACTGTATCGGTAAATCTAGCGGGTCTGCCTGCAATCAGCTTTCCGTGTGGTAGGGATAAGAAGGGTCTTCCGATTGGACTTCAATTGATTGGTAAGGAATTTGGGGAAAAGGATCTTATAAGAGCTGCTTACAGCTTTGAACAGGCTGTGGGATATGAAAGACCAACAACCTTAAGAGAAGGAATTGATATAGTAAATTCACAGGAAACTCAGATGCATCCAAATAATAAATCACAAGATTAGCAAAGGGAAGGAGGTCTTTAAGTGAAAAGATATGAAGTGGTAATTGGCTTGGAAGTTCATGTTGAACTATCAACCAAAACAAAAATGTTCTGCTTCTGTAGCACAGAATTCGGAGGAGAACCAAATACGCAATGCTGTCCGGTATGTACCGGTATGCCTGGATCCCTTCCTGTAATAAATAAGCAGGCGGTGGAATATGCAATTGCAGCAGGACTTGCTCTAAATTGTGATATTACCCAGCAATGTAGGTTTGATCGCAAAAATTATTTCTATCCGGATCTTCCGAAAGCATACCAAATCTCCCAACTTTATCAACCAATTGGAAGAAATGGTGGAATTACAATTGATACAGAGCTTGGGAAAAAAACCATAGGAATTCATGAAATCCATATGGAGGAGGATGCTGGCAAGTTAACCCATATAGAAGATGGAAATTATACGCTGGTGGATTATAACCGCTGTGGAATTCCTCTAATTGAGATTGTTAGTGAACCGGATATGCACTCTGCCAAAGAAGCTATTGCCTATCTGGAGAAATTAAAACAAATTTTAAAATACCTAGGAGTTTCCGATTGTAAGATGCAGGAAGGCTCCTTAAGGGCTGATATCAATCTCTCTGTTCGTGAAGTAGGGGCTAAAGAACTGGGTACCAGAACAGAGATGAAAAATATGAACTCCTTTAAGGCAATCGCCAGAGCAATTGAAGGAGAAAAGAAAAGGCAGATTGCACTTTTAGAAAAGGGCGAACCGGTGATTAGGGAAACGAGACGTTGGGATGATGAAAGGAACGCCAGTTTTGCTATGCGATCCAAAGAAGATGCCCGGGATTATCGATATTTCCCAGAACCAGATCTACCTCCATTAATAATAAGCGATGAATGGATAGATGATATACGTAATCGTCAGCCGGAACTTGGTGATGAGAAGATGTTACGTTTTGAGAAGGAATTTGGCATACCAGCCTATGATGCTAAGATTATTACCAGTGATAAATATCTGGCACAGTTTTTTGAGGAAACGGTAGCCATATGCGGCCGGCCAAAAGAAGTCTCCAATTGGTTAATGGTGGAAGTGATGCGTCTGTTAAAGGAAGAGGATATAGAGGCAGAAGAAATTTCATTTACCCCAGTGCAACTGGCAAAATTAATTGAAATGATTGAAGCGGGAAAGATTAATCGCACGGTTGCTAAGGAGGTATTTGAGCATGTTTTCAAGGAGAATGTTGACCCGGATGAATACGTAATCGAGCATGGACTTAGCATGGTATCTGATGATGGAGTACTTCAATCGATAATCGAAAAAGTGATTGCCGAAAACAGACAATCGGTGGAAGACTACAGGAATGGCAAAACAAAAGCTTTTGGATATCTGGTTGGACAAACCATGAAGGAAACAAAGGGGAAGGCAGATCCTAAGATGGTAAATCAGATGATTAAGAAAATTCTAGATCAATGATTATATAACATTCTAAATCAATAATTATATAATATTCTTATTTTGGCAACTTATCATTGTAAAAATCAACCATTTCTACTATAATAAAGAAGTGCCAATTCAAGGCAAAAAGGTATCTAAATTAACTAGTAACAGGAGGGAACAATGCAGGAGAGAAGAAGGGCAAAAAGAATGCCCGTTTCATTATCATTAGACATCATGAACCTATATAAGCAGGATAATATTCAAGTTAAAGATATTAACGCTCCCATTGAAGTGGTTAATATTTCAAAAATGGGTATAGGATTTAAATCCGAAAGTATATTACCGGTTGGCTATTATTTCAATGCAACGCTTCAACTAAATGAAGAGGATGCCCTGCATTGTGTAATTAAGATTGTTCGTAGTCAACCATTGGAAGGTAAAATGCATATGTATGGTTGCGAATTTGTAGGAATGGCGACCATCTTGTCATACATATTTGAAGAATATGATAGAAGAATTAGTGAAGAATAATAAAATGCCTGCTTTTCGTTAGGTTCAATCTTATACCAACTAAGGCAGGCTTTTTTGTCTCTTTTTATCTTAAGTCCGAACATCAAAGGTGTATCTTTGTATCTCCATATCTAGGGCATCATGCTCCATAAAATCACTGATAAAATCTGGTTTTTTATAGGTGTTCACTACTTCTGTAAATAAGCTATAGCCTTTCTTTTGCATGGCATTTGTAAGAGAATTCATATGCTTGGTAAGTAATTGGCCTGCAGCAGAATCAGCAAGATAAAATTTGGCATGAATCGTTTGGTTTTTCATCTTAATATAAATATTTAATGGACCTAAATTTGCCATGTCCAGATGAAGAAGGATATTAAGGCCATCTTTTGGATCCTTTCGGGCTTTTTTTCTTGCAAGTACATACAAATCACAATGAGTGGTCTGCTCTTTTAATTGCAGAGGAAGTGGAAGATAGGTAAATATTTGATTTAAATCTTTAAGGAAGGAAAGGTTTCCTTGCAAATCTTTTATAGGTTCCTCCATCCGTGTTAATTCCGGAGTATCCTTACTTGCTTTTATTAAGTTGTTTAAGCGGTTTATATCCTCCTCTAGTGTTTCATAAAGTTTGGATACAATATCACTGTCGATGGGTTTTTCTGGTGAAAGCGTCCATTTCTCATGAAATGCTTCCTTGAGAAGTTTGGCATATTCTGAGGATTGTAGCAACTTAAGTACCGGGTATATGCCTTGGGATGATATGTTCCTATTAATAAGGTGAAGAATGTTTCCAATAGGAGCCCTACCATTTGCCAAAGTAGTGTTTAGTTGGTTGGCTTCAGGGAAAGGCTTTATATATTCAAGAAGATTAGACCTTTCTTCTTCATTTAATATCGTCTGAATTTCTCGACCATTTTGGTTGGAAACAATAAAATCATCTGAAATACGGGGTGGAATGCTAACGTCTAACGTAGACAAAGGTACGGCATTGATAGAATTTGGAGTCTCATTAAAAGCTGTCTCTGATATATCCTCACAAAGTAAATCTAGAATGGTTTTATTGATTAAAATTAGACTCTCAGACATTTCATTGATATCAGTGCTAATATGCCCAGATAATAGATCAAGGTCTTGACTGGACGGACTGTGTTCAATGCCTGCTGGCATCTCTTGTTGATTTATATCGTCAAAGGGATTAGCTGCAATAGTATCGGTGCTAGGAGTCTTTTGGTTATTTATGTTATTGTCATAAGTGTTTTGCTGATTTGCAATATCTTCAGGAAGACTTAGTTTGTTTGCAGTTTCACCTGATTTGTGTAGCGGGTTATCATCATGGACGGGTGTGTAGTATGTAGGCATCTGTAGTAAATCGATAATATTCTTAGATAATTCATTGATCTGTGATAATAGCTGATTTGTTCCGCTAGCGTAAGCTTCAAATTGGATTATGTTTTCCTTCGTTATAGGAATATGATGTTTCTGCATTAGTACCAAAGTTAGTGGGTTGGCGTCACGGTACTGATGCGATAATTTAACCATAGTTTGCAATGATTGTTTATCGATGGGCATTTTATGATTTAAAAGCAGTGCTACCAATGATTTATTTCGATTTGACAAGGGAAGATTGGATGCAGTAAGTGCTTTTGCAATCAAAGCTTCTGTTGTTGTTTGCATATTGGACGAAACATACTTTAATGTCAACTGATCAGCAGTGTTCAGTGTCACTTGAAATTCAGTGGTTTGTCCGATGGCAAGGGGAAAGTCCCCCTCTAATCTTGCAATAACTTCAAGGTTGCTAGGTTCTAACCGTATTGTTACACTTTCTCTTCTTAGATCTATAATTTCACCTTTTATGATCTGTCCCTCTTTTAATTGGGAAACGTCCCAAGAAACTTGTTTAGTGGAAACGTCAGATATTCTAGCTGCTTCAGAGGAAGTACACGTAAAAGGTGCCCTTGATTTGTTGGATTTATAATTTGGGAGTGTCGTCTTACTGATGTCCATTCGAACATCCCCCTTTCCTTTGTTTAATCGTGAAATGTTCTATGTTGTTTATTATATCGACCATTATTACAGATATCATAATAAGTTCTAGAAATCATTTGTTGTAAAAATAACTACCTTTTTTTAGAAATGCGTGGTAATATAGGTGTATAGAATTCGTAGATGTACAGACTTATACATGTATTATTTCACAATGGGAATATTGTATTTCAAGTAAGACAAGTAACAAGCTGCAGAGAAATGAGGTCAATTATGAAAGCAATTGCATTGTATGATCAATTAGAAAAAGATTTTATCTTTGAAGAATTAAGTGATGATTGGGCAAAAGATATGCTGGAAATTGAAGATTATATTTCGACTAATTTTAAAGAAAGAAGTATGGGATTGGTTTGTGATTTCGCAAATGAAATTAACAAAGTCTTTACTGCTGTTTTTCCTACAGAAAATATCATGCAAAAAATGCTTCATATGAACATTACCGACGCTATGTTATTTGTACACCATCCATTAATTTGGGATAGTAGGAGATCTTCTCCTTTTTATCCAATGGATAAAAAGCTGTTGGAGCAATTCAAAGAGAAGAGAATATCGATCTATAATTTGCATGTGCCTCTCGATAATTACAGTGAATATTCTACAAGTAAAACCCTTGCAGATGCGCTGGATATCGAAATAGAAAAGCCGTTTGTTCCATATCATGGTTCCTTATGTGGAGTCATTGGTAAAACAAAGTGTAAAACCATGTATGAGTTAGAGAAACTTTTTTCTGACCTACTAGGGCATCGTACAAGGCTTTATTTATACGGAGTTCCTACTATAAAAGATGGACGTGTTGCAATTGTTGCAGGTGGAGGAAATGACCTAGATACCATTTCGGAAATGATTGAGAATAATGTGAATGTGCTGATTACTGGCATTTCATCAAATCGCGAGTATTTTTCAGAAATACATGAATATGAGCGGAAGAATCATATTAACGTACTGGGAGGAACTCATTATTCAACTGAGAAATTTGCATGTCAAAAGATGTGTTCCTATTTTGAAAAACTCGGTCTGAACTCCGTCTTCCTTGAGGGCGAACCAGTTTTTGAGGATATGTAGACGGGGAATATTTAAGTAAAAAATTTATGGAGGAAGGGATATGCAGGAGAATAAGAAGATATTAAAGGAGATTGGAAGCTGGCTTGGGGTCATTGTAATCGCTTTTTTTCTGTATTTAATTATTGATAGTACTGCTATTGCCAAAGCCCAGGTAGAGCAAAGCTCGATGGAAAATACCTTATATGAGGGGCAGCAGTTGGTTGTTAATAAATTAAGCTATATTTTCGATGAGCCGGACAGAGGTGATATCATTATATTTTTTGGTGATGGAGAAAAGGGCACTTTTATTGAAGAATTCACCAAGAGTTTTCAAAGAAGATTTCCAATTGGTAATGGGGAAGCTAAGGAGAAAGAACGATTAGTGAAAAGGGTAGTGGGAATATCTGGTGATGAAATAGATATTAAAGATGGTGCTATCTATATTAATGGCGAGAAACTGGAGGAACCTTATGCAAATGGAAGAACATTCCCAGGAAAGGTAGAACTTCCAATTATTATAAAAGAAAATGAATTATTTGTAATCGGTGATAATAGAGAAGTAAGTTGGGATTCCAGAGATTTTGGACCAATCGATATAAAACAAGTTGAAGGTAAGGCAATTTATCGAATATATCCATTTGATCAAATGGGTATAATAAAATAATAGGCAGGTTTTATTAAGATATAAGACCAGCTTATGGAGGGTATAATAAGTATTCGTTTTACATTGGACAAGATTATAGCTATAATATAGATGAACTACTGAATTAGTAATCAAAGGAGATTTAGACTATGGAACGAATGATTGGTACTGTATCGAGAGGAATTCGCGCTCCGATTATCAAGGAAGGTGACGATATTGCAGAAATCGTTGTAGAAAGCGTTGTGAATGCTGCGAAAAGTGAAAACTTTGAACTACGCGATCGCGATGTTGTGGGTATTACAGAGGCTGTAGTTGCTCGTGCACAAGGTAATTATGCTAATGTAAGCCAAATTGCAACGGATGTCCGTGCAAAATTTGGTGATGATACTATTGGAGTTATCTTCCCGATTTTAAGCCGAAACCGTTTTTCTATTTGCCTGAAAGGAATTGCAGCGGGAGCAAAGAAAATTGTTTTAATGCTAAGCTACCCATCCGATGAAGTAGGCAATCATTTGTTGGATATAGATTTACTTGATGAGAAGGGAATTAACCCTTGGAAGGATGTATTAAGCGAAGAAAGATACCGTGAGCTATTCGGTTATCAAAAACATGTATTTACAGGTGTTGATTATATTGAATTTTACAAAGAGCTGATTACTAGCGCTGGCTGTGAAGTTGAAGTGATATTTGCTAATGATTGTCGTACAATTTTAGAATATACTAAGAGTGTTCTTTGCTGTGATATTCATAGCCGAAACCGTTCAAAGCGATTGCTGAAAGCGGCAGGGGCCAAAAAGGTGTTTGGCCTAGATGATTTATTAACTGCTCCTGTAGATGGAAGTGGCTATAATGAGAGTTACGGCCTCTTAGGAAGTAATAAAGCAACGGAAAGTACAGTGAAATTATTCCCTCGTGCGTGCAAAAAGGTTGTTGAGGATATACAAAAGGGATTGCTAGATAGAACGGGGAAAAAAATTGAAGTTATGGTTTATGGTGATGGTGCATTTAAAGATCCGGCAGGTAAGATTTGGGAGCTAGCAGATCCTGTTGTATCACCAGCATATACCGATGGTTTGGAAGGACAACCAAATGAAGTTAAGTTAAAATATCTTGCAGACAATCAATTCTCTGGCTTAGAAGGGGACGAATTGAAAAAGGCAATCTCAGAATACATCCGTAATAAGGATGAAGACTTAGTTGGTGAGATGGCTTCACAAGGTACAACCCCTCGTCGACTAACTGATCTTATCGGGTCCCTCTGCGATTTAACATCCGGTAGCGGTGATAAGGGAACTCCATTTGTTCTTGTGCAAGGATATTTTGATAATTATGCTAATTAAATAATTTAATAGAAATGAAATATAAAGATAGCAAAATTATAGACTTCTTCCTATAAATCTTGCTATCTTTTTTCGTAAAGGGATTTTAAGATATTAACATAACATCAAAATTTCCCTTTTATAGTTTGACTCTAGATGGTATAATCGAGATTGATAAGTGAAACGAAAACTTTATAGAAATATATAAAATAGGAGGTTCGCCAATGAGCGAGCACAAATATGCAGAGCTTGCAGGTAAATTGCGAGTGAAGATAAAAAACGGTGAATATAAAAGTGGGGAAAGATTGCCCAGTGAAAATGAATTAGCTGCAAGCACAGGTTACAGTCGCCATACGGTTCGTAAAGCGATTGGGATTTTAGAAAGGGAGGGACTGGCTCTACGGGTACAGGGAAGTGGTACTTTTGTACAAAACCAGATTAGACGTCATACGATCTCACATAACATTGCCATTATAACTACCTATATTGGCGAATATATTTTTCCATCAATTCTGCAAGGAATTGACCATGTGTTATCAGAAAATGGCTATACCTCCTTGGTTTCTGCAACGAAAAACCGAGTAGATAATGAGCGCCATATTCTAACAGAACTTTTGCAAAAACCCATCGACGGATTAATTGTAGAGGGAACAAAAACCGCCTTACCCAATCCGAATATAGATTTATATGATAAGTTTGCAAAGTACAATATTCCTGTAGTATTTATTAATGGATACTATCCGGATTTAACAGATCCTATCTATGTTGTAGCAGATGATCGTGCAGGTGGCCGAATCGCCTGTGAAACTCTTCTTAAAAAAGGCCATAAGAAAATAGCCGGCGTTTTTAAAGGTGATGATATCCAAGGACATTATCGATATGCTGGATACACCAGTGCTCTTCATAATGCCGGACTTACTGTGGAAGATGACCATGTATTGTGGTATACGACAGAAAATAAAAGTCAGTTGCTTGAATTCTACATGAGCCAGCTAATAGAAGGATACACAGCTGTTATCTGCTATAATGATGAGGTTGCTTTGGAGGTAATGAGTATTCTTCAGAATCTTAACATTAAAGTACCTGATCAAGTGGAAATTGTTAGTTTTGATAATAGCACCTATGCACAGATATCTGCGATACCATTTCTCTCTTTATCAAATCCCAAAGAAAAGTTGGGGCAGCTAGCAGCAGAAAAGATGATTAACATGTTAAATGGTAAAAAAGAAATAGCAACAGTTCTTCCATGGAGTATAGAAGAATAATATAGAAATAAATTGATATTGATTTACCGCAATGGAATTGGGAAGTTAAATTAACTTATAATTTTATTATTGAAACCCTATGCCAAATGCGGTATTATATATACAAGAAGATGTGCGTACAAGTTAGAATAAAGTCGAAACTTGTATGTATAAGTAGAACAAGCACACATGCTTTGCTTGGGAAGATACATCTCTTGTATGAAATCTTGATATGGTTATCATGTTTTGCAATATCTAAAAATTATATAGAATAGGAGGAAAACAAATGGATAAGAAACAATATGTGCAAGCCATAGAGAGTGGCAGAACTTTCCTTGGTATTGAACTGGGATCCACTAGGATCAAAGCGGTACTTATTGATGAAGCACATACGCCGATTGCATATGGAAGCCACGATTGGCAGAATACCCTTGATCATGGTATATGGACCTATCCCCTAGAGGATGTATGGAAAGGTTTACAGGATTGCTTTTCTAAACTGGCGGAAGATGTAAATAATACCTATGGTGTTCCGCTTAGAAAACTAGGAGCTATCGGCTTCTCTGCCATGATGCATGGATATCTTGCCTTTGATAAGCAAAATCAGCAACTGGTTCCCTTCCGCACTTGGCGCAATACGAAACAAGAAGAGGCTGCTGAAGAGTTGACGAGAATTTTTGACTTTAATATTCCACAAAGATGGAGTATTGCTCATTTATATCAAGCGATTCTAAACAATGAAGATCATATAAATGATGTTCACTACATAACAACATTAGCCGGTTATGTTCATTGGAAACTTACCGGTGAAAAGGTGCTTGGTGTCGGTGATGCCTCCGGTATGTTCCCGATTGATAGTGAGACTAATAATTATAATACTCGTATGCTGCAACAGTTTAATGAGATTATATCTGCTAGATCCATACCTTGGAAATTGGAAGATATTCTACCGGTAGTAAAAGTTGCAGGTGAAGAAGCTGGTGTGCTTTCCGCTGAAGGTGCAAAACTACTTGATCCAAGCGGTATGCTAGAAGCTGGTGTACCATTATGTCCGCCGGAGGGTGATGCTGGTACTGGTATGACAGCCACGAATAGTGTGGCAATGCGCACGGGTAATGTATCAGCAGGCACTTCTATTTTTGCTATGATTGTTCTAGAAAAGAATTTGTCTAAAGTATATACGGAGATTGATATGGTTACAACGCCAGTAGGTAAACCTGTAGCCATGGTACACTGCAATACTTGTACATCGGACGTGGATGCATGGGTTAACATATTTGCAGAATTTTCCCATAGTTTGGGAGTGGAAATAGACAAGACAAGTTTATACAGCCTTCTATATCAGAAAGCGTTGATAGGCGATAGCGACTGCGGAGGACTGATTAATTATAATTACTATTCCGGTGAACCGGTTACAAAATTAGAAGAAGGACGGCCGTTATTTGTAAGAAAGCCGGATTCTAAATTTAATTTGGCCAATTTCATGCGTGCTCAGCTCTTTTCGACTATGGCAACATTAAAATTAGGAATGGATATCCTCTTTGAAGAGGAACAGGTAAAGGTAGACCAGTTGCTAGGTCATGGAGGTTTATTTAAGACAAAAGAAGTGGGGCAAAAGCTAATGGCAGGTGCCCTTGGGGTACCGGTAGCTGTCATGGAGACTGCTGGTGAAGGTGGCCCTTGGGGGATGGCTCTTTTAGCAGAATACATGATTAATAAAGAAGTGGGCGAAACATTGGAAGATTATCTTACGGGTAAGGTATTTGTGGATAGTAAGTCCAACTCCATAAGCCCGGATGTTGAGGATACCAAGGGATTTTTATCATTTATGGAAGGATACAAAAAAGGTCTTGCGATTGAGCAGGCTGCTGTGAAAGTATTAAAATAGATGGAGGAATGTGCAATGAGTATAAAAAATTATGAATTTTGGTTTGTAGTTGGTAGTCAGTTCCTATATGGCCCTGAAGTACTGGATACCATCAAGGTACGTGCTGCCGAGATGGCAGACAAGATGAATGCTTCTGGAAATTTGCCTTGTAAAATAGTTTATAAGGGTACAGTGAAAACCAATATCGAGATGACAATACTTAGTAAGGAAGCAAATTATGATGATAAGTGTGCCGGCATTATTACTTGGTGTCATACCTTTAGCCCATCCAAGATGTGGATCAATGGATTTGCTAATTTACAGAAGCCGTACTGTCATTTTGCTACCCAATATAACCGTGAGATTCCCAATGAGGAAATCGACATGGATTTTATGAATCTGAATCAGGCTGCGCATGGTGATAGAGAACATGGTTTTATTGCAGCACGCCTTCGTATGCCTCGAAAGATTATCGCAGGTTATTGGCAGGATGAGGATGTACAAAAACGCATTGGAAGCTGGATGCGTGCTGCAGTCGGTGTAGCTGTCAGCAAAAATCTTAAGGTTATGCGTTTCGGTGATAATATGCGTGAAGTGGCAGTTACCGAAGGGGATAAGGTTGAGGTACAGGCAAAGCTTGGATGGCAGGTGAATACTTGGCCAGTTGGTACTTTGGTAGAAGTTATGAATGAAGTTACCGATCAGGAAATTGATGAATTAATGGAAACCTATCGCACCAAATACGAGTTTGCTACAGAAGATTTGGAAACTGTACGATACCAGGCTAGGGAAGAAATCGCTATCAAAAAGATGATGGATGAAGAAGGATGCATGGCATTTTCGAATACATTCCAGGACCTTTACGGAATGAAACAACTTCCAGGTCTTGCTACCCAGCATCTAATGGCACAGGGGTATGGCTATGGTGGTGAGGGTGATTGGAAAGTGGCTGCTATGACTGCTATTTTAAAGACCATGAGTGAAGGGCAGTCCGGAGGAACTACCTTTATGGAGGATTATACCTACCATCTTGAAAAGGGAAATGAATATTCTTTAGGAGCGCATATGTTAGAAGTATGCCCGTCCGTTGCATCTAAGAAACCTCGGATTGAGATACATCCACTGGGTATTGGAGACCGTGAGGCACCAGCACGCTTGGTATTTGAAGGCCGTGAAGGTCAGGCGATAGTAGTTAGTCTTGTAGATATGGGTGGACGTTTACGCTTGATTTGCCAAGATATCCAATGTGTAAAACCGATTATGGATATGCCTAATCTTCCTGTAGCTCGTGTCATGTGGAAAGCGTTACCGGATCTTATTACAGGACTGGAAGCATGGATTACTGCAGGAGGTGCGCATCATACTGTACTAAGTTATGATGTAACCGCTGAACAGATGAAAGACTGGGCGCGTATGATGGATATCGAGTTCGTACATATCAATAAGGATACTAACATTGAGACATTAGAACAGGATCTATTTTTAGCTGATCTTGCTTGGAAGTTGAAATGAGGATAAAAATATGTTAGAAGATTTGAAAAAATCAGTATATGAGGCAAATATGGAATTACCACGTAGGGGACTTGTCACATATACTTGGGGTAATGTGTCCGGTATAGACAGAGAACATGGCTTAGTAGTCATTAAGCCATCCGGTGTAGATTATGATAGTCTGACCCCGGATATGATGGTAGTAGTTGATTTGGATGGTAACAAAGTAGAAGGAGATTTAAACCCTTCCTCAGATACCAAAACCCATCTTGAGCTTTATAAAGCATGGAAAGAAATCGGTGGTATCGTACACACCCATAGTCCCCATGCTGTTGCATGGGCGCAAGCCGGTCAGGATATTCCTTGCTACGGAACTACCCATGCGGATTATTTCTATGGCCCTATTCCCTGCGCAAGACAATTATCACAGAAGGAAATTGATGAGAATTATGAGAAGAATACGGGAACAGTAATTATTGAAACTTTTCATAATGGTTCCATTAATCCTATCCATGTACCTGCTGTAATATGTCACAGCCATGGCCCTTTTACTTGGGGTGATGATGCTGTTCAAGCTGTTTATCATTCTGTTGTATTGGAGGAGGTTGCTAAGATGGCACTTCTTACCCGGCAAGTAAATCATCAGGCATCACAGGCGCCACAACGAATACAAGATAAGCATTTCATGAGAAAACATGGTCCAGATGCCTACTATGGACAAAAATAGTAAAGAACTTAAAGTACTATCTATATTATAAGAATGTGATAAAGACTCCTTGATATGCTGTTCTGTTATTGTGAACAGCATATTAAGGGGGCTACTTTTATTATCTAGGAGGATTTATGAATAAGAATACCTTTGCACCTCATCCACCAATGGGGTGGAATAGTTATGATTATTACGACACCACTGTAACCGAAGAAGATGTTAAAGCAAATGCAAAATATATGGCTAGCCATTTAAAAAAATATGGCTGGGAATATATCGTAGTAGACATTCAATGGTATGCATACGATACAGGAACAAAAAGGGATAGATATCAGTATATTCCCTTCTGGAAAGTAGAAATGGATGAATATTCTAGGCTTCTTCCATGCCCTGACCGTTTTCCCTCTTCAGTAGATGGGCAAGGTTTTAAGCCGTTAGCTGATTATGTCCATAGCCTTGGATTGAAATTTGGTATCCATATTATGCGGGGAATCCCTCGAATCGCAGCGCATAATCACACGAAGATTCTTGGTAGCAATGCTACAGCCAATGAAATTGCAAATCCTTCGTCAATTTGTGGTTGGAATCCAGATATGTATGGCGTGGATTACAGACAAGACGGAGCGCAGGAATATTATAATTCGATATTTAACTTATATGCAGAATGGGGAGTAGACTTCGTTAAGTGCGATGATATTGCTAATACAAATATGTATCGCCATAATCAGTATTCTGCAAAGGAAGAAATTGAAATGATACATCGAGCAATCATGCAATGCGGTCGTCCGATTGTGTTAAGCCTTTCTCCAGGTCCGGCATTAATTGAAAAGGCATGGCATTATGAAAAATATGCAAACATGTGGAGAATTACCGATGATTTTTGGGATACCTGGCCAAATATAAGAAATATGTTTGAACGATGTGAATTATGGCAAAACCATGTTTCAGAAGGGTGTTATCCGGATTGTGATATGCTTCCTCTAGGATATGTCGGAAAAGGGTTTGGAGAAGAACGATATACTAGGTTTACCAAGGATGAACAAATTACCATGATGACCTTATGGTGTATCTTCCGGTCTCCCCTTATGATTGGTGCAGAACTAACAAGGTTAGATCAATGGACCCTTGATTTGTTGTCGAATCAAAAGGTGTTGCGACTATTATCGTGCTCATCTGGAGCAAAGCAAGTTATGCGAAATGATCAACAAGCAATATGGTTTTCAAAAGACACAACTGAAGATGCTTATTACTTAGCTTTATTTAATCTAAGTGATGATAAGAAGTGTATTCGTGTAGATGCACAAGAAATCGGACTTGGCACTTTTGATGGAAAAGCCTTGGAGGAATTATGGATTGGTGAAAGAATAGCTGGAAGTGAGAAATTTATCTCAACCGAGGTTTCTGCCCATGGTGCAAAGTTGTTTAAAATTATTGGGTGTTAGATATGAATTATAATAAATTATATTCCCTATTATTAATTATGCTATTGGTGTTTTCATTAAGTGCTTTGGGGTGCCAAAAGCAATTGTCCAAAGAAGATAGTAGTCCAATAGCAAATGAAGCTCTACATACGATTGAGGATGAGATTTCAGATGTAGGGACCTTAGAGAAGGAAGACCAAGAAGTTACGGAAAAGGAGAGCGCTGAGTATGCAGATGTAACCTATTCCAGAGTAAGTGTCCATGATCCATCTGTAATAAAAGCCAATGGAAACTATTATATCTTTGGATCACATATGGCTTACGCTAAAAGCGATGATCTCATGAACTGGAAGACTTTTAGGTTGAATATTAATACAGAGTATTATTATTTGATGGGAGATATATGGGAGGATTACATTAAAACTCCAACAAATCCCAAACTAGAAGAAAATCTCTGGGCACCGGATGTTATATATAATAAAGCTATGGGAAAATACTGTATGTATTTAAGTGTCAATGGTGATAAATTTAATTCCGCTATCATTTTACTGGCAGCGGAAGATATCGAGGGACCTTATGAGGTAATAGGTCCTGTTGTGTATTCCGGCTTTAATAGGAGTACTCATCCCGTTGAAAAGACAGATGTATACCAGGTCCTTGGAGAAGAGACTGATTTAACAAGATACCAATCAACAAAGAATACTAAATTAAACGCTATTGATCCTTGTGTTCGTTATGACGAGGAAGGAAAACTGTGGATGGCTTTTGGTTCTTGGTTTGGTGGGATCTATATGCTGAAACTGGATGAGAATACCGGTTTAAGGGATTATGCTTATACTTACCTAACAGAGCCCAATATATCAGATCAGTATTATGGGTATAAAATTGCGGGAGGATACGAAGTTTCTGGAGAAGGTGCTTATATTCATAAGTTTGGTGATAATTATTTCTTATTTCTATCATATGGTGGCTTAACGCGGGAAGGCGGATATCAGATGAGAGTATTCCGATCTGAGAATATTACCGGACCTTATGTGGATGAATTGGGGCAATCCTCCATTTATACAAAACATGAGAATAATCTATTAAACAATATAGGAATTCGCTTAGTAGGAAGTTATAAATTCAATGGATCTACTAACATTCCAGCGGCGCAAGGCCATAACTCGGTACTTTTAGATGATGATGGAAAGATGTTTAATGTATTCCATACCAGATTTGCCGGCGGTTTAGGAGGAAATGCAGAATATCACGAAGTTCATGTTCATCAGTTGTTTCTTAATGAAGAGGGATGGATTGTTATGGCCCCATACGAATACTCCGGTGAAACAATTTCTAAAACTGGTTATGCTATGCAGGAGTTAATAGGAGATTATGAATTTGTAATCCATACCCCTACTATGTACTTCCAAACTGGACTAGGAAAACAACTTGGTATCGCGGAAACGCTTAATATAACCCTAAATAGCGATGGCAATGTGGTAGGAGAAGCCTCGGGGACTTGGAACTATAGAGAGGGAACCCCATATATGTCAATAACAATCGATGGAATTTCATATGAAGGTGTGTTTCTAAAGCAGGCCAATGAGACGGAGCATAAATTAGTTATGACATTTACGGCATTGGGAAATAATATTACAGTTATGGGGAGCAAGAAATAATTTATTTAATAAACCTTTCTTATAGAAAAAACTCCTTATATGGACACTGAAATTATAAAATGTCCATACAAGGAGTAGGCTTTCTTTTATAAGAAAGGTTTTTTGTTTTAAGGTGCTTGGATATAGGGGAATTAATTCACTTTCTTAGCCCAAATACAGATACCGTCCTGATCTTTACCTGTGATTGCTATGGTGGGTTTCCATAACTCGTAGTCCCATACTGGCGTAATGATATAAGTTTCAACTGTTTTGCCATAACTTATTGTTAGTGTGGTATCATCAATCATTTCCCAATATCCCTTAATAGAGCAACAATTCATAGATCCATCCGTATGTAATGTCATGGATACAGAATTAAGCACACCTTGTGGAATGGTTGGTATCAATTTGATTCTTTCGTATTGCCCTACTATGAAATTTCGATCGATTGCTTGCTTCTTTTCCCCTGCGTATGGTTGAGGGCTTGCAACTGGCCACCCATCTGAAGTCCAGAAGATTTTACGAATCTGCATCATAGATGGCTCATCTTCCGTACGATAATTATGCTGTCGTATATGGTATACCAAATACCATTCGTTATCAAAATCTCTTAATACAGAATTGTGTCCAGGTCCCATATATCCCATACCGTCATTCCAACGATAGCCACAGGCTATCATGAATCCTATAGTATTATCATAATCTTGCAAATCCGTCATATCTTTACCATTATAGTCAAGATATGGTCCTCTTATGTTTTTGCTTCTGCCTACACGGATATTATAATCACTCTTTAGGGAACCATAGGATACGAAGAGATAATAGTACCTGGTATCTGGATTATACTCAATATAGGGTCCCTCTAAGGAACAATCAGTCCATTCCGGACGTCTGGCGATACAGGAACCAATCCCTTCTTCAGCTGCAAATCCACTTTCCTTATCCAATCTTAGAATATAGCAGCCACCCCAGAAAGAACCATATACCATATATTGCTCGCCTGTATCAACATCCTCCACGATATTTGCATCAATAGCGTTAACTGGTGATTGATTTGATGTTTTGAGAACACACCCCTTTGGAACAAAGGGCCCCTCTGCTTTGTCTGATATAGCAAGAAAAATGCAGGATTGTCGAACACCCCAGGTGGAGTTGGAACAATAGAGCCGGTATTCGTCATTAACTTTTACAATATCCGGAGCCCATATACCGTCACCCCCGACCCATTCCATTGATTCTGTAGGGGGGTTCTCAACCACTTTACCAATCATATCCCAGTGTATTAAATCACGTGAACGGTGGCAATTGGCCCTAGTTGAATATACATAATAATTATCGGTTACCGGATCATGAAAAATATGTGGATCATGAATATACCAGAGACTTTCTTTTGGTTGATTATAACGATTTTTTCTATCATCGCCATTTAATTGTTTTGGCTTAGGTGCCAAAGGTAGTGGTTCGTTAGGAAACTGTATTGCCTTGTTGGACATGATATTTACCTCCTGTAAATGTATTGGAAATCATTGCTACTATAAAGAATTTTAATGATGAATTATGATAATGTCAATAATTTAATTGAGAAAATAACAAAATATTTTAGTAAAACCAATAATAAACTGGTATTTATAATGTATGTTAAAATATTTTACAAAACTATTGACAATATATCATAAAAATTGTATTATATGTATAAATGGATAAGAAGTTTATGGAATTTACTTCTCAAAAATTACTACAAAATACAACAGAATTTAAAAATATTAAATTGTTGTTTTTGCATTGTTAATGTAAAGTATTATAGAATAACCTAAAATAATCCTAAATATAATTAACTTTTGCTCTTTTATAGTTTATTTTCAAAATACAATGAATCAGTTCTGATCCTTGCAAGGGAGGGGATTGTTTACACAAGAAACCCTTGATATAAATTATGCGTGTTTTATAACACGCAGGTAAAATGAAAGGAAAGAAGGAGAGAAGAATGAAAAAGAGAGTAACTGGTATTTTGTTGAGCATTATGTTGGTTATGGCAATTCTTGTAGGCTGTTCTGCTAAGCCGGAGACGTCAACTGACACGGATGCTACGACGGGAAATGAAACTATCGGTGCGGACATCGAAGTTTCAAAAGAGAGTACGGAGAATATTCAGGTAGAAGGCGATTATTCTGGTACAGATATTACCGTTTTTATCTTTGCGCAGGAGCATGAAAAAGCGGTTTATCAGTCTCTGATTAACGAATTTATGGAAAAGACCGGTGCTAAGGTCACATTGGAAGTTACGACTGCAGATGAATATGGTGCGAAGCTTCTCGCATATAAGACTGCTAACGATATGCCAGATATCTTCTATGTGGGACCTGAGGCAGTAGCTAGTAATGTAAACGATGGTTACTTATTACCTTTGGATGATTACATTTCCGAGAAAGCCATCAATGATTTCTGGCCAGCAATTAGTACAGCTTACCGTTATGACGGTAAAACAATAGGTGAAGGCCCAATTTATTGCTTACCAAAGGATCTATCGACCTTTGCATTTGCATATAATAAAGACATTTTTGATGCGGCAGGTTTAGAATATCCTGATCCAGCAAATCCTTATACTTGGGAGGAGTTTTTAGAGGTTTGTAAAGAATTGACAAAAGATACCGACGGCGACGGAGAAATTGATCAGTGGGGGACTGCCAATGCTCTTCAGTGGAGTTTAGATGCATTTATCTACACAAATGGTGGACATTTCCTTAACGAAGATTATACGAAAGTAGTAATTGATGGACAAAAAGAATTTGTTGATGCATTTCAATACTTTGCAGATCTAACTTGCAAATATGGTGTTACGCCATCCGTTGAGCAGGATACTGCACTTGGTGGATATCAGAGATGGTTAGATGGACAGATTGGCTTCTTTGCATGTGGTACATGGGATGTTGGTGCATTTATGGACGACAATACTTTCCCATACGAATGGGGCTTATGTGGCTGGCCGGTTGGTTCTACCGGAGTTTCTATGACACGTAATGGAAGTGTTGGTTTTGCGGTTTCCGCTGATACCAAGAATCCAGACGCAAGTACGGCTTTAGTTGCCTTGTTATCCACTGACTTGGAAGGACAAAGGGTCCTAAGCGGTGAAACCACTGGTGCATCACTTCAGATTCCAAACATCATGAGTTATGCTAAGGGTGATTTCGTTGACCGAATTGAAGATGGTACAATACCTTATGGGGATAATGTTGAAGTTATCTTTAATTATATAGAAGGAACCGATAAGTATCAGGGTATCTTTGTAGAAACCACATATACATATAATGCAGATTGGTGGACGGAATTCTTAAGTGGTGGCTATGAATATGTACTAACCGGTGAAATGACTGCCGCAGATTATTGTGCACAGGTACAACCGGCTATGCAGGACGCTCTCGATAATGCGAATGAATTAAAAGCAGCAGCGGCATCTGAATAATCATAATTTGCGCTGTTAGGAAATAGGGCTGTTACATAAATAGAACTTTACAGCCCTATTTCCATAATTTGAAAATTATGAAAGGTGATACCATGAATTTGAATAATAAGGCTAAAAAAACTAAATATAAGATGTCACCAATAGCAAAAAAAGAAGAACGAATTGCGTGGTTATTTATCGCAGCACCAATCATTGGCTTTCTATTGTTTATGGCGTATCCGATTGTATATGCCTTTATAGCTAGCTTAACAAAATGGACTGGTACCAGGAGTATGCTGGATACATTTTGTGGATTCGATAACTACGTGAGGTTATTCTCGGATGCAAAGTTTTGGAAGACATTAAGAACAACGACTATATATCTCATAGGTATTCCAATCGGAATGATTCTTGGGATTGTACTTGCCATGGGGATGAATCGAAAAATACCTGGGGTTAGAGTACTGCGTACCATGTATTACGTTCCCGTAATCTCTTCTTTGGTAGCGGTATCCATATTGTGGGCTTGGGTCTACAACTATGATTACGGCCTTTTGAATATGATTATAAAATTTCTTACTGGGAAACATGGGCCCAACTGGTTGGGAGATGAGACTCTTATCAAAGTATCAATGATTATATTTATGGTATGGAGAGGATTGGGGAATTCGATCATTCTTTATCTGGCAGGATTGCAGAATATTCCAAGATCCTATTATGAAGCTGCTTTGGTTGATGGTGCGAATGGATGGCAAAAATTCAGAAATATAACCCTTCCCTTGCTATCACCGGTAACTTTTTATATCCTAATAACTAGTTTAATTGGCGGGTTCCAGGTATTCGTTGAAGTTCAGGTTATGACACTCAATGGCGGTATCGGTTACAGTGCTGCAACAATTGTATATTATATGTATCAAAAGGCGTTTGAAGGTTTTCAATTAGGTTATGCTTCATCGATAGCGGTTATTCTTGCTATTATTATCTTTATCATTACTATAGTTAATTTCACATTTCAAGATAAATGGGTTAAAACAATGGATTAAGGGGGGAGACATATGGCAAAAGACAGTTCAAAGGGAGTTTCATCAAGAAAATCAAGATTTATTGATCGGATTGTTTTTGTATTACTTGCTCTAGGAGCAATCATAATGATATTCCCATTAATCTATATGGTAATGACTTCATTTATGACAAAAAATCAGATCCTATCAGGAAAACTTAATATTATTCCAAATCCATGGGTATTAGGTAAGTATTCCGAGGTTATGCAAAAAGGGTCTTTTGTGTCGGGTATTATAAATACTTTAAAGGTAGAAGTGCCTGTGTTGTTAATTGGTGGTTTTACGTCCTCCTTAGCAGCATTTGCGTTTGCAAAAATGAAGTTCAGAGCTAGAAATGGTATCTTTCTCGTTCTTTTGGCTACGATAATGATACCATTTGCAGTAATTATGATTCCACAATACGTTTTGTTTACAAAACTTCGTTGGACAGATACTTTACTACCTTTAATAGTTCCAGCCTGTTTTGGCAATGTAAGTATGATTTTCTTTTTAAGGCAGAACTTAACAAGCATACCCAACGATTTAATGGATGCTGCCAAAATGGATGGTTGTGGCTTCTTTCGTACATTCATTCAGATATTCCTACCACTTATGAAGGGAGCTATAGGAACACAGTTGACCTTATGGTTTATGGCAATTTGGAATGATTATCTTGCACCAACAATCTTCTTAAGAAGTGAGAGTAATTGGACATTACAAGTGGTAATTCGTTCTTTTAATACATATTATGCAATTCAAAGTGACTATGCTTTGATTATGGCTGCTTCGGCAATAGCGATGCTGCCTACATTAATCATATTCTTCGCATTTCAAAGGGTTATTATTGAATCTATAGCAATTAGCGGTATTAAATAGTGTTTTTAATAAATAGTATTTTAAATTAATAGAATTTGTAAAAGAGGGAAGATAATGTCGGAGACACCGGTTATTCAATTTCTTAATAAAATGGCGGATCTAATACTATTAAATGCATTGTGGATACTGTGTTGCATTCCAATTGTAACGATAGGAGCTTCAACAACAGCAATGTATTATGTTCTAATACGCTCCATTCGGTATGGAGATGGCTATGTAGTAAAGATGTTTTTTTTATCATTTAAAAGAGATTTCAAACAATCTACATTTGCCTGGTTAATTATAGTAGTATTATTTTGCCTATTAGGAATGGATCTCTATTTTTGGTATGTACTTACAGAGGGAGTGATTGCAAAAGTAATGCTTGTCCTAAGTTTATCGGTGGCATTTGTTATATTTATAACTAGCCTTTATATTTTCCCTGTAATTGCAAAGTTTGAAAACACACTTTATATACATGTGAAAAATGCTGTAGCAATGGCAATTGGACATTTTAAGCATACTACAATTATTTTGCTTATAATCGCAATTTTCTTTTATGCGAATTATAAAACATTGGCTGCGAATGTGATTATGTTATTTATTGGTTTTGCTTTGTTGGCCTATATCCTTTCATTCTTTTTTTATAGTGTTTTTATGAATTACATGGATGAAAGGTATGATGACTTTTATATTGATGAAAGGTAGACACTAAAATGAATGACTTGATTTATAATAAGCCCTGGATTTTGAAAAGGGCAGATCCATACGTTTATAAGCATACAGATGGCTGGTACTATTTTACGGCCAGTATGCCAGAATTTGATTCTATTCCTCTGCGAAAGTCAAGGACTTTACATGGATTAGCAAATGCACAAGAGAATATTATATGGAAAAAACACGAAAGTGGAATTATGGGGGCGCATATTTGGGCGCCAGAACTTCATTACCTTGATGGTAAATGGTATATATATTTTGCAGCTGGTGAAACAGAAAATATATGGAAAATTCGTCCCTATGTATTAGAATGCTCTGATAAAGATCCTACGAAAGGAAAATGGATAGAAAAAGGAAGCATGCAGTGTGCAGATGAAGATGAGTTTTCTTTTCGAGCTTTCTCATTAGATGCAACAGTTTTTGAGAATTTAGGAAAGTATTATTTCGTTTGGGCTGAAAAAGTTGGAGTGGGTAAACAGATTTCTAATCTGTATATTGCTGAAATGGAAAACCCTTATAAATTAAAAACCGTACAAGTACTTCTTACCACTCCAGATTACGACTGGGAACGAAAGGGCTTTTGGGTAAATGAAGGACCTGCAATAATTAAAAGAGGTGATAAGATTTATCTAACCTATTCTGCCAGTGAAACAGGTATCGATTATTGTGTAGGAATGCTGAGTACAGATGCCAGTAAGGATCTTTTGGATCCTCGTTCATGGTCTAAGGAACGTTATCCAGTATTACAAAGCGACAGTGAACGTAATATCTACGGACCAGGTCATAATTCGTTTACAAAGGATGAAGATGGTAATGATATTATGGTTTACCATGCAAGAAATGAAACGACAATACATGGAAACCCACTTTATGTTGCTAATAGACATGCAATGCTTATGAGAATTACATGGGATGAAAATAATAGGCCAGTATTTTTATATAGATAAATAATAATAGGAGCTGATGATGTGAAAACAAAAGATAAGCAAAGCTTCAAATTACCAAATTGTTTCTCAGCTTTACTTGGCCGAATTAAGTAAGATGGAATAGAATGGAGATTAAACCATAATAAATAACCAGCCTGTTACTGCAATAGGCTGGTTGTTCAATTCTATATAAATTATTCTTCACTTGAAATAGGGCTATAGTTAATTCTTACATTAATATTTTGATTGTAATTTCCAAAGTTTTTCCCGAAAATCGTTAGACCACCAATGTTTTTTGCATCATCGGGGATACCGATCTTGAATTTAATATCACTCTTAAAGTCAAGGTCAAAATCATTAATGGAAACATCAGATATTTTTAAACCATCGATAAAGGTGCCCTTGCAATTAATCGCCAATAGCTTTAGCAGTCCATATTGATTCCAATTAGGAAACCACCAATCAGGAGTGAATATTCCCTTGGTATCACCGAAATCACCAGGACTTGTCCAACTGCCAAGGCAAACGTTGTTCAGATAGAAATGAATATCGGAAGGCCAGATCTCATTAATTCCAGGAGCTTCTGAACTAAGTTCGGCAGATATTGTTATTTGGTCGATTTTTTGGTGTGCCGGAATAAAGTTTGGTATAATGTACTCTACATAACCCTTTGTAAACCAAATTATATCGGCATCAAAACGGTCTGGATGTGAAAAATAACGCTTATCATCCACTTCGCCGATGAGAGCTTTGGAAGTGGCCAAACCGCAAGTAGGATATATATTAAAATCGGAAAAATGCCCTACCCTTAACTCTGTTTGATAGGTATTAGTAGTCGTTTCCTGTGTATCCAATTCGATTAAAATTTTATCAAGGTTTACGGAGCATATTTTCGTATTGCCATGACCAGAACCCTCACTTGATATTCTTACAATACCGCATTCTTCCAATTTCTTAATATGTGTGGTCAGAGCGCCGTTCGTAATATTTAGGTAATTAGCAATTTCGTTCATTTTCATGCCGTGATTGCGTAAAAGAAGATTTACAATTTCAATACGTATTTCAGACCCAAGTGCCTTAAACACATTAAGTCCGTCACTTAAGGATTTAATATGTAACATCTGTTCACCCTATTCTTTAATAATTTAAAGTCTCATAAAATATTATAAGTAAATTCGAAAAAAATGTCAATATAAAACGCAATATATGCCTTGTTTTTACATATGTTTATTGACTTGAGAATTATTTTATCTTTCTAAAACTACAATATTAATAACAATGTATTGTATTAATAACAATTGTATTATAAATAATATTATGTGTAAATCTAAAAAGTATCATTAAATAGTCTACAGTTAACTAAAACAATGACTGATTAAAGTCTATTATTTGACCGTATACTATATCGTATATTAACATACGGTCAAATACATGACAACCTATGAGGAGGATGAAATGAGCCAGTTATTTTTGAATGAAATGATACAAAAACAGTTGGAACACAAAACTATACGTGAATTTAAGGAAAAGAATTTGCCTAAGTTAACTTTTCCAGTTCTAGGCCTTGGTATCGGTTATCCCAGTCAGGAACCTCAGCTCAAGCCTAGGATGGATATGAAACTTCGGGTTTTTGAGAATAACTACATTTGTTTCGACAATTATTTAGATGAAATCAAGGAATACGATGAAGAGATGACAACCTATTACGATCTTAGAGATAGCAATCGACGGGTCGACAGTTTTAGCGATCAGGTTGTAGCAAAATTGGGTCATACAATCCCAAAACGCCAGCAAATAATCGACGTGGTTAAGAAGCAAGGCTTCAACATCGAATAAGAAACATTAGAAATTTAATAAAATAATATTACATGTTAAGAATTGATCATGGCTCTCATTGGGCATACTAATCAAAAATGATTAGGAGTAATGCTATATGGAAGATAAACAAATGTATACCCCAGAAGATATAAAAGCGCAGACACAGCCGATCCCGGGAAAGGAAAGTCGGATGGATCCAGAGCCGATTTATGATAATCGGGACTATAAAGGAGCAGACCGGTTAAAAGGAAAGACAGCAATTATTACTGGTGGTGATAGTGGAATTGGTAGGGCGATTACAGTCGCTTATGCAAAGGAAGGCTGTAATGTTGTCATCGTTTATAATACCGCCGATGATGATGCAAATACGACAAAGCAAGCTGCAGAAAATTATCAAGCCAAAGTTTTACTTATCAAAGGAGATATTGGTGATAGCAATTTCTGCAATCAAATAGTTGAGAAAACCATACAAACATTCGGCTCCTTAGATATCCTTGTTAATAATGCTGCAGAGCAGCATCCCCAGAAAAAATTAGAAGATATTACGGATGAACAGCTGCATAAAACATTCCAGACGAATATCTTTAGCATGTTTTATTTGACTAGAGCAGCACTTCCCCATCTTAAGGAGAATAGTGTTATTATAAATACAAGTTCAATTACTGCCTTTAAAGGTAGTGCAGATCTACTAGACTATTCATCTACCAAAGGAGCTATCACCTCCTTTACTAGGTCCTTATCTGCGAATTTAGCTGACAGGAAGATTAGGGTTAATCAAGTGGCTCCTGGTCCTATCTGGACACCATTAATTGTCTCAACCTTGGATAAAAATGCCGTCGGAACATTCGGAAAGGACACGCCTTTAAAACGACCTGGGCAGCCAGTTGAGTTGGCGGAAGCCTATGTGTCTTTAGCCTCAGATGCTTCCACCTATATTACAGGTCAAACAATTCATATCAATGGTGGTACGATAGTCAATGGTTAGGTTATGTAACAGAGTATAGATAATTTAATATAATATGGATTGTAAAAAGAAATAGGGCTGTTGTATTAATGTGCAGAGCCTTTTCTTGTTAGTGATGTTTTTCACATTATAAGTTTAAGAAAATAGCGTATGATTTTTATCCAACGTAGACACGCTCTCGCTCGGTTGTCGCTCATAGCGGTACGTAAGGCCGGAGCAGATAAATATCTATCGATATCTATCTGCCGGCCAAAGTACCGATGGCGACAAACGATTAGAGCTATCATCAAAATAGAAGAGCGCTCCTTTGCTTGGATCGGCGCCATAGAGAGCAGCCCAGGCTGCTTTTATTGAAACATCGGTAGGTTTATTATTGATAAATCCGTTTTTAACTGGTGTAAACTGATGGTAGCCACCAGCGACATGATTAATAATTGCATTTATAAATAATGTTCCGATCTTATATAAGGAATCATTTTTGACTACTTATAATATCTTTGGTTAAGTTGGAAATATACTACTTTATATGAAATTTGTGAAAAATGTATAAAATATAAGATGATTAGTATTGATTACTATTATCATTTACTATTGAAAGATTTAACTCTTTCATTTATTATTATATTGTGATAATATATCTTTGGTAATGTCGAAATAACGGGGAAAATGTTAAAAAAGTATCAATTATTGTGACATAAATCACAGTTTCTTTCATTATTTCGTAGTATGCTAAATACAAATAACACTGAATATTTCGAGGAGGATTGTTATGAGACAAGAATGGTATGAATTTAAACCAGGAAGCTGGACAACAGATATTAATGTAAGAAGTTTCATACAACATAACTATACACCATATGAAGGGGATGATTCCTTCCTAGTAGGACCAACTAAAAGAACGACAGAGCTTTGGGATGAAGTATCTGAATTAATGAAGGAAGAGACAAAGAAGGGTATAATTGATGCTGAGACTAAAAAACCTTCTACGATTACTGCTTTTGGTCCTGGTTACCTTAATAAAGAGAAAGAAGTTATTGTTGGTTTCCAAACAGATAAGCCACTAAAAAGAGGTATTATGCCAAACGGTGGTATCCGTGTAGTAAGAAAGGCTTTGGAATCCTATGGATATACTTTAGATAAAACAACGGAAGATATTTATGTAAATAGCCGTAAGACACATAATGACGGTGTATTTGACGCTTATACCGAAGCAATGCGTAAGGCAAGACATTCTGGTATTATTACGGGATTACCAGATGCATATGGACGTGGACGTATCATTGGAGACTACCGTCGTGTTGCTCTCTATGGTGTAGACCGTTTGATTGAAGATAGACTTGAACAGAAAAAATTATTAGAAAGACCTACCCTTGGATCACCAGATATCCGTTTGAGAGAAGAGCTTTCTGAACAAATTAAAGCATTAAAACAGCTAAAGGAGATGGCAGCTTCCTATGGATATGATATCAGTCAGCCTGCTAAGAACTCCTTTGAGGCAACACAATGGACATATTTTGCATATCTTGGCGCAATAAAAGAGCAAGATGGTGCTGCAATGAGTCTTGGTAGAGTCAGCACATTCCTTGATATTTACTATGAGAGAGATCTTAAGAACGGTAAGATTACCGAGGAAGAAATTCAGGAATTAATGGATCAGTTCGTTATGAAATTACGTATGGTTCGTTTCCTTCGTACTCCTGAATACAATGACCTATTCTCTGGTGATCCTACTTGGGTAACAGAATCCATCGGTGGTATGGGTGTTGATGGTAGAACTCTTGTTACAAAGAGTAGCTTCCGTGTTCTACACACATTGTATAACCTTGGACCAGCTCCAGAACCAAACTTAACTGTGCTATGGTCTAATCAGCTTCCAGAAGGTTTCAAGAAATTCTGTGCTAAGGTATCCGTAGATACAAGCTCAATTCAGTATGAAAATGATGATATCATGAGAGAGGTATGGGGCGATGACTACGGTATTGCTTGCTGCGTATCCGCAATGAGAATTGGTAAGCAGATGCAATTCTTCGGTGCTCGTGCAAACCTAGCGAAGGCACTTCTCTATGCAATTAATGGTGGTAAAGACGAGAAATCCGGCGAGCAGGTTGGACCTATGTTTGCACCAGTAACAAGTGAATATTTAGATTATGATGAAGTTATTACGAAGTTCGATCAAGTTATGGACTGGTTATCAGAGCTATATATCAACACATTAAATGTAATCCATTATATGCATGATAAGTACAACTATGAGAGACTTCAAATGGCTCTACATGATGTTGATATCCTTCGTACAGAAGCCTGCGGAATCGCTGGACTTTCTGTTGTTGCAGACTCCTTGTCCGCAATTAAACATGCAAAGGTTAAAGTTATTCGTAATGAAGAAGGTCTTGCTGTGGATTACGAGATCGAGGGTGACTATCCTGCATTCGGTAATAATGATGAGCGTGTTGATCAGATTGCGATCGAAGTTACAGAACGCTTTATGAATAAGCTTCGTAAGGTTAAGACCTATCGTAATGCTAAACAGACATTGTCTATCTTAACCATTACTTCTAACGTTGTTTATGGTAAGAAGACTGGTAGTACACCAGATGGCCGTAAGGCTGGCGATCCATTCGCACCTGGTGCAAATCCAATGCATGGAAGAGATAAGAATGGAGCAATCGCTTCTATGGCTTCCGTAGCAAAACTTCCATACAAACATGCAGAGGATGGAATTTCTTATACCTTCTCTATTGTTCCTAAAGCATTAGGTAAGAACGAAGAGGAGAGAATTATTAACCTAACTGGATTATTAGATGGATATTTCAATAGCAATGGTCATCATATCAATGTCAATGTGTTTGATCGTGAAACTTTACTTGATGCAATGGATCATCCAGAAAAATATCCTCAGCTTACAATTCGTGTGTCTGGTTATGCAGTTAACTTTGTTAAACTTAACCGTGAGCAACAATTGGATGTTATCCATAGAACTTTCCACGAGAGATAAAAGCATAATAGTATGATACAAAATACCAAGGCATTAAAAATGCCTCGGTATTTTTAATCCTTAGTAATAAAATAAGATTGTACTTTTATTCCATTACTTGTAATTTACGAATGTTTAGCCCTGAAAGGCTGGTGATTGGATGAGCAGAATTGGACGTATACACTCCTTAGAGAGCTTCGGAACCGTAGATGGACCGGGCATTCGTTTTGTTGTATTTATGCAAGGATGTCCGCTAAGATGTCAGTTTTGCCATAATCCGGATACTTGGGAAGTTGATAAAGGTGACGAGTATACCCCAGAGCAGTTGGCTACTGAAATTTTAAAATATAAATCCTATATGGATTTCTCCGGCGGTGGCGTTACATTTACCGGTGGTGAGCCTTTATTACAGGCTGAATTTATTCTTGAGGTATGCAAGATTCTAAAGCAAAAGGGTATCTCCATAGCGATAGATACCTCTGGTTTTGTTTGGAACAGCTGGGTACAAGAAGTTCTTGAATATACCGATCTTGTTATGTTAGATATTAAGAATTTCGATCCTAATTCCTATAAAATTATTACAGGTGTATCACTTAATCCAACCTTAAAATTTTTAGATTATCTCCGGGATAAGGGGATTAATACTTGGGTTAGATATGTATTGATACCCGGACTAACTGATAATCTTGATAATGTGAAAGAATTATCAGCGTATCTTGATAATTACCCTAATGTGTCTAAGATTGAACTTCTTGGTTTCCATAAGATGGGCGAATACAAATGGAAAGAACTTGGTTTGGAATATAAACTGACAGATACAAAGGAACCGAGTGCTGAGTCGCTTCAGGAAGTGAAAGAGATCTTAGAGAGCAATGGAAAGATTGTCTCAGTAAATTCCTAATTAAGAATCCAGTTTAGTTATATCAACAAACCAATATATAGATATGTGGATAAGCATAGATAAAACTGCATAGTCAGTGGATATCTATGCTTATTTTGCATTTGGATTATGTGTTAAGTATCAATTCCTTTCGTATATCTAAATTTTTCATATAATAAGGTAACCTGCATATTGTATAGAAAAATATAATTCTATAATAGAAAGGAAGGACACGTCATAAATCAAAGAGTATTCACAGATGTTATTGTTGTAATTTTAGTACTTACTTTAGCACTTCTTGCAATGATCAAGCACAATACAAATCCCCAATCACATAGTACCCTTGAACAATCATCCCTTACCTTACCATTATTAACTCCCGAACCAGACCCAATTCTACCTCCTACGCTAGAGCTTATGAAAGAACATGATTATGTTGCGGAGAGTACTACAGGTTTAAGTGAAAAGCAGTTGCCCTTTGAAGAACTTCGGAAACGTGTAGCGAAATATGGTATGTTACATACACCTGGCATGCCATTTGAGGAATATAAGGAAACGATGAATCAGGAATGGATTGATGTTACTGACTATAATGGAGAGCCTGAGAAGATTAAGGTTGATATTACCGAGACTATGAATTATGACAGTTATGTTGATACTCTAAAGAAATTATCCAGGTACGATGGGGTATATCTTTATCAGATTGGAAAATCTACGGAGGGCAGAGATCTATATGCCATAGAGATCGATATGGACGAGGATATGAATAACAAGGTGTACATGTTTACCGTCAGGTCCATGCTAGAGAATTTGCCGGTGGAACCTTCCTAGTTAAAATGTTTGTTGATCTTGTACAAAAGGCACAGACGGACAAAGAAATCATGAATATGCTATATCGCAATAAGTTCGTTGCAGTTCCAATAATTAATGTAGATGGTAGGGAAGCCTTGATTAACGAGCCGGAGAAGTGGAAGAGTTCCAGTCAGTTATGGAAAGCATATAGCAACGGAACAGATGGGAATCGAAATTTCCCGACACTATCATGGGGGCAAGTGTCAAAGGGGAATAAATTAAATTATAGTGTGGTAAGTAAACCTGGTTTTATTAATTATGGAGGAGAACATGCGGGATCCAATAAGGAAACAAAAGCAATGATGAAATGGATTTATCATTATACTGTTGTAGAACAGGCTGAATGCTTAATTGATATGCATCAGCAAGGTTCTGAAATCTATGCAGGTAAGGGGTGGGGACTAAAAAGTCAATCCTATCTAAGTGTAGATCTTAGGGATGATATATTAAGTATATTGAATACTGGAAATACTGATAGAAAATATAAAGTTGTAAAAGATGAACCTAAATTTGGACTAACCGGAAGAGCTGCAACGATAACGGACTATGCATTTTCTATTTCCGCTGGAGGTAAATTCTCACCGGCTGCTGGCTTCTGTGTACTAATAGATGGGAAAAAAGAAGTATTACTTATGCAAATTAATGATATGGATAATGCGAAGTTTAAGATAAAAGCGCCAAACAAAACCTTTAAAACCATAACGATTGAGATTGGAAAAGGAGTAAAATATCTTGGGAATTCTAAGAAAACAAGAGAACTGCTTGCAGAAGAGTATTGGAAATATAATTTTGGAGCCTTGATGGAGTGTTTGCCGATTATTAATTAGATGGACTGTGTACAAGAAAGAAGAAACATATTACATTCGCAACACGTTCCCACTTGGATGCAGTACGTAGTGGTACATAATGCTGCAAAGAAGGCAGCCAAAGTACCAACGACTGCATACAGTTGCTCAACACGCAATTCTTTGATTTTTGTGAGCAGTGTGCTACTATAATATAAACATATCAATTCTAAAAAGAAGATGAAGTAGGAGTATACATATGAGAATATTATTAATTCGCCATGGGGAGACGGACTGGAATAAACAAGGGAGATATCAGGGAAGAGAGGATATACCTTTAAATGAGACTGGTTTACAGCAGGCTTTAATCTGTGGACAGGCATTAAAAGGAGAAGCGTATGCGGCCGTGATTGCAAGCCCACTTGTAAGGGCAAAGAAGACGGCTGAAATTATTGCTGAAACGGTAGGTGTTAATAAGGTCCTAATCGAAGAGGACCTGATCGAACGGGATTTTGATAAAATCTCCGGACTGACTCCCCAGGAGAGAAAGGCATTCCTAGATTCAGGACAAGTGTATTATAAGGAACCTTGGGATGTGATCCTTGATCGTATGATGAGATGTATCAAGAAATGTACAGAAAAGTTTTATGACGAGGACATTATATTGGTATCCCATGGTGCATCCATCCGTGCGGTATTAGATGAATTTACCGATGGAAAGATTACTTCTGAGAAAATCAAGCTAAAAAACACTTGCATTAGTATTCTTGAATATAAAAATGGCATTATGAAACTTGGACCATACAATCTGTCTTCTAAAGAATACGGCAATCTGAAAAATGAAGAATAGAAAAAAATATAAATAATTATTATAAATGGAGCTTATTTTTAAACATACCTTAATTTAGATATCCATCATTTAAGTATGTAAAAAACAGGCTCTTTTTAATTTATGGAACCAATAATTGGGAAGGTGCGTCTAATCGGTGAAGGATTCCAACAAAGCTAGGTTTACTTACTGTAGTTCTATATACTGGTATAATATTTACTTGTAACAGAAGTATTGGAGGGTTTATTAATGAGAAGGAAATGGATTGCTATATTTATAAGTTTTGTTATGGTTGCCAGTACACTCGTTGCTTGTGGTGTGGCTACTCGTGTAGCTGAGCCAATTAATGATGTGAAATTATTCAAAGGGGAAGATGAAATTCTTACAGTTGAAGAACTCGATAAAGCTTATATCGATGGACTAAATGGATTCGCTTATGATATATTTGATCAACTTACGGGAGATGACAATGTATTCATTTCCCCTTATAGTATATCGCTTGCCTTATCCATGTTATATAATGGTGCCGATGAGGAAACAAGGGTAGAGATGGCACAAGTGCTAGGATATGATCGGCTTAGAAATTATACAAGTGAATACAATAAAGAAGCTAATGACTACATGAATGCCAATGCAAGATATCTTATAGATGGTTTAGGCAAGGCGGATTCTAAGGTGACTTTGAATGTTGCTAATTCCATTTGGTTATCAAAGGATGCTGACTTTAGTGAGACTATTGATACGGCATTGCTTTCACCAGTTCGTCAATATTATAATGCAGATATCTTCCAAGTGGATTTTCGCGAGGATCAGACCTTAGATGATGTAAATAAGTGGGTATCAAATCATACCGATGGAATGATTGATCCATTTCTTCAAGAATTCCAGGATAAAAATAATCTGAGGCTTTTTCTAGCCAATGCAATATATTTCAATGGAAAGTGGACCTACCCATTTCAAAAAGATCAGACTAGAAAGTACCAATTCAATGGAATAAATGGAGTTCAAATGGTGGATATGATGTTTATTCATGAGGAAGAATATCGTTATTTCTCTGAAAATGGGTTACGTGGTGTGGAGATCCCTTATGGGAATGAACGAATGGTTATGAATGTTATTATTCCAGAAGATACCGCCAATACAACCATAGGGGAAATCTATGATACACTTATGACCGAGGATATAACTGGCTTTCTATCAAAACTTGATAAAGCCGCTAAACATGAGTTGGGAACTTTAGCATTACCGAAGTTTGAAATGGAATATGGAACCGTTAATTTAAATAATGCATTGCAAGAACTAGGAATGGTGGATGCATTTGACGAAAGTAGTGCAGACTTTGGTTTAATCGGTGACGACCTTTTCGTAGGTGCTGTTAGTCATATGGCAAAGATACAAGTAGAAGAGTGGGGGACGAAAGCAGCTGCAGCAACCGGAATTGAAGTTGTGACAACGGCAATGCCTCTTGATCCACCCATTGATTTTATTGTGGATGTGCCTTTCCTATTTATTATCCGAGATAAGGATACTGGAGCGATATTATTTATTGGAATGATGAATGATATAGAGTGATTTATTAATTAAATAGCAAACTAAATTTATTTGGATTTAATCAGATGAAAGTATATGGGTATGCAAAGCTTATGATCCGTTTTGTATACCCATTTTGTGATTCATGACAAGTGAATTGGCAAGTCAGTTCATCTTGTGCAGTAAATGATATTGATTTTTAGCATGAAGTAATATAATATATCACCATATATTGGGGTGAATAGGAGAATATTTAATGAATTTATATGTATATCATGTTGTAACTGAAAAACCCATGATAATAGGACAAAAATTTGTATTTGATGACAACAACCATAATGGAGTCTATAATAGAGTTATAACATGCAAAAAAATAATTGATAGGGTATTGAAAAGGCAAGGCAGTATTGGAGTTTGGATATTAAAAATGACAATCCTGTTATAGAAACATTGGTTGACGGAGAAATTACTGTTGATGAAATTATAGAAAAATTTATTAGCTAGGTAAAAGATACATTACTGAGAAAATTTAATATACGAGGAGAATTATATGGAATTTCGTAAATCTACATTAGCGGATGCCGATGGTATCCTAGAAATTATAAGACAAGCCCAGGCTTATCTCAAAAGCCAGGAGATAGATCAGTGGCAGAATAACTATCCAGATATGGAGACTATAAAGAAGGATATCCAGGATCAGATTGGTTATGTATTGGTAAAGGATGGAGTTATTCTTGGAACAGTTGCAGTTTCCTTTGATGGAGAGAAAACATATAATCGGATTTATGAAGGTGATTGGAAGAGTAATGGGCCTTACGCTGTTGTACACAGAATTGCTGTACGTGAGGAGTATAAGGGGCAAGGGGTATCATCAATTATTCTGGATCAAGTAGAGAGAATGTGTATGGAAAGAAGGGTGTATAGCATTAAAATAGATACCCATGAGGAGAATCAATCGATGCAGAAGTTCTTGTATAAGTATGGTTTTGAATATTGTGGAGTAATCTATTTGGAAGACCAAAGCAAACGAATTGCTTTTGAAAAGATAATTGTTTAGGTGTATCCTGTTCTTTGATAAAATATAGTCAAAGTTCACAGTAAAAATAGAATATAAGCATTAAAAATGTTGACATTTGCCTATTAGCCATATTATAATGGAGCAAATTGCCATGGAAAAGGCCCCCAGGTAAATCGACTAGACGTATTGATTATTGCAGGAATATTAACATGTTAATAGTTTGTGAAATCAGTACGTCTTTTTTCTTACAAAAATAATGACAATTTAAGTTTAAATTTGAAAGTACTTGATAGAATATATGATTAAGGAGTTAAAGTTTTTTACAGGCGGATCTAGGTTTTTGATGCTTTCAATTAATTAAGTGTCAAAGTGTAATGAATACACTATATTAGTATTATCTAAGTGAATTGGAGGATATTATGAAGAAATTGAATCTTTACAATGTGAATATTAATTCGCGTGCAAGTTTGTATTAGCGCTGCGCTACAAACTTGTAATAAGCAAAAGGCAGCGTAGAAATGAGGATAAATATGGAGAAAAAAACACCCCTTTATGATAAGCATCTGCAGTACAAAGGGAAAATTGTACCCTATGCAGGCTATCTTTTACCAGTACAATACCAAACAGGTGTAATTAAGGAACATATGGCGGTTCGCACGGCAGCAGGACTATTTGATGTATCTCACATGGGTGAAGTAACATTTACGGGTAAGGATGCATTGGATAATATCCAGAGGTTAGTTACTAATGATTGTAGCAAAATGGTCGATGGTCAGGTAAAGTATAGCCCCATGTGTAATGATAGTGGCGGAGTGGTTGATGACCTACTAATCTATCGTAAAAATGAGAATTCATACCTCGTTGTTGTTAATGCAGCGAACCGTCACAAGGATGTCGAATGGATAAAAGCACATTTATTTGGTGATGTTGAATTTACGGATATCTCAGATGAAGTAGCCCAGCTTGCCCTTCAAGGTCCTAATTCCGAAGTAATACTGAAAAAGCTCGCTGATTCTTCGAAGTTACCGGTTAAATATTATACATTTACGGATAATGTATCTGTAGCTGGGGTAAATTGCTTGGTTTCAAGGACTGGATATACCGGTGAAGATGGATATGAATTGTATTGTAAGCCTGAGGAAGCCACTAAGCTTTGGGATGCTCTGATGGAGGCTGGTAATCCAAAAGGCAATGTAAGTGGTGATGAGGAAACAAAGGAAGGATTAATCCCATGTGGATTGGGAGCGAGAGATACCTTACGGTTGGAAGCGGGAATGCCTCTATATGGGCATGAGATGGATGATGATATAACGCCAATAGAATCCGGTATTGGGTTCACTGTTAAAATTGATAAAGAGGATTTTATTGGGAAGGCGGCTTTAGAAAATAGGGAGCTTACACGTAAGAGGGTTGGCTTGTCGATTACAGGTAGGGGTATTGTTAGGGAAAATTGCCCTGTTTATATAGGAGAAATGCAGATTGGAACTACAACATCTGGAACCCATTGTCCATACCTTGGTAAAGCAGTTGCCATGGCATTATTAGATATATCCTATACGGAAATTGGTAGACAGGTAGAAGTAGAGGTTAGAGGAAGAAGGATAGCAGCAGAAGTTGTAAGCTTACCTTTTTATAAGCGATAGTATCCTATGATTTATTAGATATAAGAGTTAAGCGTCTGCCTTCATATTTGCCATACAATTAATTGGGAAAATATTGTGATTAAGCAATTAAATAAATATGTTTAATATCGAACAGGAGGAAATCATTATGAAGCAAGAACTTTTATTTAGCGAAAGCCACGAGTGGGTGCAATTTCTTGATGAAACCGTTGTTAGGATTGGCCTTACAGATTACGCACAAAGCGAGTTAGGTGATCTCGTATTCGTAAATCTTCCAGAGGAGGGTGATGAGGTAACAGCAGGGGAACCCTTTGCGGATGTAGAGTCTGTAAAAGCAGTATCTGATGTATACAGCCCCGTAACTGGAATTGTAAGCAAAGTAAATGAAATACTATTAGATCAACCAGAACTAATTAATTCAGACCCTATGGAAGCCTGGCTTATTGAAGTGGAAGAGGTGAGCGAAAAGGAAGAATTATTGACGGAGGATGAATACAACGATTTCATAAGCAGGGAGGGATAGGATGGGAAGCTATATACCAAATACCTTACAAGAACAGCAGGAAATGCTTCATTCGATTGGCAAGGAACAAATAGAGGATTTATTTACCCTTATACCAGAAAAAGTTCGTTTGAATAGAGAATTGAATTTACCCTCCGGATTATCCGAGATGGAAGTGAGTAATCGAATGCGAAAAATAGGGAAAAAAAACAATGTATTTAAATCTATTTTTCGTGGAGCAGGAGCCTATCGGCATTATATTCCTTCCATAGTAAAACAAATCACCTCAAAGGAGGAGTTTGTTACTTCTTATACTCCTTATCAAGCGGAGATTAGTCAGGGTGTACTGCAGTCGATTTATGAATTTCAAACAATGATTTGTGAACTGACCGGTATGGATGTTGCTAATGCCTCTGTCTATGATGGAGCTACTGCGGCGGCAGAAGCTATTGTTATGTGCCTTGAGCGAAAAAGAAGAAAAGTAGTGCTTACAGAAACCTTACACCCCCATACGATTGAAGTGATTAATAACTATTGCAGTGGGCTGGATATTGAGGTGGTAGTAGCGCCCAGCAATCAGGGGAAAACAGATCAGCAACAATTAGAGGAACTGTTAGATGATCGTACAGCTTGCCTTCTTATACAGCAACCCAATTATTATGGTCAACTTGAGGAATGTGATGAAATAGGTGCCCTAGCCAAAGGTTGCGGGGCAAAATATATTATTAGTTGTAATCCTATTTCCTTAGGAATTCTGAAAACACCAGCAGAGTATGGTGCAGATATTGCTATTGGAGAAGGACAGCCACTGGGGATACCACTGAGTTTTGGCGGTCCTTACCTTGGATTTATGGCGTCCAAAGAGAAGCTGATGCGTAAGCTACCGGGAAGAATTGTTGGTGAAACGAAGGATGCCTTAGGGAGAAAGGCATTTGTACTAACATTACAGGCCCGAGAACAACATATTCGTAGGGAGAAAGCCTCTAGTAATATTTGTTCTAATCAAGCACTTTGCGCCATGACAGCAGCGGTTTATCTTGATGCTATGGGAAGCAAGGGACTTACCCAGGCAGCGATGTTATCCATGTCCAAAGCTCATTATCTAGCAGATCAACTTTGCAAAATTAATGGTTTTAAGATGGTTTATGAGGGAGAATATTTCAACGAATTTGTAACTTCTTGCCCTGGCAATGTGAATAAAGTACTAGGTGAACTGGAACGACATGGAATTCTTGGTGGATATCCGCTTACCGGAAAGCATGAAGGCCATATTCTATGGTGCGCAACCGAGGTAAATACCAAGGAAGAGATAGATACTTTAGTTGCTATTCTTAAGGAGGTGGCGGTATGAAACTAATATTCGAAAAGGGTATGGAAGGGAGAGGTTGCACACTTCTGCCACCAAGTGATGTTCCTCTTATCCAATTAGGTGAGAAACATAAAAGAAAGCAAGAACTTCATCTGCCAGAGGTAAGTGAAACTGAACTAAGCCGCCATTATACTGAACTTATGAAACGTACCTTCGGTGTCAACGATGGTTTCTATCCTTTGGGTTCTTGTACGATGAAATACAATCCCAAGATTAATGAAGAGATTGCTAAAATGCCGGAATTTGCCGATATCCATCCACTTCAGCCGGAGCATACTATTCAGGGATGCCTTGAGGTAATGGTACTAGCGGAGAAGTATTTAAGTGAGATTACCGGTATGGATCGGTTTACATTCCAGCCGGCAGCAGGTGCCCACGGTGAGTATACCGGTTTACAATTAATAAGAGCCTATCATGAAGCCAAAGGTAATGTGAAACGAGATAAAATTCTTGTTCCTGACTCTGCCCATGGCACCAATCCAGCTAGTGCTGTTATGGCTGGCTTTACAGTTATTAATGTTCCTTCGACTAAGGATGGTTACGTAGATGTTGAGGAACTTCGAAAAGCTGCTGGTGATGATACGGCTGGATTTATGTTGACTAATCCCAATACACTGGGATTATTTGAAGAGAATATATTAGAAATTACGGAAATAATTCATCAAGCAGGTGGTTTAAATTACTACGATGGAGCGAATTTAAATGCAATCATGGGTATTGCAAGGCCGGGAGATATGGGGTTTGATGTTGTGCATCTCAACCTTCATAAGACATTTTCCACTCCCCATGGAGGAGGAGGGCCTGGAAGCGGACCTGTTGGTTGTAAGGAAATCCTAGCAGATTATCTTCCAAGTCCATGCATAATTGAAAATGACGATGGAAACTATCACTTGGAATTCAATAAAGAAGGTAGTATAGGAAGAGTAAAAGCATTCTACGGAAATTTCCTGGTTGTAGTCAGGGCTCTCACCTATATTTTGACCCTTGGTAAGGAAGGGTTAAAACATGCTTCGGAAAGTGCAGTACTCAATGCCAACTACATGATGCATCATTTAAAGGATACCTATCCGATTCCATTTCCAGATAAATGCATGCATGAGTTTGTGATTTCTCTAGAAGAATTAAAGAAGGAGAAAGGTGTTACGGCCTTGGATATTGCTAAAGCAATGCTGGATCATGGAATACACCCACCAACCATGTATTTCCCATTAATTATTCCGGAAGCATTGATGGTGGAACCGACGGAGACGGAAACAAAAGAAACATTGGATGAGGTTATAGAAATTTACAAAAAGATTTATAAAGAAGCCGTAGATCATCCAGAGGCCATGCGTGATTATCCAAGGAATACGATAATTGGAAGGCCGGATGAAGTTGCAGCAGCACGTAAGCCAGTACTAAGATATCGTTATGATGGTGCATCCAACTAGATCGAAAAGCGATATATTAGCTTACAATATTTAAGAGTATTATAATTTCAAATAATATTTAAAAAGATGATTGGTTCGGATGTAATTTCTCGAACCAATCGATTATTAAAGATAGAAATTTTAGATACAAATTTAGATGTTTTGATAAGAGTATATGCCTAAATAAAGTTCATGAAGTTCATGTGAGGATAGAAAGAGGAAGAACTTGATTACAAATATTCGATATATTATCAGTAAGGAAAACGATCCATATGCAAATCTTGCTCTTGAAGAGTATTTATTAAAGAATGTAGGAGAGCAGGAATGTATCCTATACCTATGGCAGAATGAAAAAACCGTCGTAATAGGGAAGAATCAGAATCCATGGAAAGAATGCAAATTCACAGAATTAGAGAAGGACGGTGGAAAATTAGCTCGCCGTTTATCTGGAGGTGGAGCTGTATTTCATGATTTGGGAAATCTAAATTTTACTTTCCTCGTTCGTAAAGAGAATTATGATCTTGAAAAACAGTTGGAAGTTATTTTAAAAGCCGTGAACCATCTTGGAATTCCGGCTGAAAAATCAGGACGTAATGATATCACGGTGGATGGTAGGAAATTCTCTGGTAATGCTTTTTATTCCGATGGTATACATAATTATCATCATGGAACCATATTAGTCCATGTAGATATGCGTATGCTTTCCCATTACCTAAATGTAGCAAAGGATAAACTGGTATCTAAAGGTGTTGACTCTGTTAGATCCCGGGTTGTGAATTTGCAGGAGTATCGGCCGGATTTGAACATAGATACCATGAAAGAAGAATTGATTCTAGCCTTTGGCAAAGTTTATGGACTTCATCCCCAGCCTTTGGAACTGGAGTTAATAAATGATAAGGAGATCGACAAAGGGGTTGAGAAGTTCTCGTCTTGGGAATGGATCTTTGGTCGGAAAATAGAATTTAGCGATACCTTTGGACGCAGATTTTCATGGGGCAATATCGAATTACAGTTTTGTGTTGTGGCAGGAATTATTAAAGAATGCGCTGTTTACTCTGATTCTTTATATACGGAATATATAGAACAAATCTCATCCCATATAATAGGAAAATCATTTACCGCAGATACTATGGAAGAAGTTTTGCATGAAATGCCAGTGGATGAGAATACTAAAGTGATACAAGAAGATATCATAACATTAATTAGGGAAGAGTTTTAAAATAAACAAGTAATTTCTACCGGATATCGATAGATGGTAGTTTAAATGAAATAAAGGAGGAAATTAAGCTCTCCTTGGTAATCGAGTATGCTAGAAAGGTGGCAGGGAAGTATGCAGGAAAGATATGATTTAATAGTAATTGGATCCGGGCCTGGAGGTTATGTTGCAGCAATCAAAGCGGCGAAAATGGGCATGAAGACAGCAATCGTTGAGAGAAGAGAAATCGGTGGAACTTGCCTAAATCGAGGATGTATACCAACTAAAACTTTAATGTATAGTTCCCACCTGTATGCAATAGCCAAAGAATTTCAGGAGCTGGGGATACATTGTTCTGGACTGAGCTATGATTTAAACAGGATTCAGGACCGTAAGGACCAGGTTGTAGATAAGATTCGTAAGGGGACGAAATCCCTATTAGAATCAAACGGGGTTACAATTATTGAAGGAAATGCCACCATTATGGATGCAGATAGCATACGTATTCAGAATGCGGATGAAGAAACCTTTCTTACAACTGATCGTATTCTTATCGCCACCGGCTCTAATCCAATCATTCCTGCTATAGAAGGAATAAACTCAAAGAATGTGATAACTAGTGATGAACTTCTATCACAAAGGGATCAGCTTTATTCAAAGCTGATTATTATTGGTGGTGGTGTGATTGGAATTGAGTTGGCTACCTTTTACCTAGAGATGGGTTCAGCCGTAGAAATTATTGAGGCGGCGGATAGAATCCTTCCCAATATGGAAAAGGAAGTATCCCAGAGTGTTGCTATGAATCTTAAGAAAAAAGGAGCAATTATCCATACGAAAGCGAAGGTAGTTAAAATTATTGAGGATTCAGACAATAGCCTAATTTGCGAATATGAAGAAAAGAGTGGGCAAAAGTCCACTTCTGCAAAAGGGATATTAGTAGCCGTAGGAAGACGGGCAAATACAGAAGGATTGTTTGGGAATGACATTTCGATAGCTATGGATGGAGCACACATAAAAGTTAATGAAAAATTTCAAACAAGTATAGATAATATCTATGCTATTGGAGATGTTATAAAAGGCAGACAGCTTGCCCATGCGGCATCGGCACAGGGGATTGCTACGGTAGAAATCATGAATAATCAAACCCCTTCAATCCATTTGGATATCATTCCATCTTGTATCTACACTTCACCCGAAGTGGCTGTGGTGGGAATGTCAGAGGAAGAAGCAAAGGCTAATGACTTAGAAATTAAAGTTGGTAAATATCCAATGTTAGGTAATAGTAAGACCATCTTATCTACCGGAGAGAGAGGTTTTGTCAAAGTAATATCAGATACTGCAAGCGGCCGTATTATAGGAGCGACCCTTTTCTGTGAAAGGGCAACGGATATGGTAGGTGAATTGGCTACAGCAATTGCCAATGGTTTAACGAGCCAGGATTTAGCATCTGTTATTCGGCCACATCCAACATATGAGGAGGCAATCACGGAGGCAGTGGAGGATATCGGAGGAATGGCAATACACCTAATGCCTAGGAGACGTTGAAGAATTAATGAAGTAAAGAAAAATTATTACGCGATTTAGATTTATTAAAAAAATAAAAGTTTCCTCTTGACAAAAGATTATCCTCTGGATATAATAGAAAAGTGCCTTTTCGAGAGGCGCAAAACAAAGTAAAATGTCGAATAATCTAGCGCATATGCATGGATCGTATTTTGCTTCCGGGATCTTAGCTCAGCTGGGAGAGCATCTGCCTTACAAGCAGAGGGTCATAGGTTCGAGCCCTATAGGTCCCATATGGCGAAGTAGCTCAGTTGGCGAGAGCACACGGTTCATACCCGTGGTGTCGGGGGTTCAAATCCCTCCTTCGCTATTATTCAATAGAGTTATAAAACTAATTTCTAGTTTTATAACTCTATTTTTGTTTTTACAACTTTATAAAATTATCTATTTCGATATAGAATAAACACCTTTTAACCAAACTAGACAGAGAATTAAAAATAGCCTATGATAGTATTTGTAATAAACTGTGTATAGCTTAGTAAATATTTAAGGTATACTACAAAATGATGAGTGTTTTATTTAGCATATGAAGAGTATAATATGCGAAAAAGCCATATATTAATATATTGTTCTTATATAGAAAGTTGGTGAATAATGCCTAATGTGATCTTAGAAACAAAAAAATTATCTTTTTTAAACAATATACATTATCAGGATATTCAAATACTAAAAGATAAAGTTAATTTTATCGTGGGTAGCAGTGGTGCGGGTAAATCCACTCTGCTTCGACTATTCAATGGTATGTTGACACCTAGTGGAGGGGAGATTTTCTACAATGGTCAGCGGTTAACCCAAATAGATACCATAGAATTAAGGAAAGAAATATCCTTAATCAGTCAGTCCGTTTATCTGTTTGATTCATCCATTCGGGATAATTTCCGGCAATTTTATGAATATAGGGGAATGGAAGTACCGAGCGAAGAATATATGAGTAAGTTTTTGCGGATGTGTCAAATCCAATTTCCTTTCGATAAGGATTGTACAACCATGTCCGGTGGAGAGAGACAAAGAGTTTATACGGCAATCTTTTTATCCTTTTTACCCAAAGTTATCATGTTGGATGAACCAACCTCCGCTTTGGACAAAGAAAATAGTAAAAAGGTAATTCAGAATATAGTTGATTTCTGCAAAGAAAAGGAAATCTCAATTATTATTGTTAGCCATGATAATCAAATTGTTGATACATTTGCAGAAAATATTATTCGGATTGGAGAGGAGGGGGATAATGAATAGTATTATTAAATTAAATATAATGCAATTTAGTTTAATCTACTTGCTTTTGATTATTATTTTGGCAATTATGAAGAAATCGAAAATTAACCAGATGAAATTTCTCATTGTTGCCAGTTTAAGAATGACAGTTCAATTGGTACTTGCAGGGTTTATTCTTACCTATGTTTTTAAAAAACCTCATCCTCTATTTGTGATTTTGTATTTAATAGCTATGATTATATTCTCAATTGGGAGAGTGCTTTCGAAAAACAGGGAAATAAACCGAAATTTTAAAATTGCAATATCTTTATCTCTGGCCCTTTCAGGACTATTTATTCTTGCATACTTTGTATTAGTAGTTGTGGGAGAGAGTTTCTTTAATCCGCAATATACGATACCACTTGCAGGTATGATTATTGGTAACTCCATGACCGGTGTTACTCTTGGAATGAAAACTTTTACAGAAAATTTAAAAAGTCAAAGGAATAGAATTGATGCGCTCTTAAATTTGGGGGTTGAACCAAAGAAAATATTACTTCCCTTTGTTAACAGTGCACTGGAAACTGCCTTGCTTCCGACGATGAACAATATGATCGGCATGGGTATCATTTCCCTACCTGGCATGATGACCGGACAAATACTTTCTGGAACGGAACCGACGACGGCGATTATGTACCAAATTGCGATTATGATTGCCATTTGTACATCGGTTTGCCTAACCGTATTTTGTGCATTGAATTTCGGCTATCGAACCTTATATAATGAACGTAATCAGATCCATTTTTAGTTCGGATTGTGATGAGATAGTCAATCCTGTTGAACGCTGATAGTGAGTATAATGCCGACTGAGTATGATATATAACTCAGTCGGCATTTTTTTAAGGAAATTGCTCTGCTTCTATATTCTTTGCAGATATATATTAAGTTAATCTGAATGTCCAATGCTTCTTTTACATCTTGTTTGACATTTCGACATATATTGCTATAATAAATAAGTATTAGACATATTGAACAAAAAAACCGGAAAAGGGGATATTTATCTATGAAAATTTTATTTATACGTCATGGTGAGCCCGATTATAAACATGATTCTCTCACACAAAAAGGCTTTAAGGAAGCAAAGATATTGGCAGATTATCTAGAAACGATTGAAGTCCGCGACTACTATTGCTCCCCCTTGGGTCGGGCTAAGGCTACAGCTAGTGATACATTAAAAAGGCTTAATAGAGAAGCAACTATTTATGACTGGCTACGGGAGTTTCCGGGTTACATAATAGACGAACAAACGAAAGAACATAGAATTCCTTGGGATTTGATGCCTGCAGCTTGGACAAATCAACCTTTCATCTACGATAAAGATAAATGGTTACAAAGTCCCCTTATGGCCAGTGGGGATATTAAAGATAAATATTTTAATGTTACAAAAAATATGGATACGCTTTTAGCTTCTTATGGCTATCATAGAAATCAAAATTATTATAAATGCAGTGAAGGCAATCAAGATACAATCGTTATCTTTTGCCACTTTGGAGTGATATGTGTGATTTTATCCCATTTGCTTGGTATAGCTGCTCCAGCCTTATGGCATGGCTTTTATGTTGCACCCGCTTCGATCACAACTATTGTTACGGAAGAGAGGGTGAAAGGTGAAGTATATTTTCGATGTCAGGGAGTTGGTGACACCTCTCATTTATATGCAGCTAATGAGCCAGCTTCTACAGCAGGATTTTTTCAAGAAGTTTATGGAGCACCATTTTGGCAAAAAACAGTGTAATACATATACTGTTTGATTTTACGGATTAATAGGACTAGCTTATTAAGGAGACTAAATGATAGATACAGTTTTTGCAGAAAGATTTATAGAAAGAGTTACAGAATTCACAAATTACAATGTAAATATTATGAATCAAGAAGGAATTATTATTGCCAGCAAAGACAAAGAGCGAATTGGTAGCTTCCACGAGATAGCCTATCGTATTATCTAAGGAGAAGATGATATTATTATTGTTGAGGATAATAGTGATTTTATTGGAGTGAAAAATGGTGTAAACATGGCCTTTAGTTACGACAAGAAGAAGGTAGGTGTCGTAGGGATCACGGGAAACCCGGAGGAAGTCAAGCCGATTGCCCTTATAATAAAAATGTCGATAGAGACTACACTGGAGTATGAGATTTATAAAGATAAGATTTTTCAAAGAAGAAATTCCAAGGAGCAATTCTTACATTATTTACTTTATGGTGAAAAAATTCATACAGAAGTGATAGAGGATTTAGCCAAGCAGTTAGGATATCAGGATAATGTTGTTCGCATTCCAATTCTTATTGTTTTTGAAAATAAGATAAATACCCAAGAGATTTTATCTGGAATAAAGAAGGGCGAATATCACAGCAACCAAGACATTTCAAATGTGATTGGAGATAAGCAACTAATTATATTCAAACACTTTGATACGAATAAGGAAGAGTTATTTAATACATATAAATATATGATTGGCGAGTATCTAACCGGTTTTTTGAACTTTATAAGAAAAGAAAAAATCGCCTGCAAAATATTTGTTGGAACTTTTCAAAACAAATTTGATCGTTATAGTATTTCATTTCAACACTGCCAATGGCTAAAAAAGAATGTTACATCAAAACCAAATAAAATCGGATACTATTTTTATGATTATGTTGGTCAATATATGAAGTCACAATTACCTATTATTGAACTCTACAATATATACCATATCCTAGAAGATGCTATAGATGATGAATTTAAAAATATATTAATTGAGACAGTAGAAGTGTTGGAGCGTAACAACTATAACTTAGTAGAAAGTAGCAAAGAGTTGTTTGTTCATAAGAATACCTTAGTTTTTCGTTTTAATAAGATTAGGGAACGCTTTGATATTAATCCAATACAGAAAGCAAATGATAGAGGATTTTTAAATTTTCTCCAATATTATCTTAAAATAATTTAATATTCTTGCTATAAAATTATTAAAAAGCGTGTTTTTGTATCCTTGATACAAAGAGCACGCTTATTTTTGTTTCTTCATATGTAGATAATAAATAAGCCCAAACATATAATAGATTTTGGAAGGAGGAATTAGCATGAAGATGATTTTTGCTCCGGATTCTTTTAAGGGAAGCCTATCCTCTTTACGCGTGATCGAGATACTTAAAGAAGCTGCTTATAAAGTGTTCCCTGATTTAGAGATAGTGGGTGTTCCTATCGCAGATGGTGGAGAAGGAACAATGGAAGCAATGGTCTCATTCCTAAAGGGTAAATATAAAGAAGTTAGAGTCAAGGATACATTAGGTAATGAGATAAAGGCTACATATGGGATACTGAATGATGATTCTATAATTATTGAAATGGCATCCGCATCTGGGCTAACTCTAATCCCTATGGAAAAGAGAAATCCTTTATATACCACAACCTATGGGACAGGACAGATGATAAAAGACGCATTAGATGAAGGCTTTTCAAAGATAACAATAGCAATTGGTGGTAGCGGTACCAATGACGGTGGAATTGGAGCAATGACAGCTCTTGGTGTTAAATTCCTTGATAAGCATGGGAAGGTAGTTGAACCAATTGGAAAATCCCTGGTAGAAATTGCAGATATCGATATTTCAGGAATACATCCGCGAATATCACAGACGGAGTTTACTGTAATGTGTGATGTCACAAATCCTTTGCTAGGGCCTAATGGAGCCACCTATGTATATGGACCACAAAAAGGTGCTAATAAAAAGGAACTGGACTTTTTAGAATTAGGCATGAAAAATTATGCACGAGTTATAGAAAAGAAATATTATGTAGAGATTTCAAATCAATCAGGTGCAGGAGCCGCTGGAGGTTTGGGAGCCGCATTAATGTTTTTTGTTAATGCAAAACTAAAATCAGGCATTAGCACAATGTTAGAAAAGATTAATTTTGATAATTTACTAGAGAATACCTGTTGTGTAATAACTGGAGAAGGAATGTTGGATTGGCAATCGGCGAAAGGAAAGGTTATTTCAGGAATCGGTCTTGCTTGTAAGAAGAAGGGAGTCCCTGTAATAGCTATTGTTGGTGGGATGGGCAAAGGAGCCGTTGAAATATACCAATGTGGCGTAGATTCAATTATGCCAGCAATCAATGCAGTTATGGGGTTGGACGAAGCGATGGGTAATGCTGATGAGTTACTTTTAAATGCTGCTGAGCGCACATTTCGAATGTTGAAGGTTGGAATGGAGATAAATAATTCAGAACGAAAACTACGGAATAATTCATACGTCATAAAAAATGGAGGTTAATATGAAAGTTGGACTTATTGGCTGTGGAGGAATGGGAACCACTCATTATCTTTCCTATAAGGCTTTAAGCGAAAAAATGAATGTAGAAGTAACAGCGATTGCAGACTGCAGACAGGAATGCTTAGATAAAGCTGCAGAAGTATGGCCAGAAGCAACAAAATATCACCTAGGAATGGACTTGATCAAGAAGGCAGAAGTTGATGTTATTGATATCTGTTTACCGAGTTATTTACATGCTGACCATGCAATTGCAGCAATGGAGAAAGGTTGTCATACCTTTATAGAAAAACCAGTGTGCCTTACAAAAACGGATTGCGATAGACTATTGGAGGCAGAAAAGAAAACTGGCGTTAAGGTTATGGTAGGACAAGTTGTTCGCTTCTTCGGTGAATATAAATATCTTAAAAAGGTTTATGATGAACAGAAATTTGGTAAATTAAAATCTATTGTCATGAACCGTGTAAGTGGAGATGTGACTTGGGGTTATGAAGATTGGTTCCACGATATTAATAAGAGTGGTTCTGTTGTCCTTGATTTGCATATTCATGATCTGGACTTCTTAAGATATATGATTGGAGAGCCAGACGAGATTACAGTAAATTCCACGACCTTTGAAAGTGGCATGCCAAACCAAGTAATTACGAGTTACAAGTTTGGTGATGTATTTGCCAATGTAGAAGGAAGTTGGGATGTTTCATCAAAGATGCCATTTGAAGCATATTATAGAGCATGTTTTGAGGAAGCAACGATTGTTAGTAGTAGATTACATTCCCCACATTTGACTGTATATCACAAGAATGGAACCGTTGAACATCCTGAGTTGACACCAGAATATGAAGTGGAGAATACTTCCTCAAATATTAACATAGCAAGTTTAGGTCCTTATTATTCCGAGATTAAATATTTCTTAGAATGTATTGAAGAAAACAAACCGGTAGGAATTGCTCCATTATCAGAGGGCACTAAATCAGTACTTCTTGCTTTGCTTGAATTAGAGCAAGCTTTGAGTAAATAAATATTAAAAACTAAGGAGGGTTAAGCAATGTTTAAAAAGAGATTATCAATGATTTTCTGTACAAGCTTATTGGCACTTGCATTAGTAGCTTGCGGGGGATCATCAGAGGGGCAGAAAGAAACAAAGAAGGAAGGTAACAATACTCAAATAGAAACTAAGGATGAGACTAAAACTGAAACTGAGGCAAAAGAAGTAACTCTAACCGTATTTGACGGGCAGGCTTATGGATTGGATCGCTATGCAGAATTAGTTAAAAGTTTTGAGGAAGCACACCCAGGTGTAAAAGTTGAAGTACAGCATGCTTCAAGTGATGGTATGCAACTATTAAACGCAAGAATTAATTCCAATGATACTCCAGATATTATGGCACTTCAAACAGGAACAACTGCAGCTAATTATTATGAATTTGCTTATGATTGGACAGAGGATGCTGAAGTATTAGAACTGACGCACTGGATGTGTTTGGCGAATATGTTCTTGGAATACATGGAAAAGATGGATTATACCCTACAGATGGAAGAAATCTTGGCAAAGAAGTTCCTTTAGGTGAGGGAAGGGTTAACTACCCTAAGTTTATTGCTAAATTAAAAGAAATAGGATATCCAGGGGATATTACCATTGAAAGAGAAATTTCAGGTGAGCAACAGAAAAAAGATATCATTCGAGCAAAAGAAATTTTAGATAAATTAATTTAAAAGACTAATGATGCCCCCCATAGATCAGAATAATGCCAGTTACTATTGATAGTAACTGGCATTATTCTTGTAAATGTATAAAAAAGCATCTATAATGACACTATGTTACCATCGGTACTTAGGCCTTCATGCATAAATTTATGCGACAGCCATTGAATTTTTAGTGATAGAGAGTAAGCAAAAGAGGTTTTTATATAGAATGGATAAAGCGAATATATATATTCAATTAGTACGAGGAAATAAAATATCTATCATAACCTGTGAAGAAAAAGAAAGTCTACTGAATGCTATGAACCGGCAGGGTATCTATAGCATTGCAACCTGCGGAGGTAAAGGTACCTGTGGGAAATGCTTGGTTCAGGTATTAGAGGGAACGCTTGAGATAACGACGCAGGACCGTAAGATTATCGATGAGGAAGAGCTTGCCAAGGGGTATCGTTTGGCTTGTCAAGCCTATCCGAAGGAAGATTGCAAGCTTCGTTTGCTTTCTGGTGATGAAAGCAATTTTGATATCATCAGTGTTACAGATAGTAAGGATAGATCCATGGGCAAGGAAGAAATCATAGATAAGGAATATGGCATTGCAGTTGATATCGGAACAACCACAATAGCCGCATGCCTAGTTGGATTAACTAGTAAGAAAATAATTGAGACCTATACTACCATCAATAAGCAAAGAGTTTACGGGGCAGACGTAATTGCAAGAATAAAAGCATCCAATAGCGGTAAGAGAACCCTATTAAGAAATTGTATAAGAAAGGATCTTTTGGAAAGTTTTGAGCACCTACTTCGTGTATCTGGTATCAATCGTAAATTAGTAAGGAAGATTGCAATTGCAGGCAATACTACAATGGGGCATTTGTTGATGGGATATTCCTGCATGGGATTAGGTGCATATCCATTTAAACCTGTGAATATTGGTAGGATTAAAAAAGAGTTTAAAGATTTCTTTGGAACAAATGATTTGGAGAGTTCGGTAACCTTACTACCAGGGATTAGTGCTTTTGTCGGTGGAGATATTACCGCAGGGCTTGCGGTATCGGACTTTGATAAATCTACTAATCCCAGCTTACTAGTTGACCTTGGGACTAATGGGGAAATGGCAATAGGCACGAAAGAGAGGATTATTGTTAGCTCTACAGCTGCTGGACCGGCATTTGAAGGTGGGAATATATCTTGCGGGGGTGGAAGTGTTGCAGGAGCAATCTGTAGCGTAATAATTGAAGGTGGCTCCCATGGTGAAACAGCAGAAGTTAATAAGCAGCAAATGGTATCGTATAAGACCATTGGAGATAAGCCTGCAGTAGGGATCTGCGGAACTGGTGTGCTTGAAATAACATCGGAACTCTTAAGAAATCACTTGATTGATGCTAATGGACTCCTACAGCAGCCGTATTTTGAACATGGCTTCCCAATTGCTAAGACCAATAAGACTATGGAAACGATGGATCAAGAGGAACCAATCATTGTTACACAAAAAGATATACGAGAAATACAATTGGCAAAGGCAGCCATACGTGCAGGGATTGAGACTTTAATTGCAAGCTATGGCATTTCTTATGAGCAGATTGGCAATGTCTATTTGGCTGGTGGCTTTGGGTATAAAATTAATATTGATAAAGCGGTTCATATTGGGCTATTACCAGTGGAATTATCGGGTAAAATTAAAGCAATTGGCAACAGTTCCTTAATTGGAGCAATTCAGTATCTTACTGATGAAGGTATGAAAAATAGATTAGAGCATATCATAGCCATAGCAAAAGAATTGAATCTATCAGAAGATAGAGATTTTAACAATAGGTATGTAAAACATATGAACTTTCTTGCAAACTAGTATAAATGAATATACAAAATAGAATCTGTCTTGTATTTGCCAACCCATTCTTGTAAAATAGAAAAGACTTGTATAGTGGAAAGAGTTAGATGAATTGTAATAGAAAGGGTAAGGAAATTTTATGAGAATAGGAACTGGTTATGATGTTCATAAATTAATAGAAGATAGAGATCTCATTATTGGAGGAGTTAAAATTCCATATGAGAGAGGACTTTCAGGTCATTCGGATGCAGATGTATTGGTACATGCAATCATGGATGCGCTTTTAGGTGCAGCAGCCTTAGGGGATATTGGCAAGCATTTTCCCGATACAGATCCAGAGTTTAAAGGGGCGTCCAGTATCGAATTATTAAAAAAGGTTAAGAAGATGCTGGAAGATAAACTATATGTTATTGAAAATATTGATGCAACGATTATTGCACAGAAACCTAAGCTGGCTTCCTATCTGCCAGAGATGATAAAAACAATAGCTAATGCACTGGATATTGAAGAAGATAGAATTAATATTAAAGCAACTACGGAGGAAGGCCTAGGGTTTACCGGTGCAGAGCTTGGAATTGCTGCTAACGCCGTTTGCTTGCTAGAATCCATGTTCAACTATCAATTCGATGCAACCCCGAAGGCTACAAGTGGCGGATGCAGTGGTTGTAGTGGTTGTTCGAAACGGTAATATTCTCTTAATAACTGGTCAAATGAGCGTGATAATTTTTGAGAGCGTTCATATTTTTTAAGGGGTATTGACAAAATATTCTTCTATGCATAAAATAAATCAATAGTGAGTAACCAATATACTTCGTAATTAACATTAAGTACTATTTAATTAATATTGAAGAAAATTGTAATTAAATTTAAAATATAAGTTATATCAGAATAAGATTTTGATAAACAAAATAACAAATGAATTCATAAAATAGGAAAAAGCTATGAACGGAAAAGTAACCCATGGGATTGTATCAGAGATAGAATGTCACCGGCTGAAAACATTCTTTACGAGAACATGTGTGAAGTGCATCCGGGAGCTGGTCTGGTGAAGCGTAAGCCTAGCCAGGCACGGAGAACAGCCGTTATCTGTAAGAGATATATGTAGTTAGCTATAAACTAAGTACATATAAGTAGAGTGGAACCGCGTTATACCGCCTCTATTATTTAGAGGCGTTTTTTTTATTTGAAAAATAGAGTGTAATGATCGGTGATAGTCATGATTTCAAAAATAGTAATTTATCCTACTAGCGTAAGGTTAGAATACAAGCTTATGGTGAGTTAGTTACAGAATGGGACTTATTGTAAGTGGTTTGATATGATTACGAAATATGTTTCATTTGGTTATTAGGAGGATGGTATAATGGGTATTATAAATTATATTAAAGAGGAAATGCAGATAATTAAAGAGCGGGACCCGGCTATCAAATCACCTATGGAGGTGTTTTTATATCCAAGTTTTAAGGCATTATTAAGATATCGTTTGGCACATCGTTTATATGATCGCAAACATTATTTTCTAGCCAGGTGGATATCGCAAAGAACGGCTCGTAAAACAGGAATAGAGATACATCCAGGTGCAAAGATTGGAAAAGGATTATTCATCGATCATGGAAATGGGGTAGTGATTGGCGAAACTACGATTATTGGAGATTATGTAACCTTATATCAGGGTGTTACCCTTGGTGGTACCGGTAAGGAGCAGGGGAAGAGACATCCCACCATCGGCAATAATGTTATGATAAGTGCAGGCGCAAAGGTAATCGGTTCTTTTACCGTTGGAGAAAATTCTAAGATTGGCGCTGGTTCCGTGGTGCTATCGGAGGTTCCACCTAATTCTACGGTCGTTGGTGTTCCAGGTAGAGTTGTGAAAAGGGATAATAAGAGAGTACCTAGGGAAGAACTGGATCAGGTACATTTTCCAGACCCTTACCAGAAGGAAATGTCTGGACTTAAGAAGGAAAATGATTGCTTGAAAGATGAATTTAAGAAGTTATACGATAGAATTGATCAGTTAGAAAAGAAAATAGAAGATATGAAATAGCTATATCATTAGTGTAGGTCATTGAACTAGAAAGAAAAACTAAAAAAGTAATTAATTACAGTGAAAAGCAATAAATAAAACTAATAATTAATACCAGATAAAAAAGAATCAAGGAGGAAGTAAGAATGAAGATTTATAATACCTTAACGCAGAAAAAGGAAGAGTTTGTACCAATTGAAGAAGGAAAAGTAGGAATCTATGTCTGCGGACCTACGGTATATAATTACATTCATATCGGTAATGCAAGACCTGCAATTGTTTTTGACACTCTGAGAAGATATTTTGAATACAAGGGATACCAAGTAAATTACGTTTCAAATTTTACGGATGTTGACGATAAAATAATTAATAAAGCAAACGAAGAAGGGGTTCATGCATCGGAAATATCAGAACGATATATTAAAGAGTTTCGTATAGATATGGAAGCGCTTAACGTAAAGGAAGCATCCTGCCATCCAAAGGCTACAGAAGAAATCGATGATATGATCCAAATGATTGAAACCTTAATTAAGAAAGGGCATGCTTACGAGAAGAATGGCACCGTATATTATAAAACGAGAAGTTTTAAAGAGTATGGTAAATTATCAAAGAAGAACATCGATGATTTGGAAGCAGGAAGTCGTATAGCTGTTAGCGACGAGAAGGAAGACCCTATGGATTTCGTTCTTTGGAAACCAAAGAAGGACGGAGAACCTTATTGGAAATCTCCTTGGGGGGATGGTCGTCCTGGCTGGCATATCGAATGCTCCGTGATGAGTGCCAAATATTTAGGTGATGAAATCGATATCCATGCAGGTGGAGAGGATCTGATTTTCCCACATCATGAAAATGAAATTGCACAAAGTGAAGCTGCCAGCGGAAAAACATTTGCAAGGTACTGGATGCACAATGCATTTTTAAATATAGATAATAAGAAAATGTCAAAATCAGCAGGCAATTTCTTTACTGTAAGAGATATCTGTCAGCAATATCCACCACAGGTAGTTCGTTTCTTTATGCTGAATGCACATTATCGTAGCCCATTAAATTTTAGTAGGGAACTGATGGAAGCAGCAAGTAATTCCTTAACAAGAATAATTACCAGCGTTGGGCAGTTGGACTTTTTGCTGAAAGCAGGCACTTTAAAAGAAGGTAGCCAGAGCTTAGAAGAAGTTGAACTTACGAAAGAAGTGGAAGAACTTCAGAAGAAATTTAATAATTCAATGGATGATGATTTAAATACAGCGGATGCTATTGCTGCTATTTTTGAGATTGTAAAACTGGCGAATACCCATTGTAATGGAGATTCAAGTGAAGCTTTTGTTCAGTACATGATGGATAAGATTACAATGTTATGTGATATCCTCGGTCTTATAGTTCGTCAGGAAGAGGAACTCTTAGATGAGGATATTGAAAATCTAATCGAAGAGCGTCAGATGGCTAGAAAGAATAGGGATTTTGCCAGAGCAGATGAAATTCGTGACCAACTGCTAAATAGGGGTATTGTACTAGAAGATACAAGAGAGGGAGTAAGATGGAAAAGGGTATAAACAATAATCAAATTGAGGCATCATTTGCAAGCTATTTGAAAGGTACCTTCCAACTTCCTGATACTGATATCAAGTCCTTTTCTCCGCTTACATTGGCATATATCGGTGATACCGTATATGATCTGATTATTAAAACATCGGTGGTTGAACAGGGGAATGCACCGGTGAATAAGCTTCATAAACAGGTTACAAAGTATGTGAAAGCAACTGCTCAGGCAGAGCATTATCATAAGATTGAGGAGATGCTTACAGATGAGGAAATGGCAATCTATAAGCGTGGAAGGAATGCCAAATCCTATACCTCGGCGAAAAATGCCGGTATCGTGGAATATAGGACAGCTACCGGAGTAGAGGCGCTGATTGGATACTTGTTTTTAACAGACCAAACTGACCGTTTGATGGAGCTGATGAGACCGGTGATTAATGACATAGTAAGTATTTCTTAACACTTTTGCCATTATTTTGCCTTATTAGATAATTAATATAGTCACCAGGATGTGATTAACTGGCAAAGGAGACTATATTTACAATAAAAGCTGTTGCACAATATTTGTCTTCGAATCTGAATAGTATTTATCACAACTGCAATCCTCGCTTTTTATGTGGCGCGTGCTAGCCACTCAGTGGCCTTATGTTCTCATACGATAGTCACTGAAGGTGACTTGTGATAGCGCATCTTATATATTATTAAAAATAGTGCGTAATACTTGATAACGATGCTGTATATTATGTAGCAGCTTTTTACTAGTAAGGAGAGAAAATGGAAAAGAGAAAAAGTAAAAAAATATTATACTTGATTACCACTTTCACTGCTGCAGCGGCTTTATTTGGTGCTTTAAGATTAGGTAAAGCGATTGCTGCAGAACCGGATGTACAAACGGTAGAAATGCGTATTATAGGTACAACGGATATTCATGGACAGCTAAATAGCACAGACTATGAATTAAATGTAGACTATAGTAATGGTGGCATTGCTAGAGTGTTTGATATGATCCAGCAAACGAAAGCGGAATTACCCAAAGAGAATACCGTTACATTGGATACTGGTGATACTTTGTTTGATTATACAACAGAGTATATCTTTTCGAAGTATTATAATGAAATACAGCCGATTTATAAGGCTATGGCTATGGTGGGATATGATGCTATAACCCTTGGTAATCATGAATTTGATTATGGTTATGAGTATCTTCTTAATCAGCTTAATGGTTCTGGCCTTAGGGATATTACTGTAGTTTCCAACGTTACAGATTCAAAAACAGGGGAACATCCTTTCCTAGAAAACATGTTGATTACTCGTGACATGAAAACGAAATCCGGAGATACTGTAGAAGTTAAGGTTGGTATCATTGGTCAAACAATCCCAACTTTGACCGGTAAAACCCATAGCTACGCTGGTATTTTAAAGGGAGAGGATATGGTTGCCAATGCAAAGGTACAGGCAGCAAAGTTAAAGGAAATGGGTGCAGACGTTATTATAGCACTTTCGCATACGGGAATAGGACCAGAGAATCCAGAACCTAACTTTAAAAATGTAGCTTATGCATTAACCAAAATTGATGATATTGATGTCGTTGTATGTGGGCATGAGCATAATCTATTCCCTACAACGGATATGACTTCAGCTTATTATAAATTGCCGAATGTAGATAAAAAGACTTATCTTATTAATGGTAAGAACGTTATCATGGCTGGTGATCGCGGAAGAGCAATAGGTGTTGTTGATTTAACTCTGGAGATTAAAAATGGTAGAGTAAAGATTGTTGATCGAAGCTCTGAACTGCGTATGATAACTCGTGAGAATACGAAAGAAAATAAAGAAATCGCATCTTTATTTGGTGACTTGAACAAGGAATTAATGGCTTATAGTACGGATGTGATTGGTGAACTTGAGAAAGGAACTGTAATTCAGAACTATTATGGACTATTAGGCGATAACACAGCAATTCAATTACTGAACAATGCAAAGATTAGTTATGCCTTAGATTATGTCGTGAATAATGCACCGGAATATATCGATTATCCTATCGTTGCAGCGTCAACCTATGATAGTTATGGAGTAGGCTCTATCGATGATTTTGTAACTATTCGTGATGAAATAACAGAATCCGATTTAGCAAAACTTCAAAATTATAATAGCTATTTATATGTCTACTCGATTACCGGTAAGCAATTAAAAGAATGGTTAGAATGGTCAGCTAGCGCTTATGAGACAATTCTATTTACAAATGAATGGTCGGATAAACATATGGCTGAGCTTATGAAAGAAACGAATCTGAAATCCTTAATACGAGAAGAGTGGTTGGACGATTGGAGTAGCTTTTATATCTTTGATGGTATTGATTATGTGATTAATCCAACGGTTGAACCAAGATATGATTTCTCAGGTAATAAAATTAGCGTTAATGAGCGAATTAAGAGTGTAACCTATAATGGAAAAGAAGTAACAGATGATATGAAACTTCTAATTGCAACCAATAAGATTACCAAGCCCGTTGGCGCAAACAGAGGTGTTGAGAATCAGGTTGTGTATAAGAGTTTTAATCGTAGTCAAGCAGTCTTGGCAGCCTATTTGAAGCAGTTATCACAATCAGGAAGTATTCTGCCTCAGGTTGATTATAACTGGAAGGTTGATTTTCCATCCAATTATAAATTCATCATCAAAGCACCTTATTATGCTGATAATTTGTTTAAGGCAACCCCATGGTATGAGGAGGATTTGATAGAGGCGGAAGGATATAGATATTATGTTGCCTCTTACCCGAAAAGCTTCGAAGATAATGACGGACCAAGTATTATTGCAATATCTAGTATTACAAGTCCTACCGGTAGTCCATTTGATGTAGAAGTATATGTAACCGATGCATCAGAAATCAAGCATGTCCGCTATATGAAAGGGGATTATGAAGAGGATTATAACGGCTGGGTAGCAGCTAGAAGGGTAACGAATCGTACCTTTACTGTACATGAAAATGGTATCTACAGCATTTATGCCGAAGATATCCATGGCAATAAAACTATTAAGAAAATTGTTGTCAATAATTTTAGTGATGACCTTTTAGGAAGACCTACATCGGAGAAGTATACCAATCGTAAGTCTAATATTAAGGGAACTGGGGAGCCAGGAGCAACGATTGTATTTGAAGCTTATACTGGTGTATATAAGGGGAAAGTAGGAACCAATGGAAAGTATGCATATCCACTACCTTCTCAGCCTTCCGGATCCACGGTAACATATTATGTTGTTGATGATAAGGGTGTAGAAAGTGAAAGAGTAACTGTACCGGTACATCGTACTGGTCCGAATCAGCCTACCGTAAACCCCTTATACAATAATATACCTTATATCACAGGTACTACCAACGATAGTGATGCGACTGTTATCGCAATTGTTGATGGTACGGTATACCTAGCGGACGACGGTGGCAAAGAACTCTATGAAACGAATACGGAAATCTATGATCCGTCCTATAAGATTGTAGAAACACATTTTGAAGTTGATTCTACCGGTCACTTTGCACTATATGTACCTTCCTTATATGCTGGTAAGACAGTTACCATTTACAATTTGGATCATGTATCAAGAAACAGCAGGGTGCTTACGGCTAAAGTGTCTGAAATAACGCCTAATACACCTCAGGCATATGAGATTAGTAACATTGAAAGAAGTTTAACAGGATATGTTCCAGAAGGAAATAAGAGCTATAGGATTACATTGAAAATCGGTGATAAAACCTATACTACAAATTCAGATAAGAGTGGCAGATTTACCTTCCAATTCAATGATCAGCTGCAAGCGGGTCAAGTTCTAACAATAACAGCTTCCGACAGTAAGAATGGTTCTACAAGAACAAGTTATCCGAGAGAGATTATTGTTAATGACATTAAAGATTATGTTAGAACAAACTCCACAACTTTGACAATTGATAATGTAACTACGAAATCCAATTTAATTACTGGAAATTCTGAAGATAGCAAAACTGTTTATCTAGCTATTGTTGATCCGAACAAGGATACATTTACCAATGAATTGCATGTGCTTGAGACCAATGATTTTAACCGATATAGATATCGTTTGGAAGATAAATTGGAATTAGGCACCAAGGTCTATGTTATGGCTCGTTTTACCGATGGTAGAATATTAACTGCGAATACCTTTGAAGTTTTAGCTGGAAGACCAAATATGCCGGATCTACTAAAGGAAATAACCAATACCGATAAGAAGGTGCAGGTTGTAGCCAATAAAGATTGCGAAGTTTCACTCACCATAGGTAAGAAAAACTATACGACGTCAGAATATGTATATGATGAAGAGGATAATATTTATATCTATACTTTTGAAACTGACCGTGATGTATCCGGTACGAAAGTAACAATTACCGCATCTAATACAATGGGAACCAGTGATCCATTTACTTCACAGCTAATTAAAGTAGCACCGGATCAACCAAAGGTTGATACGATTAAAGCCGGAAAGAAAAAAATTACAGGTAAAGTGGAAGTGCTGGACGAAGAAACCGAAGTATATGCACAGATTGGTAAGAAGAAGTATAAAGGATCCGTTGATAAAAAAGGGAATTTTGAGATTGAAATTCCTAAAGCAAAAGCGCTCGATAAGATAAAGGTTTGGGGAACGAATAAGGCAGGAAGAGGTCCTTTGATCTCAGTGATTGTTGAGAAATAGACCTAAATCAAAGATGTAATTTTCGAGTGCCAATTTAATACAATAGGTTAATTAATAGGCTGTACTAGTTTTACTTATTACAAGGTATCATATGATATTGTAATGGGTTAGCTAGTACAGCTTTTCATATAAATGATGTATAGGTATAGTAAGCACCTACAGTTTGTTGTGGTAGTATGAATTCCATGAGATGGATATATAGAATATGGATAAAGAATAGAAATATTAGAATATAATAATTATGGAACTTAACGTCGGAGATTAACGTCTAATATTTAACAATTCATTGACCAGATCGATTCTTTTATATATAATTGTGGAAAATAAAGGAATGATTATGTAAAACTAACTTTGATAAGACATAAATTAATTAAAGTTTTAACTTTTAAATGCGATATATAGTAGAGAGAGGGAGGGTTTAATGATCAAGAAAAAGTTCATGAAAATTATTGCAATCGCTATGCTATCAGTACTTGCTTTAAATGCCTGTGCAGCATCGAAAAAAGATTTTTCCGGGGCGACAGAGCCACAAACTAGTTATGATACAGATGCTGCACCTGGTAATTATAATGGAGAAAGTGGGGGAGCTGCTGTAGTAGAAGAAAAAGCAGAAGCGCCAAAGGAAGCAGCGATGCCAAATACATCATCGATTTCATCCAACATACCCGAAGTGCAAACTCAGGATAAAATAATTAAAAGAGTTAGTATGGTAGTTGAAACACAGAATTTTGATGACTTGCTTATTACGATTAATGATAAGATTGAAGTCCTAGGAGGTTATGTGGAAAGCTCCAGTATCAATGGGCGGAGGTACTATTACCTAGAGGAATCTCGTCAAGCGAGAATTGTTGCAAGAATACCAAAGGATCGTTTGGATGAATTTACTGGTACGGTAGAAGAGGCTGCCAATGTTGTTAATTCAGAATTAAATACTGAGAATGTAACGCTTCAGTATGTTGATATGGAAAGCCGTAAAAAGGCCTTGCAGATTGAACAAGATCGATTATTCGCCTTACTAGAGAAGGAAGATACTTTAGAAGATATAATTACTCTAGAAAGACGGCTAAGTGATATCCGCTATGAGCTTCAGAACTATGAATCCCAGTTACGAACCTTGGATAACAAGGTGGAATATAGTACGGTAACTATGACAATACACGAGGTAGAACGTATTACACCAAGAGTGGAAGAAAAGAAGACAGTATGGAAGCGAATACAGAATGGATTTAGCGATACTATCTATCATATTAGTGAAGGTGCTAAGGATTTCATTGTATGGTTTGTTGTCAATCTTCCATACCTAATCATCTGGGGTGGTATCATTACCGTAGTCCTTTTAATCGTGCGAAGAACCTATCGGAAGAAGAAAGCTAATATTATTCCTAAGGATACACCCGAAGAGAAAGAGACAAATTCTTAACTTACCTTTGCCTATAAAAAGTAATATCACATCTTATCAAAGAAGAAAGCAAAATTGGAGTTAATGAGGATAGTGAGGAATAGCTCAATTCATCTGTCGAATTATCGATATCAACTATGATGGCAAATTCTGTAATAAACTGATATAATAATTTTATCTAAGGCAGTAGATGTTCTACTCAATATGTTTTGTTATAAAAGGAAGTAAATTGAATTGTATTACAATTTAATTAACTAATATTGCGTAATACAAAGCATAAAAATGTTTGTATTTATGCATGAAATTGCAGCTTGCGAAGAAAGGCATGGTGACTAATGTGAGGCAGCCAATGTTGTGCCTGCTTGCTGCCATAGGAATGTCTGTATTTTTTGGATCTAATATCGCAGCAGGGGCAATTACCTCACCAAAGATTACTTCCAATGAAGGAGATATATTAAGTGTACACAGGATAAGCCTAGATAAAAAACAAATATGGAATTTATCCGATCTCAACAACTTCGGTGGAGCATCTGCTAATGTTATACTTCCTAATCTAGTCTCTAAGGAAGAAACATTAACACCGATGGACGCTTTAGATATGGTTAAGGAAATATATGCTGCAAATTTTGAAAAGATAAGCGGGGAGTCGTATTCTGAGGATGATACCATGGAAGAATATTATTATAAACTCCCTATCGCAGATTATTACTTAGTCTATGAAGGCGTTCAGGAAGAGAAGGATTATCTTATTCATCTATATGAATTTGTATTAGATGATCCGGATACCGGCATAGGACATACCGTCACCTATGGTTGGTATACGGTAGATAAAACAACGGGTGAGATTATTGAGCAGATGCAGTATTAAAATACATTAAAAGTAGATAAAATAGGAAAAGAAAGGATTGTATTATCGTTTTATATAAATGATAGTACAATCCTTTTACCTATTGGGTGAATTGCCTTTTGCTACAGAATATGTTAATATTATCTAACAATAATACATTTCGAATAGATATATTAAATTCTATGAATTGTATATATTGCTAGCAATTGTTTTAAAATAAGAAGGATACATGAAACGATAGGGAAACGAGTCTATCAAGCTGAATAAAACGCAAAAAACTATAATTATTTCAAGGAGGAATATCTTCATGAGTATACCAACACCACATAATGAAGCAAAACAAGGTGAAATAGCAAAAACTGTCCTAATGCCGGGTGATCCGCTTAGAGCGAAGTTTATTGCAGATACGTATCTTGAGGATGTAGTATGTTTTAACCAAGTTAGAAATATGTTAGGATTTACCGGTACCTATAAGGGTAAAAAAGTTTCAGTAATGGGAAGTGGTATGGGTATGCCATCCATCGGTATCTACTCCTATGAACTTTTTAATTTTCATAATGTGGAAAATATTATCCGTATTGGTTCTGCTGGTGGACTTTCTGATAATGTTAAACTTAGGGATGTTGTAATTGGCATGGGGGCTTCCACGAATTCAAACTATGCAGACCAATATAAGATGCCGGGAACATATGCTCCAATTGCAGATTTTGATCTTCTGCGTAAAGCAGTTCTTGCAGCTGATAAATTAAATATCAAGACGGTAGTTGGAAATGTTCTTTCGTCTGATACCTTCTATAATGATGATAAAGATGCCAACGATCTATGGCGCAGAATGAATGTATTAGCTGTTGAAATGGAAGCTGCGGCTCTTTATATGAATGCTGCAAGAGCAGGTAAGAAAGCACTTTGTATTTTAACGATTTCTGACCATATCTATACCGGCGAGGCCTTATCAGCGGAAGATAGGCAGAAAACTTTCCGTGAAATGATGGAGATTGCCCTAGAAATCGCGTAACTCCATAATAAGCAGATGCATCCATATCTGCTTAAATATAAAAGTCAAGACGAATAGAAAGGTGATGGATTATTTGGATAGAAAACTAATATTCGAAAAGGTAGACCATACATTGCTTACACAATCAGCAACATGGGAAGAAATAAAACAAATTTGCGATGATGCAATTACTTATCAGACTGCTTCTGTTTGCATCCCTCCATCCTATGTTAAAAGAGCGAAAGAATATGTAGGCGATAAAGTAGCGATTTGTACGGTTATCGGATTTCCTAATGGATATAATACGACAGCAGTGAAAATATATGAGACGAAGGATGCAATTCAAAACGGTGCGGATGAAATCGATATGGTGATCAATATCGGTGATTTAAAAGATCAGAAATATGATTTAATAGAGGAAGAAATCAAACAACTGAAAGAAGCATGTGGCGATAAGATTCTTAAAGTTATCATTGAGACTTGCCTCCTTACTGATGAAGAAAAAATAAAAATGTGTGAAATTGTAACAAAAGCAGGAGCTGATTTTATCAAGACTTCTACTGGCTTTTCTAAGGGTGGTGCAACCTTTGAAGATGTTACCTTATTTGCAAAACATGTGGGTAAGGATGTAAGCATAAAAGCTGCCGGTGGTATATCTTCATTTGATGATGCGCAAAAGTTTATTGATTTGGGAGCTAGCAGACTTGGAACTAGTCGAATCGTTAAGTTAGCGAAAAACGAACAGGGATCCGGTTATTAATACATTTGGTATGTCATAAGGGTAGGTATATTAGATTGGTTACTTTTATGATGTTTCTAAGGAGGTTTTCCTATGGAGGATAGCAATAAGCAAAATACGAGCCTTATCACCCAACAAAAGGGGGAACTATTAAGTAAACAAAGTATTGTTAGCCGTTCTGTGGTTAAAAATTTGATTCGTGCTGCAATAGAAGGAATGGAGAAAGCTTATACACCATATTCCCAATTTCAAGTTGGAGCAGCATTATTAACAAAGGAACAGAAAATTTATACTGGCTGCAATATTGAAAATGCAGCTTATACGCCGACAAACTGCGCGGAGCGTACCGCCTTTTTCAAGGCTATTAGTGAAGGAGAGCGTAACTTTGCAGCAATTGCTGTTGTCGGAGGAAAGAATGGAGTTCTTACTGATTATACACCTCCTTGTGGCGTGTGCAGACAAGTCATGCGAGAATTCGTAGATCCAAGACGTTTCTTAGTAATAGTGGCAAAATCCGAAGAAGATTATCTGCTATATTTTCTAGAGGAATTGCTACCATTAGGTTTTGGGCCTGAACATTTATAAATTAGTAATTTTAATTTAGTTCATAACATTCATCTGGATTATACTTATGAATATACATACATGTCTGTATGTAATACATCATTTTCTTAATCTAGATAAAAATATTAATATATCAAGATATCATGTTTTAAAATGGTTCAAGAATCGTTAAATAACGAATCCGATTCTTGAACCATTTATAATAAAATCAAAGGATATTTATTAGAATTTATCATAAATAATATATTCATTACAACAACATCTATCATTCCATAAATTCACAACATGTGATATAATCCACGATAAGCAGATTAGTC
>JAAYSQ010000267.1 GCA_012523925.1 Clostridiales bacterium
CAGTTAATATTCCAAAAGCACTTCAACCTTATATGGGAGGCCAGACTCTGATTAAATAATTTATCAACCTAATATTTATATATAATAAATTTTAAATGAAGATATATTATCTTATAAGTATATATAATTGACTAATATGATTTAACTAAGGGCGGGGCAGTCGCAACAATAATAAGTATCAGTGCCTTCATAAAACCACAATGTTTATCATATTAAAGCCTAAAAGAATAGCATATGATTTTAATCCTTGGATAAATTCATATGCTATTTTTATAGTGCTATTATGTGTAAACATCACTAACAAGAAGAGACGCTGTATAAATTAATGCGACAGCCCCGTCTTTTTAACGCTATTTTACATTGCATAAAAGTAATTGAACTACTATAATAAGAATAAGAAATAATAAAATTTACCAATGATCTTATCTATGGCCTTACCCGGCGCCATAAAAAATGCACATGAAACATATAGAAAAACATATTAATTATAGTTATAGTTAATAAATTTATAGAATTTAAGAAGAATATTGTATGTATTTTGGTGATTTGTCTTGTTATAATGAATTTGTAATAAAGCTGAGTTTGCAAATCTTAATTTGCAACAGCAATTTTATTTATTATAAAAAAGGAGGATATTGTTATGAAAAAGTTTTTTGCTTTACTACTTAGCTTAGCGTTAATGGCTACTTTGTTAGTAGGCTGTGGGGGCGGGGATAAAGAAACCGCTAAGACAGATGATGCGACAAAGACAGAAACAAAACAGGAAGAGAAGAAAGAAGAAGAGGCTCCAGCTGCTTCTGAATCTAAGACTGTTAAAGTAGGTATTGCTATCTACAAATTTGATGATAACTTCATGACTCTTTATAGAGAAGAGTTAGAAAGATATTTCAAAGAAGATTTAAGTAACGATGAAGTTACCTATGAGGTTACTGTTGTTGATGGTAAGAATGACCAAGCAGAGCAGACAAACCAGATTCAAACATTTATCGCTGATAAATATGATGTAATTATTGCTAACTTAGTTCAATCTTCAGCAGCTTCTACCGTTGTTAATATGTGTAAAGATGCTGATATCCCTGTAATCTTTATCAACCGTGAGCCTACCGCTGAAGACTTAGATCTTTGGGATAAGGTTGCATATGTTGGTGCAGATGCTAGACAGTCTGGTACAATGCAGGGTGAAATTATCTATGACTTACCAGATCATGGTGACCTTAATGGTGATGGTAAAGTTAGCTACGTAATGGTTATTGGTGACCCTGAGAACGTGGATGCTCAGTATAGAACTGAATTCTCAATTAAGGCTCTTAAAGATAAGGGTGTTGAAGTTGAAGAATTAGTTGCACAACGTGGTGACTGGGATCAGGCAAAAGGCCAGGAAATTGTGGCAGCTGCTTTAACTCAGTATGGTGATCAAATTGAAGTTGTATTCTGTAATAACGATGCTATGGCACTTGGTGCTCGTCAGGCTATTGAAGCTGCAGGTAGAGTAGTTGGTGAGAATATCTACTTAGTAGGTGTTGACGCTCTTGAAGAAGTTGTAGCTTATGTAGAGTCCGGACATATTACTGGTACTGTATTAAATGACCATGTTGGTCAGGCTCAAACAGCAGCAGATGTAGCTATTAAAGCTGTTAACGGTGAAACTCTTGAGAAGAACTACACTGTAGACTATGTTAAAGTTACAAAATAATTAAACTTAGAATATACTATTATACTTGAGGCTAGATAGGGAATATACAAAGATTTGGGTGTGTATATGCACACCCAAGTTCTTTGCAAGAAATAAGGAGGGGTAACCTTGTCCGAATATTTGTTAGAGATGAATGGAATATCTAAAAGCTTCCCCGGTGTAAAGGCTCTTGACAACGTAACGTTAAAAGTTAGGCCAGGTACAGTACACGCGCTTTGTGGAGAGAACGGCGCAGGTAAATCCACTTTAATGAAATGTTTATTTGGTATTTATACAAAAGATGAGGGTGAGATTAAAATAGATGGTGTACCAACGAATATTATCAACCCTAACGATGCATTAAATAAGGGAATTGCAATGGTACATCAAGAATTACAACCAATTAAAGAAAGAAGTATTGCTGAAAATATTTATTGTGGTAGATTTCCTACCAAGTTCGGATTTTTAGTTGATCATAAAAAGATGTATGAGGATACAGAGCGACTTCTCAAAGAAGTTAAGATGGATTTTGATCCAAAAGTAAAACTTTCAACATTGTCAGTTTCACAAATGCAATCAGTAGAAATTGCCAAGGCAGTTTCAGCAGACGCAAGAATTATTATTATGGATGAACCGAGTTCTTCGTTGACGCAGAATGAAGTAGAAAATTTATTCGATATTATTAATTCACTACGAAAAAAAGGAATTTCAATTATATATATATCACATAAAATGGATGAAATTCTAAGCATCTCAGATGATGTTACCATCATGCGTGATGGCCAATATGTTGGAACCTGGGAAGCAAAAGAATTGACAATTGACATGATTGTTACGAGAATGGTTGGACGTGAACTCAAGAA
>JAAYSQ010000268.1 GCA_012523925.1 Clostridiales bacterium
CTAAGAACTGATGGCGACAAAAGTTCTTCTTATGGGATGATTCTCTTTAGGATAATACTTCATACATACTATAGGTGACTTCGCCTTTTATTTCTGCGAGTCCATCTTTGTAAAGTTCTAATACCATAAGGCATTCGGGAGAGGGGAGTTTGATTTCTTTGGAGGGGTATATCCCATATTCGGTTGATATTTTAAAGCCAAAGATATGATAAAAATCGGGATTTCCTTCTACTAGAACGCCTTTATATCCTTGTTCCCTAGCCTTTTCTAGGCCGAGATTAATCATGGTTTTACCGATTCCTTGACGAAGATGGCGATAATCAACGGCGACTGGGGTAAGTATTAAAAACTCATCTTCATGTTGATTGCTAATTGGAAAATGGGATAGCATGAAATAGCCTACCATTTTTTTGTCCATTTCTGCTACAAAGGATAGTTCTGGGATATAGTATTTCTTTGATCGAATTTCTTTCACAAATTTTTCTTCTATAATTCCATCAGAGTAATCAGTGCCATAATGGAATGATTCGTAGACCAATTTGGATATTGCTTCGTAGTCCTCTGGCTTCTCCGGACGAATTGTTATTTTATTCATAGGGGTCCCTTTCGTGTTTTATTTGACATTTAATTGCTATTACTTGTATTATAAATGCTTTTTGAATAGTTTCACAAGTATCTTATAATAATTTTTTAAAGTTTGTGAATAATTTTATTTTTGTTTTTGATTATTATTTGATAAATTTGCATTTTTGTATGAACATTTTTCATTACATATTATAAAGAAAGAAACAGATAATAAATCGTGAATTAATTTAATATATTGCAATTTTCTAATTAATTCATAGGTAAGTAATTAACGAGTGCGTATTGTTTGAAAAAACAAAGAGAGGAGTGGTATAGTGAGTTTGATTGATAATGAACATCAACTCCCGGTCGGACTTGGAATGCGTTTGGCATTAGATATGGAAGCTATGACTAATTTTTCTAAATTACCGGATGGCCGAAAGAAAGAGTTGGTAAACTATATTCAGGGTTCTACCAGTGGGCAGGATGCCAAAAACCGAGTTACAGAAGTGGTATCCAGTCTTCATAATGGAGGATCCTTCCGATAATTTAATAAATTATTCAAATGAAAGGGGCTATCGCACTAAATTGTGCGATGCCCCATCCTATAAATGTTTCTGTTTTATAAATTTTATAAAAACCAAAGACTTAGGCCTTTTATCTTGGATTGCCGACAAAGAATAGAGCAACTGTACCTGGGCCTGAATGTGCCCCAATTGTAGGGCTAACATAGTTAATTAAAATATCTGTTATTCCTAGACGCTCTTTTATCAAATCAGCAACATATTGTGCATCCTCAATGCAATCTCCATGGCTAATAAATACCGTATCATTCTGAGCTTCAAAACCTTTACTACGGGATGCCATTTGGTCAACCAAAGCAATTAATGCTTTCTTTCTTCCACGGACATTATTCAATGGAACTAAACGGCCATCATTATCCACATGAAGAATAGGTTTCACGTTAATGAGTGTTCCAATAATAGCAGTTGTTTTAGAAACACGTCCACCACGATGTAGATGATGTAAATCATCAACCGTAAATATATGGCAGAGATTTAATTTATTGTTTTCAATCCAATCAACAATTTCATCCATGGATTTACCGTTTTCCTTAAGCTTAACGGCCTTATGAACAAGGAGTCCTTCGCCCAAGGAGGCGGATAAGGAGTCGATTACAGTTATCTTTGCTTCCGGTTTTTCTTCACATAGTTCCCTTGCAACAGTGGCTGCAACTGAGCAGCTACCACTTAATGCGGAAGAGAAGGCGATATGTAGGATATCATAGCCTTCCTTTAAAAGTCCGGTAAATACTTCGCGTGTGATTTCTGGATTAACTGCCATGGTGGTAGGCATAGCTCCGCCTCGCATCATATTATAAAATACCTTTAAATCAAGATCGTTCTTGTCACCATAAACAGTACCATTAAAATTATAGTAGAGTGGAAGAAGTCTTATATTATGTTCTTCCAGATATTCTTTTGGTAAATCACTGGTGGTATCGGTTGTAATAATAAATTTACTCATCGGTTAACCCCATCCCTTTCACGTTCATTCTATTTTTGATACAAGAGAGCTTGAGCTAGGAAATACATTTTCTAAATAATAATTCATCATTTAAAAGTGAGTTCCTTTGTCTGTTTCAAATTCATCTTGTAGTAAGTTTTATACCAAATAGTTTTAATTACGATATGATATATTGTACCATACCGCACACTCTAGTTTCAATACTGATTTACCAAATAAATCATTATTTTATATAAGCAAAAATATTAGATTACTTAAGAATAATCTTTGTTTTCTATACTAATTTCACTATATATAATTGCAAAAAAACCTTTTCTTATGCATATACATATGATATACTAAAGCCTAGTGAGTATATGAAAGAATACTTGTAATATACGATCAAAGCAATTTAATGAAAGATGATTCATCATAGTAATAGGAGGAAAGAGCAATGAAACATATCAAGACTTTAAATACTAGAAATTTAAAAGGGTCTATGAAAACTGGTGGATGTGGCGAATGCCAAACTTCCTGCCAATCCGCATGCAAGACCTCTTGCACCGTAGGTAACCAGAGCTGTGAACGTACACGATAAGCAGATTAGTCCGTGAAAGCAGGAACATTTATCGAGCTTGCTCGGATAAATGTACATGATTGCACGGATAAGTGCAACGTGAGCGAAAAAGCGAAGCTTTTGAGCTACTAATCTGCTTTCAAGCGAGTCAAGTCGAGTAGGAGGGTTTGCTTAAGCTTGCTCGAGCGAACGCTCATGCGAGAGTTGATAAGTGCAGATATTTTCATAATCTGCGATACATGAGATCTAGTACATATAGAAAAGAATGTATTAAACAAATTACATTTATTAAGAAACGAACTCATTTTAATAAAACTGGTACAGCAAAATTTATTGTTATGAACTTAGGGGGCTGCTTCAAAATATCATTCTGTAAATTTCATGTTTCAGAGGGTATTTTAAGACAGTCCCATTCGTTATGTGGAAAATAGGAGGAACTAGTATGATTCACCAATATAAAAATAATGGTTATAACATAGTATTGGATGTCAATAGTGGTATGGTTCATGTGGTGGACGATTTGGCTTATGATATTATAGAAATGTACGAAAGCCATAGTAAAGACGACATTATTGCTGCTATGATTGAGAAATATAGTCAACCAGAATTTAAGAAGCTGTTTCAAACAGAAGATCTTTCCAAAGAAGATACGACTGATGATATAGAGATTCTGTTGCAACAAATCAATGAAATTATGGATGATATTGCACAGATGAGAAAAGATGGTAGCCTCTTTACAGAGGATGTCTATGAAAATTATATTAAGGACTTTAAACAGCGTTCTACTGTAGTGAAAGCGCTTTGCCTACATATTGCCCATGATTGCAATCTTGCATGCCAATATTGCTTTGCAGGTAAGGGAGAATATAATGGGGATCGTTCCATGATGAGTTATGAAGTTGGTAAACAGGCATTGGACTTTCTAATCGCGAATTCGGGCAATCGTCGGAATTTAGAGGTGGATTTCTTTGGCGGAGAGCCATTGATGAATTTCCAAGTAGTAAAAGATCTTGTAAAATACGGTAGAGAGCAGGAAGCACTTCACAATAAGAATTTCCGCTTTACCCTTACAACCAATGGGTTACTCCTTGATGATGAAGTCATGGAGTTTGCGAATAAGGAACTTAGTAACGTGGTTTTAAGTATCGATGGTCGCAAGCAAGTAAATGATAAAATGCGTCCTAGCAGAAATGGTAAGGGGAGCTATGATCTTATCATTCCAAAGTTTCAGAAACTAGCGGAGAGTAGAGATCAAAATAATTATTATGTAAGAGGTACATTTACCCATAATAATCTGGATTTTTCCGAGGATGTTAAGCATTTGGCAGACCTTGGCTTCAAGCAGATTTCTGTAGAGCCAGTCGTAGCACCGGAAGAAGAGTCTTATGCGATTACCAGTGAAGACCTTCCTTTCATTTTTGATCAGTACGATGAATTAGCGAAATATATGTTAGAGAGAAAGAAGGAAGGCAAAGACTTTAACTTCTTCCATTATATGATTGACTTATCAGGTGGTCCATGTGTAGCCAAACGTTTATCCGGTTGTGGATCAGGAACCGAGTATCTTGCTGTTACTCCATGGGGGGATCTCTACCCATGCCATCAGTTTGTTGGTAATACAGATTTTCTTATGGGAAATGTATATGATGGTGTTAAGAATACGGAACTACAGGAAGAGTTCAAGCATTGCAATGTTTATTCGAAGGACAAATGTAAGAAATGCTTTGCTAAATTCTATTGCAGTGGCGGTTGTGCAGCGAACTCTTATAACACCCATGGAACCATCAATGATGCTTATGATATCGGTTGCGAAATGCAGAGAAAGCGTGTTGAATGTGCAATAATGTTGAAGGCGGCTGAAGCTTTAAATAGCGAAGTGGAATAATATATCCGTTAAAGTTTAATGGGGATATGTATTTATTATAGTAACATCGTGTAGGCATCTTGCATAATGTAGATAGGTATAGATACTTTTATAATTAACTTTAATAGAGGGTCAAAAGCCAAGGCTTATGACCCTTAATCCAATTTACATTTTGCGCTAAAGGTATTCGCATGATAGGAGTTTATATGGAAAATTGGGTTATAAAAAATAAAAAAGCAGATTTTAATAGGATCATACAGGAATGTGGCGTTAGTGAGGTGTTGTCCCGGTTATTGGTTAACAAAGGACTGACGGAGCAAATGGAGATTAATGCCTATCTTAATCCTGAGATTGACAGTTTATATGATCCCTATTTAATGAAAGATATTGCTAAAGCAGTAGAATTACTTATAGATAAAATTAAGTTGGGTAAAAAAATACGTATCATTGGCGATTATGATGTGGATGGTATAGTGGCTACCTACGTACTTTTTCGAACATTGAAGAAGCTGGGTGCTTCCGTAGATTATGAGATACCAGATCGTATTAAAGATGGATATGGTATCAATAATAGTATGGTAACGGCTGCATTCGAAGATAAGGTGGATACCCTTCTTACATGTGATAATGGCATCGTTGCATTAGAGCAGGTACAGATGGCCAAAGAACTTGGTATGACTGTAATAATAACTGACCATCATAATCTATATGAAACAGAGGAAGGGGAAATTATCTTACCTCAAGCAGATGCGGTTGTGAATACAAATCGTCCGGAGTGTGAATATCCATTTAAAGGGCTGTGCGGTGCGGCGATAGCTTACAAGCTTATGGTTGCACTTTTAAAAAGAATAGATTTACCCGATACGGATGCGTATCTGGAAGAATTGCTGTCCTATGTGGCCATTGCTACGGTCTGCGATGTAATGGAACTTATCGATGAAAACCGTATCATAGTCAAGCATGGATTACGTCTTCTTAAGCGAACGGAGAATAAAGGACTATTAGCTCTTATGGATGTTAGTGGAATTGATAAATCTCAGTTGGCTTCCTTCCATCTGGGATTTGTAATCGGTCCTTGTCTCAATGCTTCTGGTAGATTAGATACGGCTAAGAAAGGTTTGGAACTACTTCTTGCAGAAACGAAAGAAGAAGCTACTGCCATGGCACAGGAAGTTAGAGAATTAAACAATATTCGTAAGGATATGACGCAAGAATATGTGGATAAAGCGATACAGTTGATAGAAAACAGTGGATTAAAAGAGGATAAGGTACTTGTGGTGTATCTGCCTGATTGCCATGAAAGTATTGCTGGAATTATTGCTGGAAGGATTCGAGAACGTTATCATAGACCAACTTTAGTTCTTACGGATGCCCAGGACGGTGTTAAGGGATCTGGTAGATCCATCGAGCATTACAATATGATTGAGGAGTTAAACCAATATCGAGACCTTATGGTGAAATTAGGTGGGCATCCAATGGCTGCAGGATTATCCTTATTGCAAGAGAATATAGATCCCTTAAGAAAAGCATTAAATGATAATACAAAATTAACCAAAGAAATGCTAGTTCCAAAGGTGACGATAGATGTTGAGTTGCCGCTTGGGTATGTTACAGAGAATTTAATCAATGAGTTAAAACAGATGGAACCATTTGGTAAAGGGAATGAGAAGCCACTCTTTGCAGAGCGAAATTTAAAAATAAAGTCTGCTTTTGTGATTGGAAAGAATGCCAGTGGTATTCGCTTGCGAGTTATCAATAAATACATGAGAGAAATGGATGCGCTATATTTTGGAGATTTAGATGCTTTCTTCGCTTATCTTGCTGGAAAATATGGAGAAGAGGAAGTAGAAAAGCTGAAAACAGGTAGAGGAACTAAGATCGAACTAACGATTACATATTATCCTCGAATAAATGAATATAAAGGATTTCGTAATATTCAACTAATGATTCAAAACTATCGCTAAATGTCGTTTTAACATACAAAGAATGAAAGAAAACCTGAAAGAGCAAAAAAAACGCAAAACTCAACTTATTATGATATAATAATAGTAAACTTTCAGTCAAATCATCTAAATTTCACTAAGTACAACGAAATAAACTTTACGAATTCTCAATAATAGTGATATAATGTTCACGTTAAGCGGATTAGTCAATACATGCAAGAGTCTTTCTCAAGCTTGCTTGAAGAAAGACTATGGCATGAATTGATAAGCGCAGCGTGAGCGAGATAGCGGAGCTATCGAGCTTGTAATCCGCATAAAGCGACGTCAATACATGCAAGAGTCTTTCTCAAGCTTGCTTGAAGAAAGACTATGGCATGAATTGATAAGCGCAGCGTGAGCGAGATAGCGGAGCTATCGAGCTTGTAATGATATTTTATCTATTATAGTACAAAATATAAATAGGGATATAATTAATAAGTTTGAATCATAGCACATAATACATTCATACGATCTATGATTCGGAAAGAGGTTTAATATGAAGAAGTTAGAAGATTATGTTAGAAGTATTCCGGATTTTCCGGAGCCGGGTATTGTGTTCCGAGATGTGACCAGTATCCTGCAAGATAAAGATGGACTCAAACTAGCAATTGATTCCATGCAGGAAACTTTAGAAGGAATCGATTTTGATGTTATTGTTGGGCCAGAATCTAGAGGATTCATTTTTGGAGTTCCTATTGCCTATAATTTAAACAAACCATTTATTCCGGTACGCAAAAAAGGAAAGTTACCTTGTGAAACTGTAACCATGGATTATAGTTTAGAATATGGTCAGGCAACTATCGAAATGCATAAGGATGCAATAAAACCAGGACAGAAGGTTGTTATAGTAGATGATTTGATTGCTACCGGTGGAACAATTGAAGCAATTACAAAGCTAATTAAAATGCTCGGTGGCGAAGTGGTGAAAATAGTTTTCCTAATGGAATTAAAAGGCTTAAGTGGCCGTGATAAATTAAAGGGATATGATGTGGAAGCTGTTATCCAATACGAGGATAAATAATAAAATTTAAAAACAAAGATGAGAGGCGGTGATATCATGGAAAATAAAAAAGAATTGTTAACAAAAGGTTCTAAAAATAATTCAGCTATTATGGACCCCCCAGATTTTACAAGCCCAGAAGAATTATTTAATAAGCTGGTGGAAATTGTGCACAGTTACCATCCTTCCACAGATATTTCCATGATAGAAAAGGCCTACCATCTGGCTTTTGATGCACATAAGGACCAGTTTCGTAAGTCGGGAGAGCCTTACATTATTCACCCATTATGTGTAGCAATCATCCTGGCTGAATTGGAGTTGGATAAGGAAAGTATTGTTGCAGGAATTTTGCATGATGTGGTGGAAGATACCGATTATACCAATGAAGAAATTTCTGAAATGTTCTCCCCTGAGATTGCACTATTAGTGGATGGAGTTACAAAATTAACGAAATTAAACTACAAAATGGATAAAGTAGAATTGCAGGCAGAGAACCTAAGAAAGATGTTCTTAGCTATGGCCAAGGATATTCGTGTTATTCTTATCAAGCTGGCAGATCGACTGCATAATATGCGCACTTTAAGATATAAAGAGCCTAATAAGCAGAAGGAAACCGCTAGGGAAACCATGGATATCTATGCACCAATTGCACAAAGGCTAGGTATCTCCAAGATTAAGGTTGAACTGGACGACTTATCCTTAAAATATCTAGAGCCAGAAGTCTATAAGGAATTGGCTGTAAAAATTGCAAGCAAAAAGAGCGAACGGCAGGCCTATATTGATGAAGTTGTAGAAGAGGTCCGAAAGCATATTAGTGATGCCATTATTTCTGCAAAAGTGGAAGGAAGGATTAAACATTTCTTTAGTATTTATAAGAAAATGGTTAATCAAAATAAAACTCTAGATCAGATCTATGATCTATTTGCTGTCCGCATAATTGTAAATAATGTAAAGGATTGCTATGCAGCCTTGGGTGTCATTCATGAAATGTATAAACCAATACCTGGACGCTTTAAGGACTACATTGCCATGCCTAAACCAAATATGTACCAATCTCTTCATACGACATTAATAGGTCCCAAAGGATCTCCATTTGAAATACAGATTCGTACTTATGATATGCATCGTACTGCAGAGTATGGTATTGCAGCTCATTGGAAGTACAAGGAAGGGCAGAGTGGTAAAGGCAATCCATCGAAGGCAGAAGAGGAGAAACTTACATGGCTTCGCCAAGTATTGGAATGGCAAAGGGATCTGTCTGATAACAAGGAATTTCTTAGTTTATTAAAAAATGATTTTGATCTATTTTCTGATAGTGTATATGCTTTTACCCCAACTGGCGATGTGAAAACTTTACCGGCTGGTTCGAATCCTATCGATTTTGCCTACAGTATTCATAGTGCAGTCGGCAACAAGATGGTTGGAGCAAGGGTAAATGGGAAGCTGGTGCCAATTGATTATGTAATTCAAAATGGTGACCGAGTTGAGATCATGACTTCCCAGAATGCTAAGGGTCCTAGTCGTGACTGGCTCTCTATTGTAAAGAGTACACAAGCGAAGAATAAGATTAATCAGTGGTTTAAATCTGAATTAAAAGAGGATAATATAATAAAAGGCAAAGAATTATTTGCCAGCTACTGTAAGAATAAAAATATTGTTCAAAGTGATTTACTAAAGCCGGAATTCATGAGCAAAGTAATGCGTAAATATGGTTTCCGTGATTGGGATTCGATCTTGGCAGCAATTGGCCGTGGTGGTTTAAAGGAAGGCCAAGTCATAAATAAACTTCTTGATGAATTTAATAAAAAGAACCGCAAGCAGATTACAGATAATGAGCTCTTAGAAACTATTTCTGATTATAGAGATAACCGTGCTCATTCAAAAAGATCGAAGAGCGGTATTGTCGTTGAAGGAATTAATGATGTGGCAGTACGTTTTTCAAAATGCTGTAGTCCAGTTCCTGGTGATGAAATTATCGGATTTGTGACAAGGGGAAGAGGTGTATCTATCCATCGGACCGATTGTATTAACATAATTAACTTACCAGAGGATGATCGGGCAAGGCTGATTGATGCAGAATGGAGCATCACGGACTGCAAAGAATCTAATAATGTATTCAGCGCGGAAATTAAAATCTATGCTAATAATCGAACCGGAGTATTAGTAGATATATCTAGAATATTTACTGAAAATAAAATTGATGTTATTAGCATGAATGTTCGAACGAGTAAACAGGGTACCGCTACCATTAGTATGGGCTTTGAGATAAAAGGTGTGGAACAACTTAAGGAAGTTGTGGCAAAGATCCGAAACGTAGAAAGTGTTTTGGATATTGAACGTACCACGGGTTAATTTAATCAACAAGTTTCCAATACAAGCTATGATAATGTTGATAACATTCTGGTTAAAAATATCCTTGTTGATAAGGAGGGAATACCATGACTAAATACAATTTAAAAACGCTAGTTCTTGGACCAGTGCAAACGAACTGCTATGTTATTAGTAATGAGGATACAAGGGAAGCGATTGTCTTTGATCCCGGTGATTTACCGGATACAATAGAACAGTATTTAAAGGATAATGACCTTATCTGTAAGGCTATCCTTCTTACACATGGTCATTTTGATCATATCTTAGGGGTAAGTGGTTTGGTTCAAAAGACGGATGTTAAAGTCTATGCACAGGAAAATGAAGCACAGCTATTGCAGGATCCATATATGAATTCTTCTGCTCGTATCCAACGTCCTTACAGTTTAGTTCCCGATGTACTGTTAAAAGATCAGGAGCAAATAACTATAGCTGGATTTAGCATTCAAGTAATTCACACACCGGGTCATACTGCCGGTGGCGCATGCTACTACTTTCCAGAACTAGAGATTTTAATCAGTGGCGACACCTTATTTCGCGGGGATATCGGCAGATCGGATTTACCTACGGGAGATGGGGAGCAGTTGATTAAATCCATTCAGCAGAAACTTATGGTACTTAAGGATAGCGTTAAGGTATATCCAGGACATGGAGTACCATCAACAATTAGACATGAGCGAGAGTACAATATCTATATTAATTAGGATAGAAATATAGTACCTTATGTACTTATTGGAACTTAATCAAATTATAATTAATAACAAAAAATTTGCTTCCATGCTTTGTCGGTTTCGATAGTCGTGGAAGCAATTCCTTATTTAGGGTAAATTAATTAGTTCTTTAAAATTTAAAGATAATAGGAGTAAGCATGATTAGAATATATTTATCTGACAAAGCATATGAGAATGATATATTTCAAATCGTCAAGATGTTCTATCATAACGCTGATGTGAAGATAGCGGATGAGGAAATTACAGGGGCGGTATTTCAAGAAAAGTTGAGGCAGGAAAAAATATCTGCCAATAATGCTGAAGAGAGAGCAAAAGGGGAATGTGTCAAAGAAGGGCAACTGGAAAGTCTATATATAAGCTTTGATGCAGATAAAATTCAGATGCTTGCAATATTCTCAAATGACAGAAGGAAATACCGAATTAAGAATGCTCAATTTACATTAGAGACCAAATCGCAATACAAGAACATTATAAAAAGGCTACTATATGGAATCCTTTCTGATGCTACACATAAAGTGCTTCCCTGGGGTATCCTTACCGGTATTCGACCAACAAAGTTGGTATATAAGATGCTGGAAAAGGGAAAGAGCAAGGAAGAAATCTATGATCATATGAAGGCGGAATATCTCTGTTCCGAAGAAAAAATTGCAGTAAGTATTAATATTGCAAAACGAGAATTGGAGCTTCTTCAAGAAATTGACTACCAAAATGGTTATAGTCTATATATTGGAATTCCCTTCTGCCCTAGCACTTGCTTGTACTGTTCATTTACATCTTACTCTATTGAAAAATTCTCAGATTATGTTGAGAAATACCTAAAAGCATTGGAAAAAGAGATTATATATGGTGCTTCGGTATTCTCAGATAAAAAACTTACTTGCGTTTATTTTGGTGGAGGAACACCAACGACATTAACAGCAGAACAGTTGGATTGGCTATTAGGTACTGTTAAGAAGTATTTTGACTTTTCCCATGTAAAGGAATTCTGCGTGGAAGCAGGAAGACCGGATAGTATAACGAGAGAAAAGCTGGAAGTGCTTAAAAAATGGGGTGTAGACCGTATATCAATCAACCCACAGAGCATGCAGCAAAAGACTCTGGATGTGATCGGAAGAAAGCATTCGGTAGTGCAAATTAAAGAAGCGTTCGCTCTTGCAAGGGAGACCGGTCATGATAATATCAATATGGATATCATAATTGGGTTGCCCGGAGAAGATGTTGGTGATGTAATAAAAACTCTAGAAGAGATTAAGGAATTGAATCCAGATAGTCTTACCGTGCATACTTTAGCAATAAAACGGGCTGCTAGACTGAATATTGAGAAGCACAATTATATTGATATGGTACCAACGGATGTAAGATGTATGCAGGAAGCAACCGTAAAATTTGCCAAAGAAAATGATTATGTGCCATATTATCTCTACCGCCAGAAGAATATAGCAGATAACCTTGAGAATATTGGTTATGCTAGATACAATAAGGAAGGGCTCTATAATATATTGATTATGGAAGAACAGCAAACAATCCTTGCGCTAGGCGCAGGTGGACTTACCAAGTATGTTTCCCATGATCCCTATTATATAGTCCGTGAGGATAATGTAAGAAGTGTAACAGACTACATTAATAGAATAGATGAGTTAATTGAAAGAAAACGTAAATTTTTTAATAAACATAAGTGTTGATATTTTA
>JAAYSQ010000043.1 GCA_012523925.1 Clostridiales bacterium
ACTCACCCTCAAAGGTAAAAGTATTTCTCAAAAAAATAATTCGCTCCGAAAACCTGAAGGTTTATCTTAAACCTGTTTTCCTGCAAAGAGAGTTTAAAAAAGGGTATGAATATTTTCGTGAAAATCTATATATCGAGGAATTATGCGATGGATATATTGAAAATATGCAAATACAGGAAAAAGTACAACTACTTGATCGGGTTAACTATTTTGTACAAAAATATGCAGAGAACAGAGGTCATAAACAGTTGAGTGGAGATGAAGCTATTCTACAGTCTTCTTTCGATTATTATTATACCAGACAAAAGTCAATAATACCCATAAAAAGCCATAATTCATTGTCGGGTTATACTCATCCTCGTATCGAAGCTCATTTTTTTTCGATCGAAAATGCCGACAAATATTCGCGGGTTTTGCTCAAAGGAGCTTTCTCCGAAAACCTTCTGGACAGAGAATATATCGATACATTGCATCTATGTCATCATTGTGGCGGGGGATTCCTTAACTATAGGGAAATCTGTCCTAAGTGTAAATCTCATAATTTGAAGATGATACCACTCATTCACCATTTCAGGTGTGCTTATATTGGACCTAAGACTGATTTTCTTTATAAGGATCAACTGATTTGCCCAAAGTGCTCTTCCCTGTTACTAAATCCGGGAGTAGACTATGACAGACCAGGCTCCACTTTTATATGCAAGAACACAAGTTGTAATAATCAGTTTCAGCATCCTCCGATTTTAGTTTCATGTGTGGATTGTGAGACTGATCAGTCGCCACATGAACTTGTTGTGAGGAAGGTGTATAAATATTCCTTCACAGAAAAAGGATTGCAACATTTTTTATCGTTAGACTGATGATATGTTAGAGTTCTGGGAGACATATTTTGATTTCTGGCAAAGGATGGACCTGAATACGATGCTCCGTTGGGGATGGTATATCCTTCTTTTGGATATTCCTCGGTTTTTAATCGTCGAAGGGGTCTCTCTGATATTAAGCAAAAAAAAGAGACGTGAGACCTATGCAGAATGGAAAATAGCAGAACAGCGATTGAAAAATGAATATCCTCTTGTTACAGTATTAGTTCCCGGGCATAATGAAGGGAAGCATCTGTATAAATTGGTAGAATCCCTAAAAAGGCAAACTTATCAAAACATTGAATTAATAGTTGTAGACGATGGCTCTACGGACAATACTAAAGATATTGGCCATAATTTTGAGCAGCGAGGAGATATAAATCTATTCATAAGAAGCGAAATACGAGGCGGAAAAGCTTCGGCTGCCAACATGGGACTCAGGTATGCACAGGGAAAATACGTAATCCATCTGGATGCCGATTCATCGCTGAAAGATGATGCAATAGAAAAAATATTGATCCCATTCTATCGTTACGAAAATGTTGGAGCGGTTGGCGGTAATCTGATGGTTCGAAACGAAGAGGACTCACTTGCTGCTACCATGCAGTATTTAGAATATCTGCAATCGATTAATGTCTCCCGCATTGTACTATCCTATTTGCGAATATACAAAATAGTTTCGGGTGCTTTCGGAGCATTTCCCAAGGCTATTTTAGACAGAGTTGGCGGTTGGGATGTTGGTCCTGGTTTGGATGGAGATATTACAGTGAAAATAAGGAAAATAAATCATCGTATTATATTTGAGGAAGAAGCAATATGTCATACTCATGTTCCTGTGACATGGAAGAAATTAACTAAACAACGCTTGCGTTGGTCCAGGTCTCTTGTCCGATTCCGTCTGAGAAAGCATCGGGATATCTGGATTCCGAATATGAATTTCAGGTTCTCTAATTTCATGTCTTTCTTCGAAAATATCCTTTTTGGGCTGATCCTTGACTTTCTATGGGTATTTTATATGATACAGATTCTGGTTATGGAACCTACATTTCTTCTGATTTGGTTCCCTTTCAAATACTCTATTTATCTGATCCTCTCGATCATCCAATATTCTTACTGCTTAGCTATTTGTGATGATAAGGGTCAGGTATTCAAGAAGATAATTTACATTCCATTATATCCCATCTACATGGGATACTATATGCGTATTGTAAGAACAATAGGATATATCGATGAATTTTTCTTTTATGATTCTTACAAGGATGCATGGAATCCGATTAAAACATCCAGTAAAGCAAAAGAGTTTGGAGCATAAAAAATATGCTATTAAAATAGGAAATGAATGAACGTGTAAAATAATTAAAAACAAAAATGAAGAAAATTAAACGAAAAATGAAGAAAATTAAACGAAATTTAAGTCTTCTGAGCATTATTTGCTTGCTGGCTATTAGTTGTTCTGATGACACAGACACCAACTTCAAAGCTGATGATCTGTCAGGAACAATTAGTAATGAGGACATGACGCTAACTTATGGAAAATCTCTGTTAAATGGTAATATTGCCCTGAAGAACTCAAGATTATCATTCGATCGCTTAGTTGAAGGAAGAGCAATGGCATTGACAAGATCATTGTCTGTAACAAGCAGTTATCAAACTCCGGATTTGACAGGAGCTACAAAACTGACAGGTAATGGTGTGGTTGAGATCAAGGATAACAAAGTTTTTTATATTCCGGAGAGGGAAACATTTTCCGGAAGTATAAATTTTAATGCAAGTGGAAAGCTGATTATACTGGGTACCTACAATGGTGCTCAGGTTAATGTGCCTGATGGAGGGATAGTAGAAGTTGCTCCTGGTGCAAATGCTTCTAATATTCATTTAAATACTAAATCTACTCTCAATAATTATGGTTCTGTTGTCTATTCTTCAGGCTCTGTCAACGGAAAGATTAACAATTACAGCGAATTAACATTCAAAGGAACAACTAATATAAATGGTTCTTCTGAAATAAATAATTTTTGCGGATTAACTTTTGAAGGATATACTCAAATAAATCAAACAGTAAATAATAATGCCTACATTAATTTTGAAGAAGGGTTCCATATTAACGGTTCAGGTGCTCTCAATCTAGCCGCTGGGTCACTCACAAATATAACAGGAGGAACGATTAGTGTAGATGGTAAAATCAAGAATGAAAGTCAGTACTTTGCTCGCATCGACATCGACAATAACGTTACTATTGGAAATATGAATGCTACTCCGGCATTTGTAGGTAAAATTGATATTAATACTGATAAGGAGATTGCAGAATCGAAGATTGACAAGCAAGTTTCAGTTAATGCAAATACATACATCGCGGCTAAAAATTGCCGTCCTGAACGAGGCATTCGCCCATGTGACGGAAGTGCACTTCAATTTACCTTGGCTGCTACAGTTTCCAGTCCAATGGTAGGTGATAATATAAACTTGAGTGCAACGGATGTGCGTATTCTTAATGGGCGAGCTTATGTGTCTTATCATACAAATGATGAATTCTATGACAATACACCAAACGGTGCATTGAGAATTTTTGATATCCAGAATCACACAGCTCCATCTCTAATAAGTGAAGCTATCTTCAACAAGGTTGAGTTTAACGGAATAGATATCGCAAGCGATAAATTATATGCTGTCGGTGGAGATAAGGATGGGGCACGTTTGGTAGAAACTAAGTTGTCAGATGGAACATTCATTACCGGCGATTTATCTTATTTCCAGACACATAAAATACCGGGGGTTGCTGCTAAGAATTCATTTATCTACAATAATATGTTATGGTTGGTTTCGGGAGGAGCTAATGGCGGATTTTTTAAATTGGATCCTAGTAGCATAAATTATGATGTATCCGAAACTTTATATGCTGATGGAGCAAGAAGTAAATACACTGTTCATAACAATCGGGTTCAAGCATTTTTAGCTATAGAAGAAGGCGGAGCTTATTTACGAATATCGAATATTGACGGGAGCAATGTTAAAGAGTATAGATATAGCACCCTTATCCAAAAAATAAATACAGGAAAGAATACCATGGCTATCGATGACAACTATGTTTATCTAGCTCTAAGTGACCGTGGTCTGGCCAAAATAGAATTAGCTACAGGAAAACTGATAGATGAATTCAAACCAAATACGTATCGTATTGCAGCTGAAAGTCCTAAAGTTTTTAAAGAAAATGGTCTTACAAATGGTGTTGCTGTAAATGATTGCTTTGTTTTCTTGGCAAATGGAGCAGACGGAGTAATTGTACTTGAAAAAGATAATTTTAATGTCGTGGGATCTTTTAAACTGGCAGAATCGGCAAACTATGTGTATGTAAAAGACGGACTTCTGTTTGTGGCAACCGGGCGAAATGGCTTGAATATCATTAAAATTAATTAAAATCCTAATTAATATCGGATGAGATAGCTTTTAATACATTTTAATAGAATTAGATAGAACATAGTATAATTAAAAGAGTCTTACCGAAAAATACAGGCAGGCTAAATGCTTGTTTATGTGTAGTTTTGTAAAGTTTGTGTTAAGAAA
>JAAYSQ010000044.1 GCA_012523925.1 Clostridiales bacterium
GAAGTTTCCAATTGCTCAGCTGAGGAGTTGAAGCAATGTGAACCACATAATACCATCACACCGATTGCACGCAAAGTTGGCGAAAACTATGAACTAGACCTGGTATTAAGAAATAATCTGACAACAAAGGAGCATCCTCTTGGCTTGTATCATCCACATGAAGAATTACACCATATTAAGAAGGAAAATATCGGGCTAATTGAAGTTATGGGTCTTGCGGTATTGCCAGCAAGATTGAAAGAGGAAATGGAAATGCTGAAGGAATATATCCTAGCTGGTAAGGATGTTAGTTCCAATGATATGATAGCAAAGCATGCGGATTGGGTTAAGAGATTTAGTCCAGAGTATACAGATATCAATGAAAATAACATTGATGATATCCTCAAGAAGGAGATTGGATTAGTATTCCTTAAAGTATTGGAGGATGCTGGTGTCTATAAGAGGAATAAGGATGGAAGAGCAGCCTTTGAACGTTTTGTGGAAAGCTTTTGCTAGTTAATAAAGGCTCCAAATCATGTATAATAATATGATTTGGAGCCATTTAAATTGCCATATATTAAACTTGTTTTGAAAAGAATATTCTGCAATGGTTGTGATAGATAATTATTTCTTACTAGTTAACATTCATGCGCACTTCCTGTAATTCGATCAAAGGTTTCTCGGAATAATATTTCATTCTCTAGGAAGACATCGACTATGTCTGGATCGAAATGACTGCCTCTACCTTGCTTAATGATATCAATACATTTCTCATGGCAGTATGCTTCCTTGTAAACTCTATTTGAACGAAGGGCATCGTATACATCAACCAGTGCCATAATTCTTGCGGATAAGGGAATGTTATCCTTGCATTTACCGGTAGGATAACCGGAACCATCCCATCTTTCATGGTGATAATGAACGATATTATATCCTAGGGATAGGAATTTATTATTAGGATATTTCTTCTGGATTTCAGCTAAGATGCTTGAACCAATTGATGGATGTTTTTTTATTATATCGAATTCATCCGGCGTTAACTTTCCTGGTTTCAAGAGTATATTGTCTGGTATTCCGACTTTACCGATGTCATGTAGGGCACTTGCTTTTGAAATGTTATCAATGTAGGTATCAGTGATATAGTCTGAATACTTTGAGTTTTGTCTTAGTTTCTCAGTTAAGATTTTACATAACTCAGATACTCTTTCAATGTGCATACCTGTTTCGTCATCTCTTGACTCAGATAGTTTTGTTAGGGCATAGATGGTAGCAAGATGTGCCTCGGATATTTCTTTTTCAGTTTGGTGATACTTTGCGTATATTTGTTTGTAGTAGTTGGAGAAAAATGCAGTGACTAGAGAAAGTATTACGAAATAGCAACACCTTACAATCCAGTTAATTGGTTCCTGAGGTGTCGAAAGGCTCGTAAGTAGAGGCATAACCGGACCGACCATTAATCCAGTGATGCACGCATGTATGAGGCCTTTGCTTTTGCTATTGGTGGAGGAAGCTATGATAATGGGGATTCCCATAAAGTTAACAACAGAATTGTGGGTTCCTCCAGTAAAATATACGATGAAAGCTACCATTATGGATAATAGGTAGGCTAAAGCAAGGAAATAGGATGTTTTTTTAACAGTTAAAAGATATTTCCTCATTGCAAATCTCCTTTCGATGGAGTGTTGACAATGTTCCTTTGGAATCAACTTTATTTTACAAAATTATACCATGTTATACTTAGAAATAAAATAGTAATTTGTGTATTATATAAATTAGATAATATAATAGAATATTAAGTTGTATAACAATTATCGGTTCTTTAGTTCATAATCTTAATATTTATATTAAAAAAATATTAAAAAATTACCTTGGATAAAATCGTAAGCTATTTTCAAAAACCTATTATGTGATAAACATTACCAACAAGAAAAGCGCCGCACAAATTAATGCGACAGCGCCTTTACTTACTTCTTAGTCCATAGTCTTAAATTGATTTACTTTACCTTTTAATTCTTCTGCTAAGTTATTAAGGTTGGTTGCATACTTTGATATCTCATCCATGGTAGCAGCAATCTGTTCAGTGGAAGCAGTTACTTCTTCTGATGCAGAGGCGGTCTCTTCCGATACAGCAGAGACATTTTCTATCTGCTCTACGATATGATCTTTCTTCTGCGCAATATCTTGTGCATAATTTTTGATTTCCGCTACACTGGTAGTCAGATTGCTTACTGCATTCATGATTTCTTGGAATACCTTTTGTGTCTGATCTACCACAGCCGCCTGTTCTTTGACAGTATCCTTAGTTTGATTCATGGCTTTTACGGATAAATCTGTCTTTTGCTGAATTTCCTCTATAGTATCATTAATCTCTACAGTGGAAGCTTTAGATTGCTCTGCAAGCTTTCGTATCTCATTGGCAACAACGGCAAAACCTCTGCCGGCTTCTCCACTTCGTGCAGCTTCTATGGAAGCATTTAGGGAGAGGAGATTAGTCTGCTCGGTTATCATATCAATTGTATTGGAAATGGCGGTAATTCTTTCCATGCTTTGGCTCATTTCTAGAACAAATCCAGATACCTGTTCAGTGGATGCTTCGGTATAATTGGATTTTTGAATAAGTTCTTTGACACGTCCTAATCCTTGGCTAATAAGTTGATTGGTATCTTGTGTAAGCAATTCGATGCTATTTGTCTCATCCTCTATCTGGTTTAATCTCTCGGATAGGTCAGTTACGCTTGAGGCACCTTCTGCAGAATACTCTGCTTGTTCCGCTGCACCATGGGCTACTTCCTCAACAGCGCGGGAAACTTCGATTGTTGATGCATTTGTTTCCTCTGCCATATTTGCAAGTTCAATAGCGGAATCCAATACATTGGTTGAGGAAATGCCAACATTTTTTATGATACGGGACATGTTTTCAACCATTTCATTAAATTGATCTGCAAGCATACTAAACTCGTCCTTTGATTTTATAGTAACTTTCGCGGTTAAATCTCCGGTATCCACCTTGTTAAATCCATCTACCAATGCCTTCATATTGTTATAGATTGGTCTGGTAAATAGGGCAGAAGCAATGATTGCAATAATGACAATAAGAATTGTTAGCAATACAAGGGTGTTTTTAACAGTGCTCATATCCTTCGTTAATTCGGTGAGATTCATTGCCGCAATGATTTTCCAATTGGTTAAGTCACTTGTCATATAGGATCCAAAAAGTTTCTCACCTTCATGTTCATATGCAGTAAATCCTTCCTTATTCCTGCTTATTTCAGACCAGGAGGAATTCAATTTACCCACGTTATCACCGATATAGTCTAACTTTGGATGAGTGATGATGGCGCCATTTTGATCGGCGATATAGATATAACCAGTATCGCCAACTACTATATCTTTAAGTTGATCCGCTAGCGTATCAAGACTTATATCCACACCAGCTACACCGATAACCTTATCCTTATCGACAATTGCACTTGTTAGACTGATTACCGTATCACCGGTGCCAAAATCTTCATATGGATTAGAAAATATCACTTTTCCTGGCTGGGCGATGCTATTCTTATACCATTGTCTTGACTTATGGTCAAAGTCGGTAAGTTCTACTTCAGGATGCATATAAAATAGACCCTTATCAGTACCTACAAAAACATTGAGAACAGCGTCGTCAGTGTCATATACATTGGCGATTAGTCCTTTGGCGAATTCAAAAGATTCGGGAGTATCTGCAGCTATGATATTAGAGTCTTTAGATAAAATATTAACCATATTTGACATGGCACCAAAATAATTGTCAAGGCCTCTTCCGACTTCTTGAATCGTTTGCGTACTAGTAGCTTCTAACTTCCTTTTTAGGATGTTTTCGGATTGTAGGGCGAATATAATGCCAATAAATAATACGGGTATAATGCTAATAAGAATAAGCATTATGATAATTTTAGTTCGAATACTATGTAAATGCTCACGTATTCTCTTTAGTGGTGGTTTTTTTACTAAGTTGTTCATAATCTTGTCTCCTTTGATGTCTCTTTAATGTATAAATTTCCATAATAGCTAATAAGTAGTATATTATAACTTTCGATAATATTCAAACATTTATAATGTTATTTGACAAGAGATTTGGATGTAAAATATGGTAAATAAAATATAATAACCTTATGGATTTGTTCGTTATAGTACGAATGACTTTATACAAAACAAAAAGCTATAACCATACCATTACAGTATAGCTATAGCTTTTAGATGAAAATGTGTTAATTCTTTATGTTTATTCTCTATGTGTTAATTCTCTTACGATATGCCATTAGTCTTATGCAAAGATAGCGTCCACATCCTGCATGACTTGACTGATTTCAATATGCTGTGGGCATTCTTCTTCGCAGGCTCTGCATTGAACGCAGCTTGCAGCGTTTATTTCAAATGAATTATATAATTTCTTAGCATCTTCCATTCCGTTTGATGCGGTCTGATTGTAAGCCTCAAAGATATCTGGAATAGGTAAGCCACTTGGACATGGCAAGCAATATCTGCATTTTGTACAGCCTACCATAGCCATGGTATCAAAGACTTTCTTAGCATTTGCAAACATTTCTTTATCTTCCTCAGTTAGCATTCCTATGGAGGCGCGATCTGCAAAGAGTAAGTTCTCCTCTAACTGTTCAGGTGTACTCATACCACTAAGAAGCAGTGTCACCTCTGGTCTGTCCCATACGAAATCCAGTGCCCATTCTACTGGGGATTTCTTGGGGTCCAAAGCAGCAGCAACATTCTTTGGCGGATTTGCTAATTTGCCACCGCGAAGAGGCTCCATGATAATCACAGGTATTCCCTTGCTTGCTGCGTATTCTAACCCTTTCACAGTAGCTTGCTGGTCTGTATCTACATAGTTGAACTGAATCTGGCAGAAATCCCAATGGTCATAACTATCAATAATTTGTTTGAATGCATCTGCATCATCATGGAAGGAGAAGCCTATGTATTTGATTTTGCCTTTTTCTCTTACTTTCTCCATTTGTTCTATAAGATTATATTTTAAAACAGTGTTTTCAAATCGTTCTTTGCTAAGGGCATGCAGGAGATAGAAATCGATATAGTCTACCTGAAGTTTCTCTAATTGTTCATCAAGTAGTAGCTCAAAATCTTCTTCTTTCTGTATTTTCCACACGGGGCTTTTCGTCGCCAGGTAAGTTTTCTCGCGGTATCCATCCTTTAGCGCTTTCCCAACTAAGATTTCACTTTGTTCATCATGATAAGGGTAAGCGGTATCCACGTAATTCACACCATTATCGATGGCGTGACGAATCATGGCTATGGATTTTTCTTCATCGATTACATTTTTTTCTCCTTTTTGTATGGTAGGTAAGCGCATTGCGCCAAAGCCTAAACCGGATATTTCTATACCGGTATTTCCAAATTTCCTATAATGCATTTGTTTACCCTCCGTTATTTATAGTTTTAGGTAGTGACATTTATTACTATTATAAATTAGTTTAGTTCAAAATACAACTAACTGTCTGATTAATAAAAAAAGGTATTGCAATTATAATTATTCTGTGCTAATATTCTGTTGTGGTAGCATGGTAAAGTGCTAATACGATAAAATGTAATGATAAAATGCAATAAAGTGAAAGGATAATTCTTTCACTTACAGAGTTTGTGACTGCGCAGCATCACAAGCTCTATATGTATAAAAAAGCTGCGCAGAAATGAGGACAATTATGAGAAAGAGATTTTTAACTTTACTATTAACATTAGGAATGGCATTTAGCTTAACAGCATGTGGTACAAAGAATACCAAAGAGCAAGCTGCGAGTGAAACGGGGGATGTAGCAACAGGTAATCAGAATGAGGTAGATACAATAGCGGAAGATGATTCTCTTCAGTATATTTTAGATAAAGGTACATTTATTGTAGGTCTAGATGATACCTTCCCACCAATGGGATTTCGTGATGATGCCAATAATATCGTAGGTTTTGATATTGATTTGGCGAAAGCGGTCAGTGAAAAGCTTGGTGTGGAAATGGAGCTACAACCAATCGAATGGTCAGCAAAAGAACAGGAACTGGCTACCAAGAATATTGATGCAATTTGGAATGGATTTTCTGTTACAGAAGAACGTCTTGCAAATTTAACTATGAGTGCTCCTTATATGGAGAATAGTATCTCTCTTGTTGTTACAAAGGATAGTGGCATTACTTCAATGGCGGAAATGGCAGGTAAAAAACTTGCTGTTCAGAGTGGTTCTTCTGCGCAAGAGGCCCTAGATAGTGAGGCTAATAAAGCATTCAAAGATACGATTGATGATGTTAATGAGTTTGCTTCATATATAACTGCTTTAATGGACCTTGAGACAGGCAATTCCGATGCCGTGCTTATGGATTCAGTTGTTGCAAATTATATGATTAATGATGCAGGTAAAGATTTTGCAGTATTAGATGAATCCTTAGTAGCAGAGGAATACGCCATTGGCTTCCGTAAGGGCGAAGAGGCTTTATGCGATGCAATTAATAATGCATTGAAGGAACTTAAAGCTGATGGAACGATTGAGACTATTGCAACCAAATGGTTTGGTTCAGATATTACAACGATCGAATAGAAAATATCATTTACAGTAATAATACGGGGCTGTCGCAACAATAACAAGTATCAGCGCCTTCGTAAAACCACAATGTTTATCACATTATAAGTTTTTGAAAATAGCATATGATTTTTATCCAACGTAGACACGCTCTCGCTCGGTTGTCGCTCATAGTGGTACATAAGGCCCGGGCCGACACATATTTTTCGATATCTATCTGCCCGGGCCTAAGTACCAATGGCGACAAACGGTCTACTTATGGATTAAAAATCATATGCTATTCTTTTAGGATTTGACGTGATAAACATCATTAACAAGAAGAGGCGCTGCACAAATAATGATAAGCCCTTTGTCAAGAAGACAGGGGCTTATCATTAGTGCGACAGCCTCTTTGTTTTCTGCATAATTTATTGACAAGAAATCCCATTGTGTTATACTATCCAGGATAAGCAGATTAAATAAATCAATCATTGTTTATATGTTCTACTGGAGGTTAGCATGATTTGTATGCATTGCGATAGAGAGAATGAAGATGGCAGGAAATTCTGTATCTACTGCGGTTATCCCATAGATAATAAGGAAGAAAATATCGGTTTTTCACGGCCGGACACACATTACATTGGCCCTAAAGTAATTGACTTGCAGGAAAAGGAAGCGGTTTATCCGGAAGATGGGGAAGAGGTGCCAATGCCAAAAACACCGTATGGCAATCAAAAGCAAGATTATCGTCCGGTAAAAGTTCATAGCCTAAATTGTAAATCCTTATTTATTGGTATCCTATCGGTGGTTATTATTATCATAGCAGTTTCAATTTTGTATTGGAATGTCCATAGAGATACTGAGGCATTTCAATATATTACAGAGGATGCGTTAGAAGTATTTATTGATAGACGTAATAATAGGACAATAATTTTCAATACTAAGGGGGATAAACTTTTTGATATCGATGAGGCTTCGCATGTTTTGTATACGCAGGATGGAACCGCTGCTATACTGTATAATCAGTATGCTAATCATTTCTATTATGTGAATGCAAAGGAATTAATTAAGTTACGCGATAATATAAATGGAATTAATTTTTCTGATGATGGTAACTATCTTGCCTATTGTACATTCAATTCCTCCGATACCATTAATAATTGTCTGTATTGGTACGACGCGAAGAATAAGAAAGAGGTTGTGCTCGATCAAGGTAAGGTCTTTATTAATCCTAAGTTATCACCAGATGGAAAAAGTTTGGTTTATCGAGTAAAGAAAGATATGGATTTTACTAATTTTGAAGATGGTGAATCCTATCTAATCCGTAATGGAGGAGAGCCGGAGTTCCTTGGTGAAAATCGAATGGTGCTTGCTCTATCGAATAATGCAGAGCATATCTTTTATTATGAAATTAAAGATAATAATTTTTTCTTTTACCTTAAAAAGGATGGGCATTCATTGTATTTGTCCGGCTCTTTGGGTTATTTAATGTTTAACCTGGATTGCTCAGAAGTCTTATTTTCGGATGATGAAAGTACCTATCTCTGGAGTGAAAATTGCAATAAAATAAAAATATATGACTCATTTCCAAGGGAATTAATACTTCCCAATCGATGTATCACATATGGATTTGAAGGTATCAGAAGTGGAATTAGAGCTTTTGAAAATAAGGCGCTTGTTTTTCAAGATAATTCAGTTATCTGGATTGGAGAAGGGTATGAAACTACAAAAATTGGTGACAATGCAGGTCATTATTTTGCCGTTCATTCCAACAAAGACGATACGATTATGTTTGGTGCTAGGGATCTTAAGATAAAGAAGGTTACATTACTGAGTGAACTACATGATACGCAAACCTATATTAACCGTGCGGACAATATTGTGGCTTCTGATGATCTTTCCTATATATACTACATTGATAAAACTCAACTATACTATAAAAATGGTCAGGAAGAGTCCATTATGCTTGCTGATAATGTGAAGGATGTTTGTCTAAGTGCCAATGGTGACATCGCTTTCTTTCTTAAGGACGATAGCAGAACCTATAAGGGGAGCGGGGAACTTTATTATAGTTTGCATGGAAGTGAGCCTATGCTGGTAGATGATGGACATGAGGTGACCTGGATTGGGCGATGGAGTTATGGTATTGTCTATGGGAAAGAAGTAGGAGAGGATCGATACGATATCTACTATAATACTAAGGGAAGCGAATTTAAGCGAATACTAGAGAATGTACATTATAATGATATGATGTATAGTGGTATACACCATAATGATTACTAAAATAATCATTTGTAGAGCATGGGAATTAAAAGTTGTTTCTAATAGAATAATAAGTTTCTTGAGTTTCCGTAAATTGCAACTTAAAAATGAATAAGTTCTACCAAAGTGCCAATCTGCCGTATTTTAAGAGGTTTGTGAATGACAGTTCTTGAATTAGAGGCACTTTAATAAGCCCCGCTTGA
>JAAYSQ010000269.1 GCA_012523925.1 Clostridiales bacterium
TATATGAAAGTGCATCAATCGATGGGGCAAACAAGTTTCAGACATTTAGGAAAATAACATTACCCTTACTAAAGCCTACGATTGAATCTGTACTTATCTTAGGATTTATTTATACCTTTAAGGTTTACGATTTGATTTATGTAATGACAACTGGCGGACCAGTTAATTCAACACAAGTATTATCAACCTATTCTTACAAATTATCCTTTGATATGTTTAGATACAGCAAGGGTGCTGCGGTTGCAAACATATTGTTTGTCATTCTATTCTTTGTAAGTTTAGTTTATCTAAAATATGTGTACATAGAGGAGGAAGCATAATGGGATTAAACGGTCATCTATCTAAGCGAAAAAATATTATATACAGCATTGTTTCCGTAGTGATTCTTTGCATTTTGTTATTTCCTCTATATTGGATTTTTGCTACTTCATTGAAGACAGAAAAGGAAATCTTTCAGATACCACCTACCTTTTGGCCAGAGGAATTGAATTTGAAATCCTATATGGTGCAATTAGAGAGTGGAGATTTTAATATGTTTCATTCCTTTGGGAATAGTTTGGTTATTTCTTTGGGATCCATGATTATTGCAATTATATTAGCAGTTCCTGCTTCCTATGGTATAGCAAAGTACAATTTCAAAGGAAAAAGAGCCATTGTTCTTGGCTTCTTGGTTACGCAGATGTTGCCAGTATCTGTACTGTTGACTCCATTATTTATTATGTTTAAGAATATGAATTTGTATAATACCTTTTGGGCGACTATTTTAGCAGATGCAACCATAGGGATACCATTTTCAGTCTTAATCTTAAAGAATTATTTTGCAGCTATACCAAGGGAGTTAGAAGAAGCTGCTTATATTGATGGATGTAACAAATTCACAGCATTTATCCGGGTTCTTATTCCGATTGCAAAACCTGGTGTTATGGTTTGCGGTATCTTCTCATTCCTATACGCTTGGGGCGATTTGGCCTATGGTATGACATTTATTATTGATCAAGAAAAGAGACCTATTACTGCAGGTATATTTAACTTTATGGGGCAGTATGGAACAAAATGGAGCTATTTGACCGCCTTTGCTGTAGTTACCATTATTCCTGTAGCACTGATATTTATATTTATGCAGAAGTATATTATTAGTGGTATGACTAGTGGAGCAGTTAAGGGCTAAGTAATAAGTTTGGAGGGCTAGCCTATGTTTAGAGTAGACAATGACAAACTGGTATTTCGTTATGATGCAGAAGAATTATGGGTAGAACCGTGGGGTGATAATGCTCTACGTATTCGTGCTACCAAGAATTGTAGTATGCCTAGAGAAAATTGGGCGCTTTTACATAGGGAAAGTGGCAAAGCGCAGATTACAATAGATGAAGATTATGCAACAATTATTAACGGGAAAATTAAAGCGGTTATATCACGTTTAGGTAAAATAAAGATTTATAATCAAAAGGATGAGCTCTTACTAGAAGAATATAGTAGAAATAGAAGAGATGTATTAGATCCTAAATGCAGCGCACTCGAGGTGGAAGCAAGAGAATTTAAACCAATTATCGGTGGGGATTATCAACTTACCTGGAGATTGGAATCTGTATGTAGTGATGAAAAAATATATGGTATGGGGCAGTATCAACAGCCTTATCTAGATTTAAAGGGCATGGATCTAGAATTAGCTCATAGAAATTCTCAAGCTAGTGTACCCTTTGCCCTATCCTCCTTGGGCTATGGTCTTCTATGGAATAATCCCAGTGTGGGAAGGGCGGTATTTGGTAAGAATATTATGAGCTATGAGGCTTATTCCACGCAGGCTCTTGACTGTTGGATTGTGGCTGATGATACGCCTGCTAAAATTGTGGAGGCTTATGCTAAAGTTACCGGTACTGTTCCTATGATGCCGGAATACGGACTTGGTTTCTGGCAGTGCAAATTAAGATATCAGACACAGGAAGAGCTTTTAGAAGTTGCTCGCGAATATAAACTAAGAGGCCTTCCGATAGATGTTATTGTTGTTGACTTCTTCCACTGGCCAAAGCAAGGGGAATGGAAGTTTGACCCTGTCTACTGGCCTGATCCTGAGGCCATGGTTAAGGAATTAAAAGAAATGGGTATTGAACTTATGGTATCCATCTGGCCTACTGTTGATAAGACATGTGAGAACTATGAGGAAATGCTGGAAAAAGGGTATCTGATTCGAACGGAAAGAGGACACCGTGTTGGACTCGATTTCCAGGGTGCAACTATTCATTATGATGCCACCAATCCCGAAGCAAGAGAGTATGTCTGGAATAAAGTGAAGAAACATTATTATGATAAAGGAATTCGGATTTTTTGGCTGGATGAGGCAGAACCTGAATACTCTGTATATGATTTTGATAATTATCGCTATTACCTTGGAAGCAACCTACGTATAGGTAATCTATATCCAAGGGAATATGCAAAAGGTTTCTATGAAGGTATGCAGAGGGAAGGGCAAGAAGATGTCGTAAATCTTGTTCGCTGTGCATGGGCAGGAAGTCAAAAGTATGGTTCACTGGTATGGTCAGGAGATATTGCTTCCAGTTTTGAAAGTATGCGTAATCAGTTGGTTGCAGGACTTCATATGGGTATAGCCGGAATTCCCTGGTGGACTACGGATATCGGTGGTTTTCATGGCGGAGATCCCAATGATGAGAACTTTAGAGAACTCTTTGTTAGGTGGTTTCAATGGGGAACATTTTGCCCAGTTATGCGTCTTCATGGCGACCGGGAACCTAGACAGCCTCAGTATGGAACAAGTGGCGGAGCAAGCTGTCGCTCTGGTGCGGATAATGAAGTTTGGAGTTATGGAGAGCGGGTATATGATATCTGCGTCAAATATATGAACATTAGGGAAAAACTCCGGGACTATACAAGAGAGCTGATGAAGGAAGCCCATGAAATTGGTAGTCCTATAATGCGAACCATGTTCTATCAGTTTCCAGAGGATGAAAAGTGTTGGGATCTATCCGACCAGTATATGTACGGCGATCGCTACCTAGTGGCACCGGTTCTTTATGCTGGTGCAAAGGAACGTGAAGTATATCTGCCAAAGGGCTGTAAGTGGAAGGAGATAGAGAGCGGTTCTGTATATGACGGAGGCGCCACAGTGAAGGTAGAATTAACGCTGGATACAATGCCTGTATTTGAAAAAATATAAAAGGAGAAAAGGAATTCATTATGAATAAGGAAGTATTAAAGGAAATAGAATTAAGCCAAGTTAAAATTGTCGATGAATTTTGGTCTGACAGGCAAACCCTTATTACAGATACCGTAATTCCTTATCAAGAACGTATTCTGGATGATAAGGTTGAGGGTGTAGAGAAAAGTCATGCATTTGCTAATTTTCGAATTGCTGCTGGCCTCGAAGAAGGTGAATTCTATGGTATGGTATTTCAGGATAGCGATGTTGCCAAGTGGTTAGAAGCAGTTGCTTATTCATTAAGCATCAAGCCAGATGCGGATTTGGAAAACAGAGCTGATGAGATCATTGATATTATCGAGAAAGCTCAGCAACCTGATGGTTATCTCAATACATATTTTACAATCAAAGAGCCTGATAAAAGATGGACCAATCTGCATGCATGTCATGAATTATATTGCGCTGGCCACATGATGGAAGCAGCGGTAGCATATTATCAAGTAACGGGTAAAGATAAATTACTCAATGTAATGGAGCGGATGTCTGATCATATAGAGAAGCATTTTGTTACAGAAGAAAGGGAAGGGATCCCAGGACATCAGGAAATAGAAATCGGACTTATGAGAATGTATCATGCTACGGGGAAAGAGAAGTTTTTCAAGCTAGCAAAGCATTTTATCGATGAAAGAGGAAAGGATCCCAGCTATTTCCTCCGTGAAGATGAAAACCGTGGTTGGAAGCATGATATTATGGATCCTCATAATACAAAATATAATCAAAGCTATGCACCAGTTAGGGAGCAGAAAACAGCAGAAGGACATAGTGTAAGAGCTGTATATATGTATACTGCCATGGCGGATATTGCATCTGTTAATGGTGACAAGGAATTAATCGAAGCTTGTAAGGCGATATGGGATAATATTGTTAACAAAAGGATGTATATCACAGGTGGTATTGGCTCTAACTTTGAGGGAGAAGCATTTACCATAGATTATGATCTTCCCAATGACTCTGTATATGCGGAAACCTGTGCAAGTGTCGGGCTGATATTCTTTGCAAAGAAAATGCTTGATATTCATCCATCTAGTTCATATGCTGATGTTATGGAGCTTGCATTATATAATGGGGTACTAAGTGGCATGCAGTTAGATGGTAAGAGATTTTTCTATGTGAATCCTCTGGAGGTTAACCCAGAAATCTCTGGCAAGTTATTTGGATATAAGCATGTGCTTCCAGAACGTCCGGGCTGGTATGAGTGTGCCTGCTGCCCACCGAATGTGGCAAGATTGCTGACCTCACTTGGCCAATATATATGGTCTGAAAGCTTGGATACTGTATACTCCCACCTCTTTATTGGAGGTACTTCCAAATTGGATCTGGCAACTATTACACTGGATTCCAAGTTTCCGTGGGAAGGTAATATGACCTATACCATTAATCCTACTGGAGCTAAGTCAGAATTTGCTTTGGCAATTCGTATTCCCTCTTATGCGAAAGAATTTAAGATTCTACTAAATGGTACGGAATATACAGATAAGCTGGATATCCGAGATGGTTATTGCTATATCAATAGAGAGTGGCAAGATGGAGATAGTGTTCAACTGCTATTTGACATGCCTGTTCGAAGGATGTACACCAATACCTTGGTTAGAAGCAATATAGGTTGCGTAGCCTTAATGCGTGGACCGATTGTATATTGTTTTGAAGGAATTGATAATGGTGATAATATTCAGGAACTTCGTGTAAGAAAAGATGAGGATATTATCATCGGTGATTATGATCCAGAACTACTAAGCGGTATTGTGCCTCTTAAGGTAAAGGGAAGCCGAATTTATGCTAATGACAGTTTATATTTTGAGGGAGAGTTTTCTCACAAAGAAGAAATGCTAACGGCAATTCCTTATTATGCCTGGGGGAATCGCGGATTGACGCAGATGCGAGTTTGGATGCATGAAGTTTAGAGGAACCTAATCTATAGAGACGTTATAATTTAATAAATTTAAAATTTTAACCCACTGAGTAGCTTTATATAATAAAGCTCTTGGTGGGTTATTTATTTGTATTTTAAAATATTATCCTATGTCGGATGTTGATACTTTTTACGTAATCCTAAGATAATATAAATAATATGATATGGTATATTTTTAAATAATAAGACAAAAATAAATGTAACGCTATTGTAACATAAAATTGACATTGTGAATATAATGTTATACAATGATAACGAGGAGTGATAATATGAGCTATGCTTTAGGTAGTAGGATTAAAGAATTACGTACTATTCGTAAGGTTAGCCAAGAACAAATGGCTGATGTTTTAGAAACAACAAGACAAAGATATTCTCGTATTGAGAATGGTCAAGTTGATATATCATATGTCATGATTAAAAAAATAGCAAACTATCTTGGAGTGCCAACATCTGAAATAACAAGTGCAGAGGAAGAAAAAAAAGAACTTATTACTTTCTTTAGAGAAAAATCAGCTAGTAGAAATGTAGTGGATTGTGTTGCCAGAATTGAAGAAATATTAAAGACATTTAATGCCCATGAAAAATTATATTTTCAGATGAGGATGCGTGATGGATATGTGGATTGATAAAACAGATATTGAAGATAGGGCTTTAAAAGTAAGACAAGAACATAATATCCAAACTTACGGCATTAAGGATATTTTTAGTATGATCGATCAAAGAGGTATTGATCTAATTAGATACCCTTTTGGAAAAGATGAACTGTTAGGCTTCTCTACTATTTTTGAAGGTCGGAAAATAATAGTATCTAATTCATCAGAGATATTATCAAGAGAAATTTTTACAATAGCGCATGAATTGGGTCATATAATATTTGACTTTGAAGATGAAAATCATAATGTGAAGATAGATATTGATATTGATGAAGATACAGAGGATATTGCAGAAAAAAGGGCCTTTTATTTTGCCAATTGTCTATTGATGCCTGAAGAACAGATGATTAAATTTACAAAATATATTTTAAAGAAAAAATATAAAGATATTAATGCATTAGACATTGTTAGAATACAGTTGGAGTTTCAAGTTAGTTATGCAGCGGTTGTTAAGAGGTTTTATGATTTAGGACTTATAAACTTTAATCATAAAAATGAACTATTTAATAAAAGGAACTGTATAACTTCAAAATCTTTATTTAGGATGCTTGAAGCAGATGAAAAATTATTAAAACCATCAGATATTATAAAGGTTCCATCAAGATATTATGAATATGTGATTAGTAATTACGATAATGGATATATCCCTTTTTCCAGCCTACAAAAGACCCTTGCTCTTATTGGAATTGATGCTGATATTTTCAGAAAAGAGGAAAAGAAGGAAGAATTATTAGATATAGATGATATATTTGAGGAGTTTGAATGATGGATGCATCATTAGATACTGATA
>JAAYSQ010000045.1 GCA_012523925.1 Clostridiales bacterium
GAGGCTTTTATAAAATGGTGTCGTAAAGGTCTACTTACTCCTAAAGATTTTATGACTGCCAATCGTATCAAAAGCATTACAGGCCTTTATGTCCCATTCTGGCTCTATGATATCAACGGACGTGGTGAAGTCGATGCCATATGTACCCGTGTAAGAACCTATACAAGAGGGGATTGGATTTATACCGAGACAAAATACTATGCTGTTTATCGTAAAGTAGATCTAAATTATCAGCGCATTCCCTGTGATGCGTCTAAGAAAATGGATGATACTCTAATGGATAAGTTAGAACCCTATGACTATGCTCATTTGAAAGATTTTAAAATTCCTTATCTGGTTGGCTATATTGCAGAAAAATATGATTATGATGCTACTCAATTACTACCCAGAGTAAAAAATCGGGTTGCTTCCTATGTGGATTCTTATTTACGATCTACCATCGTTGGATACTCTAGCGTATCCTATCAACGTAAGGATATCAAATTGCGTCAGAAACATGCTGACTATACATTGCTTCCTGTTTGGATGGTTTGCTATGACTACCAAAAAGCAGAGCATAACTTTGCTATGAACGGGCAAACTGGTAAAATTGTTGGAAAACCACCATTAAGTGCAGGCAAAATCGCTGCCTGGTTTAGTGGAATATCAGCAGGTACTTTCATCCTATTACGAATTTTAACATTAATTCTGGGAGGTATATTAAGATGAAACAAATAAAAGTTCAACTTCTAGCACTGGCAACCACCAGAAAGTTCCTCCCCCTAATACTTCTTATTAGCCTGATAATCCTTGCCGTACATGGGCATACGGTTACTACATATGCAAGTGAAAATCCAGAGGAAATTCCACATGTATATGATTTGGCAGGTCTTTTATCCACAGAAGAAATCAAGAAACTTGAAGAAATGTGTATTACTTATGGAGAAGAAGCCGGTATAGAAATTCTTATCCTAACTCATGACGATCCAAATGCAAAGGAACCTGAGAAATATCTGGAGGATTTTAATGACACTCTACCGGAAGCGGATCGTATATTGCTTCTTATAGATATGCAGGAGCGTTTTATATGGATGCAAGGCTATGGACTAGCTGAGAGCTATCTTCATTCAAGAAGGCTTGATAGCATTGCCGAGGAAATGTCTAAGCCCATGGCAAATGGCAATTATGCCAAAGCTTTCGAAATCTATATTAAAACATCTGCTGCTTATATGAAGGATGATACTGAACTTAACTGGGACCATGATTATAGTGTCAGCTCACCCAAGCCTGGTGATATCTATTATGATACTTACAATAAAGTTACCAACGAAACAGAAGATATGTTTACCAGTTGGTGGTTCCAGCTGATTATCTCCCTTGCTGTTGGTGTTATTGTTGTTTTAATTATGTCTTACCATTCCAGTGGAAGGATGACTGCAGGAAGCCATACTTATATGGACCAAAGCCGTTCCGGACTAATTGGGCGAAGAGATCAATATCTGCATACTAGAGTAACCCGCGTAAGACGGCCTAAGGATAACAACTCTAGTACAGGCGGTTTCAATTCCGGTGGTTATCGAGGCGGTGTTTCCTCTGGTGGTCGATCACATAGCTCTGGAGGCGGAAGATTTTAAATAAATAAATGTAATTCACAAATTTCTATATTTAAAATGGAGGTAAACAAGATGGGATTTTTCTCAAGACAATTTGCCAATGTAGTAGAATGGCAAGAATTTCGAGATGATATGATATTTTACAAATGGAGTAATAACGAGATTAAGAAAGGAAGCCGACTAATAATTAGACCGGGGCAAGATGCAATATTTCTTTATAACGGGAAAATAGAAGGTATCTTTAAAGATGAAGGTGACTATGATATTGAATCGCAAATTATCCCCTTCCTTTCTACCTTAAAAGGATTTAAATTCGGCTTTAATAGTGGAATCCGTGCTGAGGTTCTCTTTGTAAACACCAAGGAATTTATCGCGAAATGGGGTACCAAGAATGCAATTAATATTCCTACACCCCAACTTCCCGGCGGTATGCCTATCCGCGCCAATGGTACGGTTACATTTAAGGTAAGAGACTATGTAAAGCTTATTGATAATATTGCCGGAGTTAGACAAAGCTACACTGTAGAAGATGTAAGACTCCGCATTATGACTGTATTAGATCAGCTTTTAATGAAGTGGATTAGTAAGGAAGGAAAAGATATGTTTAACCTTCAGGCCAATTCCTTCGATATTGCAAAGGGTCTTCAAGATGATCTTGACATGCAACTCTTTGACAGTGGCTTATCCATAACTAATTTTAATATTATGAGCTTTAATTATCCAGAAGAAATTCAGGCTATGATTAATAAAAATGCTTCCCACAGCATGGTAGGAGATTTAGGAACTTACCAACAGATAGCCATGACCGAAGGCATTGCTTCCGGTAAAGTAAAAGGTGGCGGGGCTGCCTCCGATATGGCTGGTATGATGATGGGTATGAATATGGCAAACCAAATGATGCAGAATATGAATCAAAACAGTGGTGGACAAAATACCAATCCCACATCTGGTAATAATGGCACCAGACCGAATTTCTGTCCAAACTGCGGAACCAAGACCGGCAATGCCAACTTCTGCTCAAATTGCGGCAACAAATTAATCTAATATTAGATATATTTTTTAACAGATTAGAATATAAGGGTATGCCTCAAGAACCTTTTATGCATTTTAATATCTAATGTTGGAAGTATGTATAAAGAGGAGAAATAAGATTCCCTTAATGCACTATTTGGAAGACAGTTTGATGGATTTGTGTGAAGCAAGCGAACTTTTATGTTCGATTGCTGCATTCAAATCCATTAGAATGTCTTCCGATTAGTGTGTGTGGGAACTTATTTCTCCTCTTCGTACGTTCTTTTTACAAAACTCTTAATCCACCTTAAACACTTCATCATTCATCAATTTCTCAAGTCTCTCACTTGCATCTTCCATGCTATTCCCTTTTACTCCAAAGTAGAACTTAATCTTTGGTTCAGTTCCAGAAGGCCTAATCGCGCACCAAGCATCCTGATCCATTTCAAAATATAATACATCAGATTTTGGTAGACCGGTAGGTGTAACCTTACCTGTTGCAAGATCTGTGATAGTATCATTTTTATAATCTCTGACTTTCAATACCTTATATTCTCCAGCTTGCATCGGCGGATTCTTTCGATATCCCTCCATGATTGATTGAATCTTCTCCATTCCTTCAATCCCTTTAAGGGTAACCGCTACTAAGTCCTCCTTATAATAACCATATTTTTCATAGATATTCATCATCTGATCATACAAAGAAATGCCTTTAGATTTATAGTAGGCAGCTGCTTCACATAGTGTCATAACTGCAACAATCGCATCCTTATCTCTTGAATGGGTACCAACTAGGTAGCCATAGCTTTCCTCGTATCCAAAGATATATTCGTTACTTCCAGTTTGTTCAAAAAGCTTAATTTGCTCACCAATATATTTAAAGCCTGTTAAGACTTCAATTAGCTTAGCATCATAATGAGTAGCAATTTGCTTAGAGATATTGCCGGTTACAATGGTTTTAATTAACGCAGCATTCTTGGGTAGTGTTCCATGCTCTTTCTTTTGTGAAAATACATATTCTGCAATTAATGCCCCAGTCATATTACCATTGAAAAGAACGAACTCTCCTTCATTATTACGTACCTGGACACCTAAACGATCCGCATCCGGATCAGTAGCAAGAATAATATCTGCGCCAACTTGATTCGCAAGTTGTTTCGCAAGAGTAAACACACTTGGATCTTCCGGATTTGGATATCCAACCGTGGTAAATTCCGAATCAGGTAACTCCTGTTCCGGAACAATATACACTTGTTCAAAGCCAATTTCCTTTAGTATTTTACGAACAGGTAGATTACCGGTACCATTTAAAGGAGTATAAACAATCTTTAATTGTTTTCCTTCCTCAGTCACTGGATTAATAACCAGTTTCTTAAGTTCTTCTATATATTTGTCATCAATATCTTTACCTATCATTATTAGAAGGCCGGCTTCTAGTGCATCTTCCTTCTTCATTGTCTTAGCCTCTGCAAAATCAGTGATTGCGTTTACTTCACTAATAATCTCAACATCTTTCGGAAAGGTAATCTGCGCACCATCCTCCCAATATACCTTGTATCCATTATACTCCGGAGGATTATGGCTTGCTGTTATAACAATACCTGCAATACATCCTAGTTCTCGAAGAGCATAAGAAAGCTCTGGCGTCGGCCTCAAGCTTTCAAATAAATACGCACGTATACCGTTTGCATTTAAGCATAAGGCGGTGTCCATAGCAAATTCCGGGGACATTCTTCTGGAGTCATATGCGATTGCTACTCCTTTACTCGCACCATCTTGCTTTAAAATATAATTTGCAAGACCTTGGGTAGCTCTACGGACAGTATATAAATTCATTCGGTTTACTCCAGCACCTAAGATGCCTCTTAGTCCACCCGTGCCAAATTCAAGATCTTTATAAAATCTTTCCTTAATTTCGTTATCGTCATCTTTTAGTTCTAATAACTCTTTTTTAGTTTCCTCATCAAAGTAAGGGTTGGTTATCCACTCCTCATATTTCTTCAAATACTCCATCTTTATATCCCCTTTCAATAATCTACCTTATAGATATAATTTTATAGGATGTTACCTAATGTCTAAATAAAGATTTTATTCTAATATAAACCTATTAATTGCAGGTTTCAAGCATTATTTTTCATAATTTTCTTGTATTATGATACTCTATTGTATTTTAAGTCGTAATTCTTTCAAGTGTATTGAACGAACTCTCTTTCACCAATAATTTAGTAGTTCATAATCAATTATTATATCAATTATAAATCTAATTAATCGTAAAAAGGGATGTTGTAAAATAAAATCATAGGTTCGGCAAATGCCATTCTATAAGCTTTTCGCTCGAAGAATCTATAATCATTATTCACAACATCCCTTATCTATTCTTTTATTTAATAAAATCAGCTATAATTTTATCAAATACATTACTTTTATAATCCATCGCTGTAATCGTCTTCATCGATACCTTTTAAGTTAAATTCCGCTTCTGTATAATCGCCTTCATTATGGGTGTTCTCACCCATAGAAATATGAGCATCGTCTACGCCAGGAATACTATCTTCCCTTTGTAAATCATCGCCGTTCTTACCGAATTTATCCTCATCATAGACTACTTCAGCAATTCCGTCTTCGGGCTCATGATGTCCATTCTCAGAATACTCAAAGGTCTCAAAGTCATCGGAATAGTCTCCTTCCATATCTTCAGAGAGTATCGATTCCTCTTCTATATCCGAATCCAACTTAACAGAACTATATCGCTTCATACCAGTACCTGCTGGGATTAACTTACCGAGGATAACATTTTCCTTCAAACCAATCAATGGATCAACCTTACCCTTAATTGCAGCTTCGGTAAGAACTTTAGTGGTTTCCTGGAAAGATGCAGCTGAAAGGAAAGAATTTGTAGCAAGAGATGCCTTAGTAATACCAAGCATTACCTGTACTCCTTCTGCAGGTTCTAATCCCTCAGCTTCTAACCTCTCATTCTCATCATAATACTCAAGAATATCAACTAAAGCCCCTGGTAAGAATTTAGAATCACCGTTGTTCTCAATACGAACTTTCTTAAGCATCTGACGAACAATCACTTCAATATGCTTATCGTTGATCTCAACACCTTGCAGACGGTAAACTCTCTGAACCTCTTGGATCATATAATCCTGTACAGCACGAACACCCTTAATCTTAAGGATATCATGAGGATTTACACTACCTTCTGTTAATTCATCACCAGCTTCAAGAACATCACCATCGGAAACTTTAATTCTTGATCCATATGGAATTAGATAGGATTTGGATTCACCAGTTTCATCATTGGTAACGATAACTTCACGTTTCTTTTTAGTATCTTTAATTGATACTGTACCACCAAACTCTGCAATAATTGCTAGGCCCTTAGGCTTTCTTGCTTCAAAAAGTTCTTCAACACGAGGAAGACCTTGTGTAATATCATCACCAGCAACACCACCGGTATGGAAGGTACGCATTGTAAGCTGTGTACCAGGCTCACCAATGGACTGTGCAGCAATAATACCAACCGCTTCACCTACCTGTACTGCTTCACCGGTAGCCATGTTCGCTCCATAACATTTCGCGCAGATACCAATGTGGGATTTACAGGTTAAATTTGTACGTATCTTAACTTTATCTACACCTGTTGCTATAATTCTAGCCGCGCGGTTAGGAGTAATCATATGATTTTCTTTTACAATCACACTTCCGTCGGTATCTAGAATTGTTTCACAGGAGTATCTTCCTATAATTCTTTCTTCCAATGTTTCGATTACTTCTTTACCATCCATAAATGCCTTAATCCACATTCCAGGAATCTCATGGTTATGATTATGATCACTACAATCAGTTTCACGGATAATTAAGTCTTGGGCAACGTCAACCAAACGACGAGTTAGATAACCAGAGTCCGCTGTACGTAACGCTGTATCAGATAGACCTTTTCTAGCACCATGTGCAGAAATAAAGTACTCCAAAACATCAAGACCTTCACGGAGATTTGACTTGATAGGTAACTCAATGGTACGACCACTTGTATCCACCATCAAACCACGCATACCTGCCAGCTGCTTAATCTGCTTATCAGAACCACGGGCACCGGAGTCAGACATCATCTTAATATTGTTAAACTTATCAAGTCCATTTAACAGGGTTTCTGTCAGATGATTATCGACTTCCTTCCAAGTATTAATAACAGCATTATATCTCTCTTCCTCTGTCATTCTACCACGTTTGTATTCTTTGGTGATAGTCTCAATTGTAGTTTCCGCATCAGCTAAGATCTGTTTCTTCTCTTCCGGAACTTTCATATCGGAAATGGAAACTGTCATGGCTGCTTGTGTAGAGTATTTATATCCCATACTCTTAATATTATCTAATATTTCAGCAGTCTGTGTCGCACCATGGATATTAATGCATTTCTCAAGAATCTGCTTCAATTGTTTTTTGCTAACAAGGAAATCAACCTCAAGCTTAAGGAAGTTTTCATCTTTGCTTCGATCAACGAAACCTAAATCTTGAGGAATAATTTCATTAAATATAAAACGACCTAAGGTAGACTCGATGGTTCTACTTTCTTCAACGCCATCTTTATTAATTCCTGTTTGTCTTACACGAATTAATTCCTGTAAGTTGATTATTTTATTTTCATAAGCAAGTATTGCTTCATTTACATTCTTAAAATAATGGATAGATTCATTATTCGTTTCTCTTTCAATTGTCAGATAGTAGATACCAAGAACCATATCCTGTGAAGGTACGGCAACTGGAGCACCATCCGATGGCTTTAATAGGTTATTAGGTGAAAGTAATAAGAAACGACATTCCGCTTGCGCTTCTACGGATAGAGGTAGATGGACAGCCATTTGGTCACCATCAAAGTCGGCATTATAAGCCGTACATACGAGCGGATGAAGCTTGATAGCTTTACCTTCAACCAGTACCGGTTCGAAAGCCTGAATACCAAGTCTATGAAGCGTAGGTGCACGGTTTAGCATAACTGGATGTTCACGTATAACTTCTTCTAATACATCCCACACTTCAGGCTGTAGCCTCTCAACCATTTTCTTAGCGGATTTAATATTATGTGCAGTTCCTCTTGCCACCAATTCTTTCATAACGAAAGGTTTGAATAACTCAATCGCCATCTCTTTTGGCAACCCACATTGATAAATTTTAAGTTCTGGACCTACAACGATAACGGAACGACCTGAATAGTCAACACGTTTTCCAAGTAAGTTCTGACGGAAGCGTCCTTGCTTACCCTTTAACATGTCAGAAAGTGATTTCAGAGGACGGTTACCTGGGCCAGTTACCGGTCTTCCTCTTCTACCGTTATCAATAAGAGCATCTACTGCCTCCTGTAGCATTCTCTTTTCATTACGAACAATAATATCCGGAGCGCCAAGTTCAAGCAGTCTCTTAAGTCGATTATTACGGTTAATTATTCTACGATACAAATCATTCATATCGGAAGTTGCAAATCGACCACCATCCAACTGTACCATCGGACGTAGATCCGGAGGAATTACAGGAATCACAGTTAGAATCATCCACTCGGGTTTATTGCCAGATTCACGGAATGATTCTACTACTTCAAGACGCTTAATGATTCTAGCTCGTTTTTGTCCTGTAGAATCCTTAAGGCTTTTCTTTAATTCCTCAGCTTCCTTTGCCAAATCTATATTTTGCAAAAGCTCCATAACTGCCTCCGCGCCCATTCCAACGCGGAAGCTGTTATATCCATAGTTTTCGATTGCTTCCTGTTTTTCCTTCTCATTCAATATCTGTTTGTACTGAAGATCAGTATTACCTTTATCAAGTACAACATAGGAAGCAAAATATAATACCTTTTCCAAGGTTCTTGGAGAAAGATCCAAGATGAGTCCCATTCGACTAGGTATTCCTTTGAAATACCAGATATGGGATACTGGGGCAGCCAATTCAATATGTCCCATTCTCTCACGGCGTACGCTTGCCTTTGTAACTTCAACACCACAACGGTCACAGACTACGCCTTTATAACGGATCTTTTTATATTTACCACAATGACATTCCCAGTCTTTGCTGGGTCCAAAGATTCTTTCACAGAACAAACCATCTTTTTCTGGCTTTAACGTTCTATAGTTAATTGTCTCTGGTTTTCTAACCTCTCCTTTTGACCATTCTCTAATCTTTTCAGGGGAAGCTAGACCTATTTTAATTGCATCGTAGTTTATTTGTTGCTCAACATTCATAATATCAGGCATTCTTTGGCACTCCCTTCGTTAAACTTCATTACAGGTATATGCAGTTTGTACCTGCAACACTTATCTTTTAGAAACAAGATCTCATTCCTACAAAGTTTGTTAAGGAATAATTCATACCAAATACTTATTCCCTATCATTCTCTTCGTATTAATCATTAACTAAAGATATAAGGACTAATCTTCAGCTACTTCTTCTGTTTCCTCTTCATAGATATTAAATACATCCGTATCAATATCATCGGCATTCGTCTGCGTAAAACCTGCATTTTCATAGCCTTCATCATACTGGAATTTATTATCACCTTCTATTAAAGGTGTCAGATCAGAATCACCATGTTCCATACTCTCGGTCATTCTCACTTCGTTACCATTTTCATCAAGAACTGTGACATCCAGTGCCAGGGATTGAAGTTCTTTTAATAGTACTTTGAAGGATTCTGGAATTCCTGGTTCTGCAATATTTTCACCTTTAATGATAGCTTCATAAGTCCTAACACGTCCGGTAACATCATCGGATTTTACGGTCAGAATTTCCTGTAGAACGTAAGCTGCGCCATAAGCCTCTAATGCCCAAACTTCCATTTCTCCAAATCGCTGTCCACCAAACTGTGCTTTACCACCGAGAGGTTGCTGTGTTACTAGGGAGTATGGTCCTGTAGAACGTGCATGGATCTTATCATCAACCAAGTGGTGGAGTTTTAGATAATGCATGAAACCAACAGTAACCGGACCATCAAAATATTCACCGGTTCTACCATCACGCAACATTACTTTACCGTCACGATTAATCGGAACACCCTTCCAATCCTCTCTATTTTCCGGATGCTCTTTTAGATATTCCATTAATTCAGGATGGATCTTATCTTTATATTTTGCTTCAAACTCTTCCCAAGGGGTATTCGCAAAGTCATTCGCTACTTCCAAAGTATCCATAATATCGTACTCATTGGCACCATCGAATACCGGTGTGGAAATATCAACCCCCAACACTTTCGCAGCTAGTGACAAGTGTATCTCTAGTACCTGGCCGATATTCATACGGGAAGGTACACCCAGAGGGTTAAGTACGATATCAAGCGGTCTTCCATTTGGTAAGAATGGCATATCTTCTACCGGTAATACGCGGGAAACTACACCCTTATTACCATGACGACCAGCCATCTTATCGCCTACTTGAATCTTTCTCTTCTGTGCAATATATACACGTACAGTTTCATTAACTCCTGGGGATAATTCATCGCCATTTTCTCTTGTGAACACCTTGGCGTCTACAATAATACCATATTCACCATGAGGAACACGAAGGGATGTATCTCTAACTTCTCTTGCTTTCTCACCAAAGATTGCTCGGAGCAAACGCTCTTCTGCTGTCAATTCTGTCTCGCCTTTAGGAGTAACTTTACCTACTAAGATATCACCAGCACGAACCTCTGCACCAATTCGGATAATGCCTCTTTCATCAAGATCCTTCAGTGCTTCGTCACCGACACCAGGTACATCGCGAGTGATTTCTTCTGGGCCAAGCTTCGTGTCTCTAGATTCTGCTTCATATTCTTCTATATGAATGGAGGTATATACATCCTCCTGAACTAAACGTTCACTTAATAATACAGCATCCTCGTAGTTGTAACCTTCCCATGTCATAAATCCAATTAGAGGGTTCTTTCCTAATGCCAATTCACCCTTAGAAGTGGATGGACCATCAGCAATAACTTGACCTTCCTCAACACGATCGCCTTTGTTTACTACTGGTCTCTGATTGATACAGGTTCCTTGGTTACTCTTAGCAAATTTAATTAAACGATAGTTGGATTTTGTATTATCATCATTCTTTATTATAATTTCTTTTACAGTAACACGCTCTACAACTCCGGCTTTTTTCGCAATAACGCAAACGCCTGAGTCAATCGCAGCTTTCGCTTCAATACCTGTTCCGACAACAGGAGCTTCCGATATTAATAGTGGTACTGCCTGACGCTGCATGTTCGCACCCATCAAGGCACGGTTCGCATCGTCGTTCTCTAAGAAAGGAATTAAAGCAGTTGCTACAGAGAATACCATCTTAGGTGATACGTCCATAAAATCCACTTTTTCCTTATCAAACGATGATGTTTCCTCTTTAAAACGTCCGGACACACTATTATTAATGAAATGTCCATGCTCATCCAGAGGCTCATTCGCCTGTGCTACAATATATTTGTCCTCTTCATCAGCTGTCATATAAACAACATCATCAGTTACCCTAGGATTCTTAGGATCTGTTTTATCTACTTTACGATAAGGAGCCTCGATAAAACCATATTCATTCAGTCTTGCATAAGTTGCAAGAGAGTTGATCAAACCAATGTTAGGACCTTCAGGAGTCTCGATAGGACACATTCTACCGTAATGGGAGTAGTGAACGTCACGCACCTCGAAACCAGCTCTATCACGGGATAGACCTCCAGGTCCCAAAGCAGATAAACGTCTTTTATTGGTCAGCTCCGCAAGTGGATTGTGCTGATCCATAAACTGTGATAACTGAGAACTTCCGAAGAATTCTTTCACTGCTGCAGTTACTGGTTTTATATTAATTAAGGATTGTGGACTGATACTCTCAATATCCTGTGTTGTCATTCTTTCTCTTACAACACGTTCCATTCTAGAAAGACCAATACGATATTGATTCTGTAATAACTCACCAACTGCACGAATTCGTCTGTTTCCTAAGTGATCAATATCATCCGCATAACCGATACCATATTCAATTAGTATATTATAATTAATAGAAGCAATAATATCTTCCTTGGTAATATGCTTCGGTATTAACTCATTGATATTCTTTTTAATCTCTTCCTTGATATCCTCAAGGTTGGTATTCTCCTCTAAAATCTTCTTTAGAACAGGATAATACACAGCTTCTGTAATACCAAGTTCCTTCTTATCTATATCTTTAACATGATAGCTAATATCTACCATCATATTGGAGAGAACTTTCACATTGCGCTCTTCTGTTTGTACCAAAAGATATGGAATACCATAATTCTGCAATTTAACCGCAAGATCATTGGTAATTTCCATTCCTGCTTCTGCAAGAACCTCACCGGTAGATTTATCGATAACATCTTCCGCAAGAGTAAATCCAACGACACGGTTACGGTAAGATAACTTTTTATTAAACTTATATCTACCAACCTTAGCAAGATCATATCTTCTAGCATCAAAGAACATACTATTAAGTAAAGATTCCGCATTCTCTACTGCTAAAGGCTCACCAGGACGCAGCTTTTTATATAACTCTAATAAGCCATCTTGATAACTACCTTCTGGATCCCTAGCAGTGCTTGGATCTTTTGCAAGACTGGCTAAAATTTTTGGTTCATCGCCAAATAATTGTTTGATTTCTTCATTTGTTCCGTAGCCCAACGCTCTTATGAAAGTGGTAATAGGAACTTTTCTATTACGATCAACACGAACGTAGAATACATCGTTAGAATCTGTTTCGTATTCTAACCATGCGCCTCTATTAGGAATTACGGTAGCCGAAAATAATTTCTTACCGATTTTATCATGATTTATTGCATAATATATTCCAGGGGAACGTACTAACTGGCTAACAATAATTCTCTCAGCACCATTGATAACAAAGGTACCGGTTTCCGTCATTAATGGCAAATCTCCCATGAAAATATCGTGTTCATTAATCTCGTTATTTTCTTTATTATGAAGTCTTACCTTTACTTTCATTGGAGCTGCATAAGTAGCATCTCTTTCCTTACATTCTTCAATTGAATATTTAATATCATCCTCACATAAAGAAAAACTAACGAACTCTAAACTTAATTGTCCGCTGTAATCAGTAATTGGAGAAATGTCATTAAATACCTCTTTTAATCCTTCATCCAGAAACCATTGGTAAGAATCCTTTTGAACCTCAATTAGATTAGGCATCTCGAGGACTTCCCGTTGTCTGGAAAAACTCATTCTAACATTATTACCAACCTTAATTGGATGCATTCTGTTTTTATCCATTGACGTTTTCACCCCTTGAATTTAATAAGTTTCACTCTTGAATAAAAAACTCTTTTCATTTCCAAGTTTATATGCTATAATATTAATAAATAGGCATATAACACCACAATAGTGCATCTTTCATACTATCACACTTGTTTTTCACTGTCAACTTGATTTTCTGAATTTTTTTAATTTTTATATACATATAACACAATTCATACAACCTTCCGCCAATGTTTAGGCGGATTTTTTATGCCCATCATGGCTATTATTACCATCTTTTATACAGTTCAATCATCTAGATGGAGCATAATGTTACGCACATTATGATAACAACTACTCCTCCCCTTAACTCCCCGATTCCATTCAAATTAAAAACATTTTATGTAGACTGGTAAATTTATAACGATAATCTTTATTCTTAAACTTAATCTGCTGCAGCGTCGACAACTTAATTTGCTAGAGGTTAGTATCCTTTCCCTAAGAATTGCATTGGAACGGTTCCCTGAGGAACTTAGGTTCTAAACAATACGCTAAATAGGAAAAGTGGACTTGTTTGAGCTATGCGAGTTGTCCACTTTTCCTATTGTAATAAGTATTGTATAGAACCTTTAGTTCCTCTGGGGTTCTTCCTCCGCAATTTGTGAGATGGAATAATAACTCCAGCGGCAATAAAGTAAAATAGCTGCAGCCTCAATAATATTATCAAATTTTACGCATAAAAAATCCCCGATATAATCGGGGATTTTGAAATGCTAAATAATTATTTTAATGTAACTTTAGCGCCTTCAGCCTCAAGTTTAGTCTTGATTTCTTCAGCTTCTTCCTTAGAAACAGCTTCCTTAATTACCTTAGGAGCAGAATCTACAAGATCCTTAGCTTCTTTTAATCCTAAACCAGTTACTTCACGAACAACCTTGATAACTTTAACTTTGCTAGATCCAATTTCAGTTAATTCTACGTCAAATTCGGATTTCTCTTCTTCTGCTGCACCACCTGCTGCACCTGCTGCAACTACAACACCTGCTGCTGCGGATACACCGAATTCTTCTTCACATGCTTTTACTAAATCATTTAATTCTAATACAGTAAGGCCCTTAATAGCCTCGATAAACTCTTGAGTTGTCATTATAATTTACCTCCATTAATATTTAATAGTATATTGATCGGATTTTACCTTCCGTCCATACAAGAGAAATAAGTTAACCTTTTCCCTTGCCATGAATTCATTTTTAACTAAGCTGTTTTCTCAGCGATTTGCTTAAGCACACGAGCAAAGTTTGTAATAGGGGATTGCATACTTCCAAGTAATCTGGAAATAAGAACCTCTCTTGAAGGAATTGTTGCAATAACTTTTATTCCCTCTAGATCATAGTAAGTTCCTTCTACAACTCCAGCTTTGAACTCTAATTTAGGCATTGTCTTTGCACAATCATTTATAATTCTTGCAGGAGCAGTCGCATCATCAAGACCGAAAGCTATAGCTGTTGGTCCTTCAAGATGTGGAGCTAACGCTTCATAATCAGTTCCTTTAAATGCAAAGTTAAGCATTGTGTTCTTGTATACTTTGTATACAACTCCAGCTTCTCTCAACTTTTTACGAAGCTCTGTATCTTCTGCAACGGTCAAACCACGGTAATCAACCAATACAGCAGCTTTAGAATCATTAATATAGCCTTTAATTTCATCTACGATTGGTTGCTTTAACTCTACTTTTGCCATTACATACACCTCCTTATATTAATCATCGAACATCAGTGAGCTGACATCCTTATCCTGTATATAGGACTATAAGTTTTTCTATAATCCTTTATCCATAAAAAAACCTCTTTCTACCAAAGCAGAAAGAGGTCTTAATATCATAATATGATTTAAACCAACATTCCTCGGTAGGCGTTTTCAACTTATGCCTTTCGGCACCTACTGTCTTCGGTAGTCTTAAAGGATTATAGCATGAACTCATTTTTCATGTCAACCCATTTTTATTA
>JAAYSQ010000007.1 GCA_012523925.1 Clostridiales bacterium
AGAAGAATATACATTGCATTTTAATGGTTGCAATGTTACTTTAATTTATATAGATGGTTCTAAATACAGATTAAGGCATCTATCTGTAATAATATTGATTTGAGGGTAAATAGGAGGGAATTATGGAGAAATATTTAAAAACTATTGATGAGGTAATAGATAAAGGTATATATAAGGATAACTGGGATTCTTTATCCCAATATCGTGTTCCTCAGTGGTATAAAGTATTGAAGTTTGGTATTTTCATTCACTGGGGAATTTATTCTGTTCCGGCTTTTGGAAATGAGTGGTATTCTAGAAATATGTATATACAAGGAACGCCCGAGTATGAACATCATATTAAGACCTATGGATTACATAAGGATTTTGGATATAAAGATTTCATACCTATGTTTAGGGCAGAAAAGTTTGATCCCAAGGAATGGGCAGAACTTTTTAAAGCAGCGGGTGCTAAATATGTAATTCCCGTGGCTGAACACCATGATGGCTTCCAGATGTATGCCAGCAATATTTCACGCTGGAATGCATATGAAATGGGGCCGAAGAGGAATGTGCTAGGAGAACTGAAAGCTTCTTTTGAAGAAAAAGGTTTGGTCATGGGTGCTTCCTCTCATAGAATAGAGCATTGGTTTTTTATGGGACATGGGAAGGAATTCGAAAGTGATATCAAGGAACCTCTGAAACGAGGCGATTTCTATTGGCCTGCTCAAGAGGAACCCGACCATCATGATTTATATAGTACTAATCCAAGTGAGGAATTTCTTCAGGATTGGCTGGTGCGCTCTTGTGAAATCGTCGATCTATATCAACCAAGTATTATATATTTTGATTGGTGGATTGAGCATAGTGCTGCGAAACCTTATCTAAAGAAGTTTGCTGCTTATTATTACAACCGTGCAGAAGAATGGGGTAAGGAGGTTGTCATTAATTATAAACATGATGCCTTCCAGTTTGGATGTGCTGTTGTTGATGTGGAAAGAGGACAATTTGCAGAAGCAAAGCCGTATTATTGGCAGACAGATACGGCTGTGGCAAGAAACTCCTGGTGCTATACAGTTAATAATGATTATAAGAGCGCCAATGAAATCATCTGCCAATTAGTAGATATCGTAAGTAAAAATGGAACCTTGCTACTTAATGTTGGACCAAAAAGTGATGGAACAATCCCAAAAGAGGATAAGGAAATTCTTCTATCCATTGGTAAATGGATGGAAATTAATGGTGAAGCGATCTATGGCAGTAAAGTATGGAGACAGTCTGGAGAAGGTCCGACAATGATTACGGAAGGACAATTCTCAGATGGTAAAGAAACTGTATTTACCAGCCGTGATATAAGGTTTACTGTTAAGGGAAGTTACCTATATGCAACGGTTCTAAAATGGCCAGAGAGCGGTAAAGTATACATTAGCTCTTTAGGTGATAAAGATGCGTCAAAACTTCCTCTATTCCATGGTATTATCAAGGATGTGTCAGTATTAGGTTTTGATGATGCACAAATTGATTGGAGGAGAACATCAGATGCCCTTGAAATCATGACGAAGGGTGTTACATCTGAATATCCTGTGGTATTTAAAATAAAGATTGACTAAGTATTACCTACCCTTTTATTAATAGGAGGGTAGGTTTTTTTATCAAAAAAATAGTTGACTTAGCTTGATTTTGGTGTTAGACTTTATCCATTAAAAGTGCTAAAGCTTTAAAGTAGAAGAGTGTATATATTAATATATAGCAAGGAGGATTTTATGAAAAAGAGCAAATTACGGGCAGGTATGGCTGCCATTATATTAATTGGTATAACTTTAATTGGTTGTGGTGCAAAAGAAAAAGGGGATGTTGAGGGTGAAGTATTTACGATAGGTGTAAATCAGCTTGTAAAGCACGCAGCTTTAGATGCAAGTTATCAGGGTTTTGTTGATGCTCTTGAAGAAGCTGGATATAAAGATGGGAAAAACATTAAAATTGATTATCAAAATGCTCAAGGAGATCAATCCAATACGAATACAATTGCATCAAAATTAGTAAACGATAACAATGATTTAATTCTAGCTATCGGGACGCCTGCGGCACAGGCAGTGGCCAATGCTACAAAGGATATTCCGATCCTCGTTACTGCAGTAACAGATCCGGCAGAATCAGGACTGGTGAAAACGAACGATGCTCCAGGTGGGAATGTATCTGGAACTTCTGATTTGACCCCAGTAAAAAGACAGATGGAGTTACTAAAACAACTAGTACCGGATGCAATTAATGTTGCTATTCTGTACTGCTCAAGTGAGAGTAACTCTAAAATCCAAGCAGAGATAGCTATGGAAGCTGCAAAGGATTTAGGTATTAAAGCATCTATAGCTACGGTTTCTGATTCCAATGAAATTCATCAGGTAGTACAGTCCCTGGTGGGAACGGTAGATGCAATCTATGCACCTACGGATAATATCATAGCAGAAGGTATGCCGACCGTTGCTTCTATAGCTAATGCCAATGGTATTCCCGTAATATGTGGGGAAGAGGGAATGGTAGATAAGGGAGGTCTAGCAACTTACGGTATTGATTATTATAAACTAGGTAAATTAACCGGAAAGCAGGCGGTAAGAATTATTGAAGGGGAAGCTGAGACTGCAACTATGCCAATTGAATATATTCCAGATGATGAATATACATTTAAAATTAATGAAGATGTTGCTGCAGAATTGGGAATTAATATTCCAGAGGAACTGGCAGCAGAAATGGAATAGTTTATGTTAGAAGTAGGAAAGGATTTTGAAACATGAATATAGTTATGGCGTTATTTGGTGCAGTATCCCAAGGGCTTTCCTGGGCAATTCTTGCCCTTGGTGTTTATCTCACCTTTCGGATATTAAATTTTGCTGATATGTCCTGCGAAGGCAGTTTTGCCCTAGGAGGAAGTATCAGTGCAGTATTAATAGTGAAATTAGGGTTGAATCCTTTTTTAACAGTAATATTGGCAACTTTGGCGGGAATGATGGCTGGTCTTATAACCGGCCTACTACATACTAAACTTAAAATACCTGCAATTCTTTCTGGTATACTTACGATGATTGGATTGTATTCTATTAATTTAAGAATTATGGGTCAGGCGAATACACCTATCATTGGTCAAAGTACTATGATATCTTTAGTCAAAGGGCTTTTTCCAGAAGCGAAAGCCTTAGGTATGAAGGATTCTACGCTTCAGACATGGATTACTATGGGAATAGGTTTGGTATTAACAGTAGTCGTTATTGCTTTACTTTACTGGTATTTCGGAACAGAAATTGGCTGTTGTATCCGAGCAACCGGCAATAATGAAGTTATGGTCCGAGCACAGGGTGTAAATACGGACAGTATGAAGACTCTTGGATTAGTTATCAGTAATGGTCTTATCGCATTATCCGGAGCAATCGTTACACAAAGTCAGGGATATGCGGATGTTAAAATGGGTGTGGGAGCGATTGTGATTGGTTTAGCATCCATTGTTATTGGTGAGGTAATATTCTTAAGACCAAAGAGTTTTGCTTCTAGGCTATTTTCTATAATGATTGGCTCAATTATTTACCGAATGATTATTGCTGTTGTATTACAATTGGGATTAAATACGGATGATTTAAAGTTATTTACTGCCATCGTTGTAGCAATAGCTCTATCTATACCTAACTTAAAGAAGAATCGAGTAACTGCACATAGGAGGGTTAATTAATATGCTGAGAATAAGTGATTTATATAAGACATTTAACCCGAATACTGTGAATGAAAAGAAAGTTTTAAAAGGTCTAAACTTAGAATTAAAGGATGGCGATTTTGTAACTGTAATTGGTGGGAATGGAGCAGGAAAGTCCACAATGCTTAACATGATTGCAGGGGTTCATTTCCCAGATAGAGGTTCAATCCTTCTAGATGGGGAAGATATCACCTATATGCAGGAATTTAAACGTTCCAAATATTTAGGTAGGGTATTTCAGGATCCAATGATGGGGACAGCATCTAACATGGAAATCCAAGAAAACCTTGCTTTAGCATATCGCCGTGGTAAGAAACGAGGTATGGGATGGGGAATTACAAAGGAGGAAAAAGAACTCTATATTGATAAATTAAAAGTACTGGATCTCGGTCTTGAAACTAGGCTAACCACAAAGGTAGGCCTTCTATCCGGTGGACAAAGACAGGCATTAACGCTGTTAATGGCAACACTTCGTAAGCCTAAACTTTTATTATTGGATGAACATACAGCAGCACTCGATCCCAAAACCGCACAAAAGGTTTTGGAAATATCGGAACAAATTATTTTTGGCAGTTCACTTACAGCATTAATGGTTACCCACAATATGAAGAACGCTATTCAATATGGTAATCGGTTAATCATGATGTATGAAGGTAAAGTGATTTATGATGTGGCTGGAGAGGAAAAGAAAAAGCTACGGGTCAATGATTTGTTGGAGAAATTTCAAAGTGTTAGTGGAGGAGAATTTGCAAACGACCGTATGATTCTATCATAAGCTAATAAGAGTTTAATATAAATATTCGTTCTCCCATAATAAATCCTGATTCATGCAGATGAGTTAGGATTTATTTCTGTTTTGTGGTGGATTGTATTTTCTATGAAAAAGAGATATATTTATACTAACGATAGGGATCTTAAAGCTCTTTCGTAAGAGATAATAAAATATGTACATATGTGATGTTTAAAATTAAATCTAGATTTTGGGAGAAATAAATGAATAGACTTTATGAAAAATTAATTCGTTATAGTAAGAATGATTATTATCCTATGCATATGCCAGGGCATAAGCGAAATACTTTATTACTTCCTGCGGGAAACCCTTATTCTATAGACATTACAGAGATACCAGGGTTTGATAACCTGAATCAACCGGAGGAAATCTTAAAGGAGCTATCAGGACGAATAAGCAAACTTTATGGTTCGGCACATGCATTTCCAATGGTAAATGGTAGTACCGTAGGTATTCTCGCGGGAATATCTGCTGCAACGAATCCAGGAGATCGAGTATTGGTGGCTAGAAACTGCCATAAATCCGTATATCATACAATTGCCCTAAGACAACTGAAACCAATCTACATTTATCCACAAAGAGTAGATGATAGTCCTATCAACGGTGGAATTTCTCCTGAAAATATGGAAGCCTTGTTGATAAAACACCCAGATATTAAACTGATAATCATAACATCTCCGACCTATGAGGGAGTTGTTTCTGATATAGAAAGAATAGTAGATATTGCACATAAATACGGAGCAATTTTGTTAGTGGATGAAGCCCATGGAGCTCATATGGGATTCCACAAGGAATTTCCTAAGAGTGCTATTACATATGGAGCAGATATTGTTATTCATAGTCTTCATAAGACATTACCTGCCTTTACGCAAACCGCTATTTTGCACTCTAATTTGCCCAAGCTGAATCAAAGGATACAAAAATTTATATCTATCTATCAAAGCAGCAGTCCCTCCTATGTACTTATGGCTGGGATTGATCGTTGTATCCATTTGCTAGAGGAAAAGTCGGAAACTTTGTTTTGCTCATATTATCAAAAATTACAGCATTTTTTTCAAATGATAGAGAAATTAAAGCATCTAAGGTTACTGACTGGAGAAGTTATAGGAAAGTATGGAATCCATGATTTTGATCCTTCTAAAATAACTATTATTACTTCAGAAACACCATTCAATGGACATCAGTTAAGTGAAATACTATTAGAAAAATATCATGTGGTAATGGAAATGGAATCGAGGGATTATATACTAGGAATTACAAGTATTGGTGATACTCAGGAAGGGTTAGACCGTTTCGCAAAGGCATTACTTGAGATTGACCAGCAAATAGAGAATCGATGCGATGAAAAAGATTATAAGGTAATCGATACCCTTGTATTGACCCCTTCTATTTCTAAGATGTATCCTTATGAGGCAATGGAGCATGAAACCGAAGTTGTTCCTTTAAAAGAAAGTTGCGGTAAGGTCTGTGCTGATATCGTTAGTCAATATCCACCTGGAACACCTCTTTTGGTCCCGGGAGAAGTGATTGAAGACGATCTCATTATTTTTATTCAGCAGGCTATTAATGACGGTTTTACGATTACTGGATTAATAGGAGATCAGAAGGATAGGATAGAAGTTATCAAAGAATAAGAATATGGGTAATGTTTATCCTAAGAGGGCCAAAGGCTATAATCTATGGTGTGAAGGTTTTAATAATCATAGTTTGAACATATGAGAAAGAAAGGAAAGTTTTATGGGGAAAATATTTATTATTGTTGGGAAAAGTGCAACTGGTAAGGATACTATATATAAACATTTGTTAATGCAAGAAGAATTAAATTTAAAGACGGTGGTTATGTACACAACAAGACCGATTCGAAAAGGTGAAACCGAAGGTGTAGAGTATCATTTTGTGGATGAGAATAGACTTAAGGAACTTACAAATCAGAATAAGGTGATTGAACATCGCTTCTATAATACGGTACATGGCATTTGGCATTATTTCACCGTAAATGATGGGCAGATAGATTTGGACCGATATAATTATCTAATGATTGGAACATTAGCAACATACGAACAAATCCGTAAATTCTTCGGTAAGGATAAAGTAAAGCCAATCTATCTTGAGGCACCCGATGATGTTAGACTTCTACGTTCAATTGGAAGAGAACAAAAACAAGAGCAACCAAAATACGCTGAAGTCTGCAGACGCTATCTAGCAGATGAAGAAGACTTCTCAGAAGAAAACCTAAAAGCAAACGGAATCACTAAAAGATTCCAAAATCTAAAGATAGAAGAATGCCTATCCAAAGTTATCCAAGAGATCAAAAATCAACTGTAAACCAACCAAATAGTGTGTTATAATGTACACGATAAGCAGATTAGTCAATGCGAGTAGGATGATTTACCAAGCTTGCTTGAGAAAATCATCATGCGAGTATTGATAAGTGCAACGTGAGCGAGAAAAGCG
>JAAYSQ010000270.1 GCA_012523925.1 Clostridiales bacterium
CAGTGTTGTAGCAACATAGCACATTTATGCTAGATAGATGTTTACAAATAAAAAAAGGAGTGGGACACTTTGGATATAATAATTATTGTAGGAGTTATTATATATCTTATGCTCATAGGGGTAGTTTTATATGTGAACAAAGTCTCAAATGAATACTCTAATGCACAAATTAGTAAGCAAAATGTTGACTTAGTAAATAAAATTTTAGACGTACATTTAGAAGATGGTGCATATGATAAAGACAAGTTACACAACAGCCTATCTAAATTTTATGATGAAGTTATTATCAATGAATACCAGGAAACCCCTTATAGCCCTATATGCTTATCAATACAAATTATTGATTATGAAACTAAGTGGTACAATAATAAACAATATATAACAACTGATGTTATCTTAAGAAAGCTAGACGTTGATAAAGTGTAATTATCACATATAGACAGTCAAAAGCCAGAGGATTACGATTATTACAGGTCGTTTATGTAAACACTCCATGAATCTATTAAAGTCACTTAAATCTGGCCCTACAGACTGTCTTGTGAACCTTAGTTGACATAAAAAAGAGGTGTATTATTATGTCTTGGGTAGAATACAATGATATGTTTGAAAGAGTCCAAGAAAAAGGTGAGTATCATCTTTTTGTGTTCGATTTAAAAGGGAGTAGAAGTATAGGGTACTTTATCCCTCATATTAATCTTTTACTTTATGGTATTTATTTTCGCATTAAAGATTTAGAAAAAAGATTTGAAGACAACAATGAAATCCACTTCAATGAAATAAGTAGAGACGATTAAGTCTCTACTTATTTATTTTTTCATGAGTTAATTCTTCGCCACTCTTTTCAACAATTCTCCAATCTTGATAATGATTAAAATTATTTTCAAGACAACTTATTTTTGAAAGTAAAATTGAAATTATCATGGTTTGAATTATAATTATAACAATTAAAATCATACTAATTCTTTTATATTTTTGGATTATTTCATATATATTTATCATTACATTCCTCCTTTTTGCATAAAGTCAGAAACTGATAAGTTAAGCTCGAAGGTCATTCCACATCCCCATACAGTTATTGATTTTGAGTTTTCTTTCGTAAACTCAACAGAGAAATCCCATTGCCAACCATTTTCGTTGAGATTTCCTTCTTTATATCCTAATTCTTTCATGATTTCTATTAATCGGTAAGGGTTTAATTCTGTATCAGAGAAATCAATTGTATATTCTTCATCTGTTAAGTTCTCAGAATCTTCTATTTTGTCAATAAACCTGTCTACAATTGGTAAGTATTTTTCTTTTATTTCTTTGGTCAATGTGTATCTATTCAATTCTAAAACCCCTTTCAATGTTTTATATATACATTATAACATAGGATAGAATAAATGTCAAATGTTATTCTATGCTTATAAGAGGTGGTAGCCCTTTAAATACATTTTCAACCGTTCTTTCTATTTGTTTTACAATCACACTCTTTTTGACCATATCACCTATTGCACTTCCATTGTTGGCTGAAGTTAATATAGTAAACCCCATTAACAAAATAATTAATAAAGTTATTATAATATTCCATGGACGTTTCATATTTCATACCTCTTTATATTTATTATACTTATTTTGATATTTCTTATTATAAATATCACTGGTGATTAGCTCTGATATTTTATATAAATATAATTTAAAATAAATGGAGGTATTTTTATGAAACTCAAAAATAACAAAGCGTTTACAATAATTGAACTTATAGTTGTAATCGCTATATTAGGGGTATTAGTCTTATTAGCAGGACCTAAGTTACTAGGTTATGTAGAAAAGGCTGAGCTAGCAAGAATACAACATGACGTTAAGGTTATGGAGAATAAAATGGCTGAGATTTTGACTACTGATAATAAGTTCAATGATTGGCAAAATAATGGCAAAGATTTAGGAAGAGTTGTTTTAAGAAAGGAACTGTACGAAAAGCAAGGAGTAGTCAAATCCATTAATTGGGAACACTTGTCTGCTAAATGGTTACGGGTTGATAAAGGTCTAAATCAACTAGTAAATGAAAATAATGAATTAGGTGTAGGTGGAGATTTAATTGAGCTTGACGACAAATACTCCACTTATAAGATAATTCCTAAAGAATACTCTAATAAAATTAATACAAAGTTAAAAGGAACCTTTTATGTGAACTCTTTAGGAAAAGTGTATTATGAACACGATAAATCTTTAGAAAGAGCCATTGAGAAGGAAGTCTTAGCTTGTGTTGCACCATCAACCCTAGGATATGAATTTGAAATTGCTGATGGTTTAGGCACAATCA
>JAAYSQ010000271.1 GCA_012523925.1 Clostridiales bacterium
GAGGTTTTACGGAACAAGGTGTCATAGGTGTCTTTGTAAATGTCATTGCTATAATCATCAAACAGTAATGTGCTATTATTACCTTTGGAATTCGACGTAATTACCAAAAAGTCATAATTGCCAGATCCTGCTCCCTCTACGTAAACATATCTTAAACTTGTTGAGGCGGTTACCTGTATATCAGCTTCTTGAAATTTTTCATTAAGTTCTTTAGCAAGACTTTCAATGGTATAGTCAGCTTCTTCGATTGTTATTTCTTGAAAATCCCCATCATCCACTTTAAGACGGAGCTTATTATTGCTGGATGTTATCTTTAACTTGTTTGTTTTGCTTCCATCCCTATAGTAAGCACGACCTTCGAAATACGCTGCCGTCTGCGTAGATTTGCCACTTTTAACATTATCATAGAATACAGAGGAATAACTGTTATCATCATCAATCGCAAACATATTTCCTTTAAGACCAGTTACCACATTTTGACCTGCTGATAATTGAATGGATTTGTCACCGTATTCCTTCGCTATTACACCCTCTAGATTTTGCGCTTCTAGAGCTTGGTTCAATTTATCAATCATAGCTTCTCTACCATAGTATCCCGCTGGTATGGTTAGTGTAATCTTTTTACTTTCTGATCCATTGAGATCCTCTGTATAAAAGGTAACAGTGTCATTTCTTCCACTTACAATGTGCAAGGGCCACCCTGCTTCAAACTGCGTCGTACCTACCAATTTACCATACTCACTACCATTATTACGTCCGTATATTAGTCCGGATAACGCACCCTCAACACTTTTAATCTCCTCTCCACCTTCAAAATTAAGATTACAGTACCCATCCTTGGTAAATTCCAATACGAAGCCTGGATTAGGCGGAGTCATTTGTTCCAAGGCGGTATCAATTTCATCCACTAACTCCTGTGTTGTGTAGTTTCCTTTAGATACTTTTATTGAATAGGTAGATGGTTCATAGTCTTCCGGTAGATAGATGATTAAATCATTGTGCGGCTCTTCTACAATATGAAACTGCATAGGATCCCACTGTTTACTACCCTTAATACTGTAATAGGTATCCTCATGGGCTTCAAATACATTCTGGCTATTAAATTCTGTCTGACTGCACATGGCATCAATTTCCGACTGTAATTCTTCGATCTCAAGTGCAATTGTAGCCTTATCTTCCAAAGTATTGCTATCATTCAATGCACTTACAGTAAGTTCCCTCATTCTATGTAAGATACTTGAAATCTCCCCCATAACACCATCCGCTGTTTGAATGAAGTTAACGCCATCTTCCGCATTGGCAGTCGCCCTTTCAAGACCCCTTATCTGCATTCGCATTTTCTCCGATATGGTTAGGCCGGCTGCATTATCTGCTGCACGATTTATTTTGAAACCACTGGCTAGTCTTTCAGCTGATTTTGAAATCTTCTTATTATTGATCCCCAATTGCCGATTTGTCATCATAGCAGCTATATTATGTTGTATAATCACAATAATGACCTCCTTATGTATAGTACTATATTACCAGTTATTTAGCATGACTTCAATGGATTTGCAGTTAAAAGGTCTCAACATTTACCAAATATAAAGCCTGCTACAAGAAATACACTCCCTTTTTACATAGGTAGTGCATTTCTTATAGCAGGTTATTGATTATTTTATTCTATTTGAATTTATGCCTTATCCTACTCCAGATACTCCCTTGAAAATAGTCATATGCTCGGTCGTAGATATAGAATATTATCTGGCCTCCAATTAGAAGAAGTAGCAATACAACTTTACTGAGATCTCCCTGATATATAAGCTTTGGTAAGAACAGTAGTATTGGTAGATACATCAGGTTAAAGGCGGTATATTTGATGATCCAAAGGGCGGTATTCCGATTGCCTATATGCTTTGCACTGGCTAATTTCTCCCATGCAAATTCTCTGGCAATAATATATAACCCCATTCCGCCATAGGTAATACAGTAAAGCTTATTGGGAGCTAGCATAAGTCCAAGTAATATACTTGCTATGTAAAACCCAAGTCCTAAAGCAATACCAACTTCTCGAATTGCAATACCTACGCAGAAGGCAGCTGCCCCTAGCAGAAAAAGAGTATTAAATTCAAAGACTCCACTTAGGATAACAAGAATAATATCCACAGAAAGTAAAAGTCCTAGAAAAGCCATCTTTTTTGCATTTAGCAACATGAGATCAAATCGCCTCCCATACACTCACATAAAGTATCTGCACACCACAAGTCACAACATAGATTTCCCATGTCATATCCGCCTCCGCTACCCATTCGGGTGCTTTGATATCTTTGGCTTCGCCATTGCAATTGATTTAAAAGATTCCGGTATTCAACATTCCCAGGCTCCATATTTACTGCTTGTTGTGCATGATTGATTGCCTCGATATTATTTCCAATACCAGCGTTCGCAATTGCACTGCAGTAAAACCATCTTGCATTGCGATTACTCATACCCGATAGCACATGGAGTGCTTCTCTATAGTGACCATTATTGATATAATTATAAACCGCCTGCATCTTTACATTTTCATCTTCTGTTCCACCAGAATAATTACTTTGGCCATAGGTGTAGGAATGTGAATTAGAATATCCTCCGCCTTCCCTTTGCTTCATTATCTGATCATAGGCTTCCTGGACTTGCTTAAATTTCTCCTCTGCCAATTCCGATAACGGATTATCGATATAGGAATCGGGATGATATTTTCTACTCAAATCCCGATAGGCTCTCTTAACTTCGTCGTTAGAAGCACTTGGGGAAATCCCCAGCACTTTATATGGATCACTTATCATTCTCGTATCCCTTCCTTATGCATTTTCTCGTTCTGTATCTTAAGATATTTCGACCAAACACCTTCATATAAAATATTTCGCAATATATCAACATCAATTAGGCAAGGAAGCATTTCAAACTCTCCGGTGCATTCCGCCAGCATAGACGTAAGAATTCCTTTGCATTTTTCATCAAAATCCTTCTCATTACTAAACTGTATTAATGGATTATAATGATTATTCTTCTTATCTTTCTCAAGATCATCATAGGCATCCATAATATAAATGAACTTTCCTAGGTAAAAGCCTATTTTTCTAAGCTTTTCTCCCCAATGATCCTGCTTATAATCAAATAACTCTGCCATTAATTCACCAAAGCATCTAGAAACCTTATCGATATTATTCTCATTGTCTCTTTCACAAGCAGCCAATTGTTCCAAACCCTGTTTAATTGCATTACATTGTCTAGGATATTGTTTGCAAATTTTACGATAATATCGCTTAAGTATTTTAGTACCGGCAAGGCCAGCTATACTTTTTTCATCCTGCCAATCATCCAATAAATGATAATAGGTCAAGACAATATTCATATCTGCCACATAGTCTGTAAACTCATTGTATAGGGCATTATGCTTTTTCACAGGATGAACCATGCAACGCTCTTGCTCTACCTTCGTTTCACTTTCATAAAGGGAGGTTAGGAGAAGGATTAGAAATGTCATATCATAAGATAGGGTCATCTGACCAAGCGGACGATATTTTTCTTTTAAGGTTTTACATAAACCACAATAATAGGCTCTATATTTATAATAATCCTTCACTTTCAATTCAGGTTTATAGATGTTTACATAACCAAACATGGTTCCTCCATAAATATTCTAGTAACACTTTTGCAACTACCTTATTATTCTATATGAACAATTCAACGATATATCTTGTACGTCTTTCCTAAAATCTAGGATAAATATTAGCAAAATAAAAAAGCAATGAAAAAATAATCACATATTTATCCAAAATATAAACTTTTAATAGTATAACATATTTTTCTTTTGATTAGAATAAAGCCATTAAAATTTAAGAATTTTATAATTAATAATTTATTTATATTGTTAGTGAATTATCGTAGCTACTGTCACTAATTGACTGAGGATTATTATATGATTTTCTTCCATGAATAACCTAAATATATGGTATAATTTATACATTACGTTATGAAAGGTATGAAGGATATTGCGAAAGAAAAATTTCTTTGCCGTAGAAGGTATGATTAAAGCACAGCAGGTAACCGGAGATTTACCTGCCTCAAAAAATGTTTATAGAAACTTTTTTAAAATGGCATGGCCCTCTGCTATGGAAGCATTATTAGTCGGTCTTGTGGGATCGGTTGATACCATGATGGTAGGTACCATAGGGACAAATGCTATTACTGCAGTTGGTGTTACCCATCAACCCAAATTAATACTACTGGCGGTAATCTTCTCTTTAAATACCGGGATCACTGCAGTTACCGCACTAGGTACCCATTTTCAGACTTCACAGGTGGTGCTATCCGGTTGTCTTCGAGGTGCTGGTGATACAAGCTTTGTTGCAATCACCTCCTTCATCAGTGTAGCAGTAATTCGTCCAACTTTAACTTGGTTGCTATGTTATCCTCTAGGCTTTGGACTACATGGCGCGTGGATTACTCTTCTGTTGGATCAATTCTTCCGTATGGCTACCAGTATGAAGCGATTCTCTGGAGGTAAATGGACGACGATAAAGTTGTAAAATTATTTGCTCTAATTCATTAGATCTATTGATATTGATGGCCTTTTGAAATATTATAAGATTACTAGACTTGCACTTACTCAATTTTAAAAGTAAGTGCATTTTTTATTAATTTTTATATTAATTTTTATA
>JAAYSQ010000272.1 GCA_012523925.1 Clostridiales bacterium
ATCACAACAAATTTAACCAGAGAAGGACTCAAAGAAAAACTGACCGGGGATGATGGAATAGCAAGAATTTATGACCGAATAACCGAAATGTGTTGTCCGGTGGCAGTGGCAGGCGGATCCAGAAGGGCAGACATTGCCAGAACCAAAGAAAAAATAATAAGAAAGATGATGATGAAATGATAATTTTCAAAAATATAACCGACAAGCTCACAGTCGGCGAGGCAATAATGATGCACGAAGAAGGCACAGCAGTACAGGTCTATGACGGTAAAGACATAATCCTAGTATCGGAAAAGAAACGGCCTGTCCTGCTCTATTACAGATAGGAGGGATAACAATGGAATTAGAATACGATAAGATAAGGGGGAGGTAGAGGATGAGAAAATGTAGCGATAGAAAGAAACTTTTAATATTAAACAAGATGGAAGTTGTAGACAGTTCGTGTTGTGGGGGAGAGTGCGAATATGTAGCGGTGGATGATAATTATGAAAACAGATTGTTGTTACAAAAAATGGGATTAACGGATAGCAATATAAACAAATATATAATGGACGATATGATAGAAATTAGTATGATAGCATGGGAATATACCTGTGCCAATTATTGGAGTCCCGATACAGGATTTTATTTCCGAGGGCGTGATAGTTGGTTATAATACATGAAAAACTTATAGAAAGGCGGGATGCACATTGGGGAGGAACCGTTTGTCCTGGGTGGGGATCTGTATTACAGAGAGAGGCACGAAAAGGGGATGGGGAATTGACAAACACTGAAATAATTTATAGTGCACTGTTGAGATCAGACATAGCACTACCCGAACTGAAAACGGAAGAAATAGAAACTTCATGCATGGTATGCGGGAAAGTCATAAAAGAAGGGGCAAAAGTGCGAAGTGTAGTATCGGGTAACTTCACGGATTACGACACATTCATGCATAAAAATGGTACCCACATATGTAAAGAATGCGGTACATGTATCAAGACCCGGGAACTGAGGATAAACAACATGTTGGCCGATAAAGACAAAATATATTTGTTCAAGAAAAAAGACTTGGAAAAATATCTACTTAATCTAGGAAAATACATAAAAGACGAATTTGTTATCGGCCTTACAAGAAGTTTCAAAAAACATAACAGTTTCAGGTGCAGTGTGAATTATAATACTAAAAAATTTTACATCCGGGAAGAGGACAAGGAGTATCATTTTGACGTGGATCTTGCTAAAAATCTCTACAGACAGCTATGGGAGATGTATCTGTATTTTACAAAAGACGAAATACTCACAGCGGATTACTCTATGAACAGGATAAAGGAATTTGGACTGATGGAATTCCATGCATTTGAAGAAATCTTCAGGGAACACCGGGGGACACACTATTTTGATTTGCTGGTCTATATGCTAGACAGCGAAAAAAGAAACAAGATTGTGGACGAGAGAATAAAAGCAGAAAAAGCGGAAAAAGAACGGATAAAAAGAGAACAGAAATCAGGCGGTCAATTAAGTTTATTATAGGAGGGACAATATGGGAAAGAGCAATTTAACCAGAAAAAACATTGAATCCATGGCGGAGGCAACCCTTTATGGTGTCTGGGCCTGTATAGACTGGGACAAGGTGGATGCAAGAAGAGCATTCGGGATATGGGACGAGTTTGCATCAAAGGCAAAAGCGGCGGCCATGACTACAAATTCATATGAAAAATTTGTAGAAAAATTGACTAGAAAAATGGGGGTGCGAAGTTTAAGGTACAGGGAAATCAAAGATATACACATGCATCCGGATGAAGAAAAACAAGCAGTACTAAAAATGGTACGAGAAGAAACATTACAGCTTGTACTAAAAATGCGACTTAATAACGAGGCAAGAAAGGAAATGGAGAAATCACTCCGGGAACAGGATGAACAACAAAAGGAACTTGAAGAAAGAAACAGACAAGTAACTTTTGATACGAAAGGGGCAAAGATAGATGAATAATATCAAAGTTGATATAAAAATGAGGTTATTAAGTCCCCTCATGCATTTCGGTGATGAAAGGCTTGGAACCATGCAAATAATGAGAACCAACAAGTTTTTATACGAAGGAGACTTCATCGACATACCGGTTTATTCGGGCAATGCTTTCAGGGGTCAATTTAGAAGGACAACAATGCGGGATTATCTCGAAAAGTTGGGAATTGCAGACGAAGGCATATCAGAAAAACTGTATTATACACTATTTACTGGCGGAAGTTTGGTCGGTGGTAGCAGATACGAGGAAGTAGGGGATAGACTGCATCTCAGGAAAATGTGCCCGCCTTTGGCCTTGCTGGGAACCGCGCTAGGGGACCAGATCCTCCAGGGAAAAATGAAATCGCCTATATTCTTGCCGGTTTGTAGAGAAACAGCAGACTACACAGGCATAGAAAGCGATATATCATTTTATGACATGTTAGAAGATGTGTTTTATACCCGGAAAGACGACCTAAAATCAGTGACTTATAACATCAATGATGATGGCGAAGAAAAGAAGAAAAAGGACAATCCGGTGCAGATGAAATACGAAGCACAATGTTTGTCGGCCGGCAGTGAACTTGTAGGCACAATAATAATTGAAAATTGCAATGAGGTAGAGGAATCCATGCTACATGCTACACTCAAGAGAATTCAAGAGATACCGTTTATCGGTGGCAAGAGTGCGGCCGGGCATGGGAAAGTGAGTATGGCATATGGAGAACTAGAACCGGTGGAAACATATTACAACTATCTTGAGGAAAACAGCGAAGAAATCAGATTATGGGTCCGGGAAGTAGAGGGGGTTTTGAAATAATATGTTGCCCTCTTGGATAACCAATAAACTACTCAAGACATATAGAACACTGGACGAGTGCTATAGCAAGTATAGCACTCCCTATATCAGTTGTAGCTGGGGAAAGGATTCCAGTTTAGTCATGTATTTAGTGCTAGCGGATAGGCCGGAAATGCCGGTTGTATTTATGGATTCAGGCTACAACATGAGTGATACATATAAATTCAGGGATTGGTATTTAGAGAACATAGGCATAGAAAATTATCACGAAGTACCATGCCCGGAGGACTATATAGAACTGAACATTAAATATGGACTACCTTCCATCGACAGAACCCAATCGGACCATGAAAAAGTAAAACGAATAATAAAAAAGGATGTGTTAGACGAATATGCAAAAAAGCAGGGTTGGGATTGTTGTATATGGGGTATCCGGGCAGAAGAAACTAGGGGACGGGCAATTTTATTGCGGGATAAGGGATTGCTATATGAAAGTAATGGAATAGGCAAATGCAGTCCAATAGGCTGGTGGAAAGCAAGGGACCTATGGGTAGCAATAGATATACTGGGTGTACCCTATAACCCATTATACGATAAGGAATTACCGCCGTTTTTCACAAGAGAAACAAACAAAAACAGTGGTTGGCTTACTACAGACAAAGCAAATAAGGGTAGGGTAATGTGGCTTAAAAGGTTTTATCCAGATGAATACAACAAATTAGCAAATTTATTCCCGGAGGTGCAAAACTATGTTTAAAAATTTTAAGGCAATAGCACACATGAAAACGCCGATAGCGACGATAGATCACATTATATTGGATGGTATTATATCGGCGGCCAAGGCTAAAGAGGTACTAGGAGAGCAGTTTTATACCGGTGAAAACATAGCAGGAACCGAGGAAATGATCAGAGGCATGTTGGACCCGATACTGGACCGGAAACACGGTGTGTACTGTACCAGTATTGGCATAGGAGACAACAGAGAATACGTGGGTAGCTGGGCCAAGAGATGGGAAGACAAGCACGAGGATATAGTGAAATTCAGAGGCAAGGGAAAACAGCGAATAGACATAGGTTCGGGACATTACAAAAATTATCATATGCCTTTGGTAATCAAAAGTTATAAAACTATCACATTCTATGTCCGAGGTGATATGGAAGAAACAAAAAGATTGCTGGAAAACTATATCTTCTATCTCGGCAAAAAAGGAAGCCAAGGCTATGGCCAGATACGCAAATGGGGATTCAATGAAACGGACGAGGATTGGAGTGTCTGGAAAGACGGAAAGCCTATGCGGCCTATACCAGCCAAGGAATATGCAGGGAATTTGGAGGCACTAACAAAAACTATTGGGGCTGTTAATATCAGACGACATCCGGTTATTCCTCCATATTGGAGACCGGAAACGGAAATGTGTGTGATGCCGGATGAGAGAAGGGAGCTTGATACAGACCACGGATATTTCGTTTGTCAGGTTTGTGGGTTTACAGTTGGATATTGTGAGGAATATAAAGACCACAGATATTGCATGAACTGCGGGCAGAAAATTGATTGGAGTGAT
>JAAYSQ010000273.1 GCA_012523925.1 Clostridiales bacterium
ATAAAGATTTTAAGAGTAATTATAGGGGATGGGAGTTTAATTTAAAGACTAAAACTGCAAAATATGAGGAAACCACAAATGGAAAGATGAAAATTGTATTTACATTTTCCCTTAAAAATCCAAATAAGTCCTGGTAAAAATAAGTAAATAGATAAATAGTAGCGGCTTAGATAAGTAATTATATCTAGGCTGCTATTTTTTTGTCCAAAAATGAAATGGAGGAGATAATTTGAAATTAGTAATAGCAGAAAAACCAAGTGTAGCAATGAGTATAGCCAAAGTATTAGGTGCAAATTCAAGAAAAGATGGATATGTTGAAGGAAATAATTATATAGTTAGCTGGTGCATAGGTCATCTAATTAGAATGAGTAGTCCAGAGAGTTATGATGGAAGATATAAAAGATGGAATATAGCAGACCTTCCTATATTTCCTGATAACTACCAGTATGAAGTTTCAAAATATACTAAGAAGCAGTATAGCATTTTAAAAAACTTGTTAACAGATAAAAGAGTTGTAGAGGTTATAAATGCTTGTGATGCAGCAAGAGGTGCGAAACGTTCCTAAGTGAAAAGCTTAGGCACTAACTTATGTTAGGAGAACTAATAATTTTGAGAGATAGAATGATAGGGTAACGCCTTGAAATGTCTCCTCTAAGACTCCGACATGCATGGAATTCTGTAGGGAATGAAATGTATGAAGCTCGGTGAAGTCGACTGATAGTTACCGTAGTGGGCATTAAGTCTAACCGAAAGTCATTCAGAGGTGGATGATGTAACCTATAGGTCGGGAGTCCTTAAAATATCTATGGTGAGAATGTTGTTAAAAACAACTGACGAACTTTCGAATGTACGGGTCTATACTGCGTACAATTAGAAATGATTGTAGACACAAATAGTGTCTTGTGTGGGGTTTAGTAAAAATCTCGACTATGAAACACCCTTCAGTATTACAGGTACTGATAAGCACAAAGGCTCATAGAAAGCACCTAAGGATATGATATTATGGATAGAATTATTGGAACGTTGAAAGCTTAGAACATGGAAGACCTATATCTTATGAAATGTTGGTAAGGAAAGGATTTATCTATAACTTACCTTAATCTAAGTGATAGCGATGCCATAGTAGTGTGGAAACTATCGAAAGATAGTTGAGCGAAGGGCATTAGTCAAATATTAATTGGAAATTAAGCAATAAATCATAATAAGTCAGGGTTCGAGTATGACTAAAAGAAACTTATCTCATAACCTAATGGAAATGAGGTGGTTGACCTGAACAACAAAAATGAATTAACCAAGCCAAATAAGAAAAACACATTACGGAATAGTGAATACTATCAAATGCAAGATACTTTTGATTTACTATATCAACAAAGCAAAGATGGTAAAAGTCTCTCAAATCTTATGGATTTAATAATGAGCAAAGAAAATATCTTACTTGCATTTAGAAACATTAAAGGCAATAAAGGTAGTAGAACAGCTGGTGTTAATAAACACAATATAGCTATTCTTGCCCAAACAAAACCAGATGAATATGTACGGTATATGCAAAACAGATTTAATAATTATATACCTCATGAAATCAGGAGAGTTGAAATCCCGAAACCTAATGGGAAAATGAGACCACTTGGTATTCCGAGCATTGAGGATAGAATAATGCAACAATGCATTAAACAAATTCTTGAACCAATATGCGAAGCGGAATTTCATGAACATAGTTATGGTTTTAGACCTAATAGAAGTGCTCATCATGCAATTGCAAGAACTTACAGATTGATTAATCTGAATAAACTCCATTACGTAGTTAATATGGATATCAAAGGATTCTTCGATAATGTAAACCATGGCAAACTGATGAAACAAATGTGGTCAATGGGAATAAGGGATAAATCGTTATTAAAGATTATTTCAAAAATGCTCAAAGCACCCATCCAAGATATTGGTATACAGGACAAAGGAACACCACAAGGAGGAATACTAAGTCCATTATTATCAAATATAGTTTTAAATGAATTGGATTGGTGGGTTAGCTCTCAATGGGCTACATTCAAAACAGATAGAGAATACTATAAATTCACAGATCCGAAAACCGGTAGAGTTAGAGCGGATAGTCGTTACAGAGCTATGAAAACTACAGATTTGAAAGAAATGTTTATGGTAAGATATGCTGATGATTTTCAAATCTTTTGTAGGAATTATAAAGATGCTCATATAATTTATACGGCAGTCGAACAATGGTTAAAGGAGAGATTGGGATTAGATATTAGTACCGAAAAATCCAAAGTAATTAACCTTAAAAGTAATTCAATGGAATTCCTTGGATTATCAATAAAAGCTCATCTAAAAAGCGGAAAATACGTGTGTCAATCAAGGATTTGCAGAGAAGCAAAAGAAAAAATCAAACAAGAGGTCAAATCAAGAATAAAAAGCATAAAAGCTAAACAAACATTAGAGTCTGTTTACAACTATAATGCATATATATTGGGAATTCATGAGTACTATAAAGTTGCTACTTTTAGTTACGTGGATTTCAACGATATTGGTTACCAACTTAGAAAATATATTCACAATCAATTAAAAGGTATTGCTTCTCATAAAGGAGAGCCAAATAAAACTTTCATAAAGTTATATGGACATTCCGACGAGAAAAGGTATTTTGTGAATAAAACTGCACTGTATCCTATTCGAGGAATAAAGATGAAACCGCCTATGAACTTCTCACAAACAATATGTGACTATACTTTAAATGGCAGAGAAGAAATTCATCAAAATCTTAAGATGGATACCAAAATTATCAAATACCTACTTGAAAATCCTGTTAAAGGAGAAACTATAGAATATAATGATAATCGTATTTCGTTATATGTAGGGCAAAATGGTAAATGTGGTATTACAGGTGAGAAACTCGAAATTATGAATATGCACTGTCATCACAAACAACCAAGAAAATTAGGTGGTGGCGATAAATATCAGAATTTAATACTATTAAAGAATGATATGCACAAATTAATACATGCAACTAAGGAAGAAACCATTAAATTATTACTTGATGAAGTGACACTTGATATAAAGCAAATGGCGAAGTTAAATAGGTTACGAAAAAAAGTTGAAAATGATTTAATCTTAATATAATTAATATATGATGGAAAGCCGTATGAGGGGAAACTTTCACGTACGGTTTGGAGTGGGGGAAAAGATGGAGATAATATCAAAATCTTACCTATCACTATAAGGAGAACTTATCTTCCGATTGGTATATGAAAAGTTCTCTTGTAAAAAGCCCATTAAAAGGCTTTGGATTTCATCAATGGAGGAAAGTGCCATTGATGAAGGTTTAAAAAATCTTCGGAATGGATCAGATTATGAATTGCTTTATCAATCTGCACTCTGCCGAGCCAAAGCGGATTGGATTGTAGGCATTAACGCCACCAGATTGTTTTCCCTTCTCTATGGGCAGACCTTAAATGTAGGTAGGGTCATGTCTCCTACCCTTGCCATGATGGTGGAACGTGAGGGAAATATCACCAACTTTAAAGCAACGCCTTTCTATACCGTACAGCTTGATTTAGGCAGTCTTACTCTATCAGGAGATAGACTTCAAGAAAAACAGGAGGCAGAAACTTTACGCAATGCTTGTGACGGTCAGAATATAACCATTGAATCGGTGGAACGAAAAGAAAAATTAGAAAAACCACCTAAACTCTATGACCTTACCACCTTGCAAAGAGAGGCAAATAGGCAGCTTGGTTTTACCGCAGAGCAGACCCTCGAATATATTCAAAGTCTTTATGAAAAGAAATTAGTAACCTATCCTCGAACAGACAGCCGTTATGTTATTGAGGATATGAGAGACAGTATACCTGCTTTGGTAAAAACCGTAGCAGGATTTTTTACGTCTGAAAATGTACAACTACCTATTAATACAGGACAAATAATTGATAATAGCAAGGTAAGTGACCATCATGGGATTATTGCTACTCTGGGTGTAGAAAACTATGACATTCACTCACTTCCCTTTGGTGAAATAGAAGTCTTACTCCTTATCGCCTTGCGTTTAATTTGTGCAGTTGGGGATAGCTGTCGCTATGCAGAAACCCTTATAACTGCAAAAGATAATGGTGCTATATTTACAGCAAAGGGAAAAACCATACTTGAGGAAGGTTGGAAAGCAGTCCAGAAAATATATCTTGATACTAAAAAGGAACAACATCAAGAAGAAAAAGACACTAGCCTGCCACCTGTTGCCCAAGGCGAAGTATTTCCTGTAAAAGCAACGATTAAAGAAGGAAAAACCAGTCCACCAAAGCATTTTACAGATGATACCTTGCTTTCAGCTATGGAAAATGCAAATAATGCAGTAGATGATGCAGAACGTAAAGGAATTGGTACTCCTGCCACTCGTGCAGGAATTTTAGAAAAACTTATCAAAACTGGATTGGCAGAGCGTAAGGGGCAGAAAAAGACAAAGCACTTTATTCCTACTCATAAGGGAATTGCTTTGATTACAGTTTTACCAGAAGTCATAAAATCAGCACAACTTACCGCCGAATGGGAGGAACAGCTAAAGCAAATTGAACATGGAACACTCTCTCCAATGACCTTTTTAGATAGTATATCCCATATGACAAAAGATCTTGTATCCACCTATAAAATCATTGATGGTGCAGATACCCTTTTTCCTTCAAATGCTAAAGGGGAAACTATCGGTAAATGCCCTCGGTGTGGTAGTAATGTATTAGAGAATAAGAAAGGATTTTGCTGTGAGAGCAGAGCTTGCGGTTTTGCTTTATGGAAAGCAAATAAGTTTTTCACTGCCAAGAAAAAGAAATTAACCAAGACCATAGCA
>JAAYSQ010000274.1 GCA_012523925.1 Clostridiales bacterium
AAATATATATTAAACTGAAGCAAATACTTTTCTAAATGGCATAAAGACCTCTAACACTTTCCATATAAATTCATACTACCGCACGTCAATAATAGTTTTAACAAACAAGTGCAAGATAAGTTCACATAAATTAAAATTTATATCGAATAATAAAGGTATACTATGAATGTTTGGAAGAAAAAATTCATCATTTAATAAAAATGTGTGCAGTGGAGGTTAAATATAATGGGTAAGAATAAGGGTGATACCACTGTTGTAATCGGAATGTCAGGAGGAGTTGATTCTTCGGTTGCTGCTTTATTATTAAAAGAACAAGGTTATAAAACAATAGGTATATTTATGAAGAATTGGGATGAGAAGGACGAATTCGGGGAATGTACTGCAACCATAGATGCAGAAGATGCCAGAAGGATATGTGAATCTATCGGAATTCCCTACTATACAATTAATTTCGTACAAAAATATTGGGACCATGTTTTTACCTACTTTCTAGATGAACTAAAGAAAGGAAGAACACCTAATCCTGATGTTTTATGCAATAAGGAAATTAAATTCAAAGCTTTTTTAGATTACGCATTGATGTTTGGTGCAGATTATATCGCCACAGGTCATTATGCAAGGGTAGATTATCAAGATGGATCCTATCGTCTATTAAAAGGGGTAGATTCGAACAAGGATCAAACCTATTTTCTATGTATGCTAGAACAACACCAACTTGCCAAGGCATTATTCCCCTTAGGGCATATGAAAAAAAATGAAGTAAAAGAAATTGCCAGAGAAAATGGATTTGAAACAGCTGATAAAAAAGAAAGTACAGGTATTTGTTTCATTGGAGAGAGAAATTTCAAATGCTTTCTTAAAAATTATTTACCTGCGCAGCCTGGCATAATTAAGACCTTATCCGGTGAGGTAATTGGTGAACACGAAGGACTTATGTATTATACCATAGGGCAACGCAAAGGTTTGGGATTAGGTGGAAGAGGTACAGGAGAACCATGGTTTGTTGCGGAAAAAGACCTAGAGGACAATATATTATATGTAGTTCAGGGTGGCAATCATCCCGCTCTTTATTCCATGGGGCTTAAAGCTGTTGATTTGCATTGGATTAGCGGTGTGGTACCACAAGGGGAATTTCGATGTATGGCGAAGTTTCGTTACCGTCAACCGGACCAAAGTGTTATTGTGAAAATGACCTCCGATAATACTTGCCATGTATATTTTGACAATCCCCAACGTGCAATTACGCCAGGACAATTTGCTGTGTTTTATAATGGTGACGAATGCCTTGGTGCGGGGACGATAGCATCCATTATGCAGACAGGTATATGATATATGTCAGTTAAACTTGACAATATATAAAAATTCATATGGAAAATATATAGATTTATGATTATACTAAGTTTATGATTATACAAATTGGTACTATAATCAAGATATAATTGAACGGACGGTTATTAATGAAAGAAGAATTAAGAAAATTTTGCAAATCGATTAATATAGAGCATATGGGAATTGCACCTGCTGAGCCTTATTATGACTTTGAGGAAGTATGGAAGAAGCAAATAGAAAGAGGTTACATCAGTGGTTTTGAAGAAAAAGATATAGATAAACGGATTTACCCCAAGCTTACTTTGGAGAATGCAAAGTCCGTCATAGTCTGCCTTTTTCCTTACTATACAGGCGAATGCAAGGATGCAAACCTAACGAAATCTGCCTACAGCTTGGACTATCATCTCATCGTAAAGGAGAAGCTAGACTTGATTGGCAGATTTCTTGAGATATCGATTGAAGACTTTGAATATAAAGCTTTTGTTGATACCGGACCATTTAGCGATAGGTATCTTGCTTATAAAGCCGGGCTGGGTTATTGGGGTATTAATAACAATATTATCACAGATCAATACGGTTCATATGTGTTTATCGGTTACTTGCTCAACAACTATCCCTTCGAACCGGATAAGCCGATGGACCGAACTTGCATGCAATGTATGAATTGTGTTAAGCAATGCCCAGGCCAGTGTATCCTAGGGGACTTTACAATCAATCCCTTAAAATGCAAATCCTATATCACCCAGAAGAAGCAAGAACTAGAGCATGAGGAAATAGAAATTTTAAAAAAGCACTCTCTTATATGGGGCTGTGATGTCTGTCAAGATGTATGCCCACATAATAAAAACGTAGAAAAAACTATAATAAAAGAATTCCAAGAAAATTTGTTATTCCGTCTTGATTACGAAGAATTGAGTCAGATCTCCAATAGGGAATTTATGAGAAGATATCGTAACAGATCTTTTAGCTGGAGAGGAAAAGGCGTTCTCAAAAGAAACTCTGAAATAATAAATGAATAGAGATTAACAGCTGTTTACCAGCTTAATAATGGGAACAGCTGTTTTATTAAAGGGAAATAGTTATATAACTTAAATTTAATCTTTGACATATGCTGAAATTTATGATATTATTAAAGAGTAATTTTAGATGTTAATTTTGATTCACATATTTTTGTAAATCATTAATCATTTAATGCTTTGCAAAAATATGTGATTTTTAATTTTCTTTTAAAATTTTCAAATAATATTATTAGGAGGTATCTTTCATGAATAAAGGTACAGTAAAATGGTTTAACTCACAAAAAGGGTTTGGATTTATCACAAATAACGAAACTGGCGAAGATATATTCGTACATTTTACCGGAATTGCTACTGACGGTTTTAAGTCATTAGAAGAAAATCAAAACGTAACTTTTGATATTACTAACGGCGCTCGTGGTTTACAAGCAGTTAATGTTGTTGTTGAGTATTAATTAAATATCAATAAAAAATCCGGTCAGAGTATCATACTTTGACCGGATTTTTTTTATTAATGAACTTGTCTATTACGAATTTTATTCATTCTTTCTACCATTACAAACATAAGAATGACAAAAAACATTAAATATATCGGATACAAACTAATGCTAATATACTCTGCGACAAAACCAAATATTGGAGATATGAAAGTCGTTCCAACATAAGCACATGCCATTTGCATTCCCATAATAGAACTAGATTTATCCGCTCCAAAATTATTTGGTGTCTCGTGAAGCAGACTAGGATAAATAGGTGCACATCCTAAACCAATCAGTATAAGACCTATAAGTGCTAGGATATCTCCCATAGGAAGTAATAATAACAATGTCCCTAGTCCTGCTGTTCCTTGCCCAATGCGCACCATAGTTTTGTTACCCAACTTATCAGCAATAAAACCACTGAAGAAACGTCCAATGGTTATTCCAAGATAAAACAAGGATGCCCATTTTGCTGCTGTTTCAGCATTAACTCCTTTGTAAAGCACCATATAGCTGCTGGCCCATAATCCTGTTGTTGATTCCAAGGCACAATAAGAGAAAAAAGCTATTAGTATTGCCTTTGCTCCAGGAAGTTTTGTCGTTTCCCGAAGAGTAAGGCTTTTTGTTTTCTCTGCTTCTACTCCACCTGCTTCCTGTTTTCCTTTCCATAAAGGTAGTGAAAAAAGTAATCCAGCAACAAGAACGGTTTGTATAATACCAATGGTCCAATATCCAGAATTCCATCTAAGTCCATTTGTAAGGCATAGTCCCATAATATAAGGCCCTAAAGTCGCACCAACGCCCCAAAAGGAATGTAGCCAGTTCATATGCTTAGCTTTGTAGTGCAGTGCTACAAAGTTATTTAAAGCCGCATCCACACTTCCAGCTCCAAGTCCGTAGGGGATTGCCCATAGGCATAGCTGCCAAAAGGAATTGGTAAATGAAAATCCCAATAAAGCTACCGCTGTCATAGCTACACTAACACATGTTAATACTCCTGTACCTAATTTGCGGATAAATTTTTCGCTATATAAACTAGATACAATAGTTCCCCCTGCAATGATCATACTAACAATTCCTGCATACGACACCGGAACATTTAATTCTCCATACATAGATGGCCATGCAGACCCAAGAATCGAATCCGGCAATCCCAGACTGATAAATGCTATATAAATAATGATTAATAATAATGATGTCAACCTCTTATCCTCCTAAACACTTTACTCTTTTGCTGTTTCATAGCACCATTTCGCAATATCTGCTATAAGTTCTAAAGGAAGTGGCTATGATTCTGGTTCACAAACTCCCGTCCACATTTTGGACATTGCCACATAAGTGTAACAACAAACTATTCTTCGTTTATAAATTTCGTCATTATTCCAAACAACCCCATAATATCAAAATCGCACTATGGATAGTACTATAATATAGTTTACACCCTTAACAAGCCACGAAATGCTCTTGAACTATAGAAAGAATGTGCACTATTATGATATACAAAGACATGCCCATAGCGGCAGTCTGCAAAGATGGCGCCACCAAGTTGTCTGATATCTGAAGGTGTTTTTATCCAGCTTGAAGTCTTTATGTCAAACTCTCCTAGTGCTTGCAATTTACGATATTGTTCTTCATCTAAGATTTCAATGCCCATAGCATCTGCTAAATCAATAGCATTACCTTCTGGATATACTCCTTTCTTCTTCCTTAACTCCTCTCCTTTACGATCATAACAGATAGTTCTGCGACCTTTTGGAGTTTCTGATGAGCAATCACAAAAGATATATTCCCCTGTGTCTTCGTTCTGACCAATAACATCTGGTTCACCGCCAGTTCTTTCCATTTCACTTAGTGATCTAAGTTTATCCGTATTCGCCTCTAGCTTTTCTTGCACCTTCGCCCATTCAATATCTTTGTGACGATTCATATTTGCTTCAAAACGGGTTTTCAATATTTCAAGTAATTCATTATTAGTCATAGGTATTCCTCCTGATCTTAGATAGTATCTATTATTCTACTATTAGTTTTTACTAACTAAGTATCTTAATACCGTTTTTAATTTATTTTTTTCTGTTCTTCTCACGTCAGAAATATAGATTTCTCTATGTTTTAAGGTTTTTATCGCCAAATTCTTGTCATCTATATATTCCTTCATTATTTTAAATGTTCTAGGCTCATCATCATAAGGACCAACATGCATCATTTGGACAGACAATCCATCCTCAATCGTATCAAATCTAATCTCATCTAATAGTAGAAGTTTCTTTTTCTTTCTAACATTTTCAAGTGCCCGGTCTACGATTTCCTGGGTTACAAAATCAGGCTGCCTTATCATGATGGTATATAGCAACTCATCCTTAATTAATGTGTCCGCTTGTCTACCTTCTTCGGTCAAATCCCATACCCCTTCCAATGGGTAGACAGTGTATTCATAATAACCTTTTGGAGTATAGCCTGTTTTTGGCATCATTCTAACTGCATATGCCAGAGAATATAAAGCCTCTACCCTCTCAGAAAAATCTTTGTTATTTGGGTTACCTTTTCCATTAATCATAAAAAACTTCATTGGTGGTACTACGATTAGTTCTGGTTTTTCTTTTGGTAAGTATAAATTTTTTTCTTGTTTTCTCCATTCATATTTCATAAGTACTTCTCACTCCTACTCGTATTTAATCTTTTTATCAGTATATCATTTCTAGAATAATAAAAAAGGATTCATTTTATTATAAAATCTTTATCTTGTGTTAATTTGCTTGTTTTTACGTGCAGGAGATCATAAATCATGATACAATGTATGAATTGTATACATTAGATAACAATCTGGAGGACAAGTCATGAAAAAATTACTGATTTATTCAAAAGGTTACATTAAAGAAAGTATCCTCGGCCCTCTATTCAAACTGCTAGAAGCATCGTTTGAGTTGTTTGTACCTATTATTATCAAAAGTATTGTTGATATTGGTATTGGGCAAGCTGACAAAGGATACATAGTTAAGATGTGTTTACTGCTGGTACTACTTGGCATTGTTGGTATGATATGTTCGGTAACAGCCCAGTATTTTGCGGCTAAAGCATCCGTCGGTTTTGTAACAAAGCTGCGCCATGCACTATTTAAGCATATTGGCCAGCTCTCTTATACAGAAATTGATACCCTAGGTACATCAAGTATGATTACCCGGATGACAAGCGACATGAATCAGGTACAAAATGGTATAAACCTGGCTCTACGTCTCTTACTACGTTCCCCTTTCATTGTGTTTGGCGCAATGATTATGGCATATACTGTAGACAGGAAAGCTGCATTTACTTTTGTAGTAGCTATTCCAGCTCTCTCTGCAGTTGTTTTCACCATTATGCTCTTATCTATTCCTTTATATAAAAAGGTACAACAGCGACTGGACAAAGTACTAAACGCTACGAGAGATAATCTAATTGGGGTTCGAGTTATCAGAGCTTTTCGCCTAGAAGAAAGAGAAGTAAAAGAATTTGATAAACTTAATGAAGAGTTAACAATGACACAAAAATTTGTAGGTGGGATTTCTTCACTAACGAACCCTCTGACCTATGTTTTCATTAACCTAGCAATTATCTGGCTAATCCATATCGGCGCAATTCGGGTATCAGCAGGACTACTTACACAAGGTGCTGTTCTTGCACTCTATAACTATATGTCTCAGATACTTATTGAACTGATTAAATTTGCCAACTTGATTATAAGTATTACTAGAGCCGTTGCTAGCGGTAACCGGATTAGCGCTGTTCTAGACATTGAATCCAGTCTTGTAGAGAAAGATAGTTTATCTCAAGCTACCCCGTCAGAATACGCAATAGAATTCCGTAATGTAGGGCTGCAGTACAAAAATGCAAGCGGTGAATCTTTATCGAATATAAACTTTTCCGTCCGTAAAGGTGAGACAGTCGGCATCATCGGAGGTACAGGTTCTGGTAAATCTTCACTAGTTAATCTAATTCCAAGATTTTATGATGCCAGCAGTGGAGAAATCATCGTGGATGGAATCAATGTTAAGGATTATCCACTGAAAAAACTTCGTGACAAAATCGGTATCGTACCCCAAAAGGCAGTACTGTTTAAGGGAAGTATTCGTGATAATATGCAATGGGGTAAAAAAGATGCTAAGGATGAGGAGATTATGGAAGCCATTACCATAGCCCAGGCAAGCGAAGTTGTAGCACAAAAAAAGGAAGGTCTTGATTTTATCATTGAGCAAGGTGGTAAAAACCTTTCCGGTGGTCAACGTCAACGCTTTACCATAGCTCGTGCCCTTGTAAAGAAACCAGAAATATTAATTTTTGACGACAGCGCATCGGCACTTGACTTTGCAACAGACGCTGCTTTACGCAAGGCCCTTCGGGAAATGCCTGGAAATCCAACGGTTTTCATAGTATCACAGAGAACTTCATCTATACAACATGCTGATAAAATCATTGTTCTTGATGATGGAGAAACTGCCGGAGTAGGCAATCATTTCGAACTACTTGAGAACTGTGAAGTATATAGAGAAATTTATGACTCTCAGTTTAAAAAGGAGGCAAAATGATATGAAGAATACGAAAATACAAAAAGACAC
>JAAYSQ010000275.1 GCA_012523925.1 Clostridiales bacterium
GTACCAAAATTAACACGAATCAGAAAGGACAAGGAAAGTCCCATAAATATAACGGCAATTAATACAGCGATAATTCTTTTTTTATCTTTAATTCCAAATTTCATAAGTTTACTCCCCATTTATCTTTTTTAACAATAGTATTTATAAGAAATTGATTACATTTTTTAATATTATCATAAGAAGAGAATTTATACTAGTGAATTTCCTTACATTATTCTATAATATAATTATTTATTGTTCTTAAATGTTATCTCAAATATTTTTATAACAATATTTGGCAGAACATATGAAGTTTACTAAATTACCATAATTTTAACGCAATTTAATAATATGATTAGCATAAGTATAGCTCTATGGTGTCATGTATGTTATATTTATCGGACCAATTGTAATAGAATATTACGGAAGATATTCTAAAATAGAAGTAAATAGTACTTGACAGAACAAAGAAAACTGCCATTATAGAAGATATATAAGGTATCGAACTTTATCAAATAATGTTTATAAAAAAACGATTATGACTTATTTTATGCTATTATAGATTGTATTCGATTCTACTTATGAGAAAGGAGTAACAATGCAAGATAAAAATATTGAAGAATTATTAAGTCAGCAAGTCAATGAAATTATGGATGAGCAGTATGCAACCAAGGAACAAAGAGCTACTCGAATAGATAGACCAAGGCGTAAAAAGAAGAAAAAACGTAAATTATTAAAATTTGTAGGAATATTAGTAGCTCTCCTACTCATTATTATAGTACTAATTGTTGGGACAAAAGGTGGACGGGGGATTATATATCGTAAGGCCAGTGAGTTTATCTATGGTAATGTTAATCAGGAGCTTCTTGATGGCGGGGATATGGAGGAAGATAAAAAGACAGATACGCAAGGAGTAAGAACAGAAGAGTATGTTATGAATTATCTTATATTTGGGATAGAAGAGTTTGGTGGAGCAAAGAATACTGATACTATGATGATTGCAACCATTAATACCAAGGATGATTCCATTAAAGTAACATCATTACTTCGTGATAGTTATGTAGACATTCCAGGTTATAAGGCTAATAAACTAAATTCTGCTTACTCTAGAGGAGGAGCGAAGCTATTAATCGAAACAATTGAGCAAAATTATAAAGTAAAAATCGATGGTTATGCTTCTGTAAACTTCGAATCTTTTGAAAAAATTGTAGACTTGGTCGGTGGTGTGACGATAGAGCTTGGAGAGGAAGAAGCAAAATATCTAAACAAAACCAACTATATCTCAAAAAAGAAAAATCGTAATGTAAAGCCTGGGGTCAATAAACTAAATGGAAATCAATTAATGGGCTACGTTCGCGTAAGAAAGGTTAAAACACTTGGTGGGGCCAATAATGACTATGGGCGTGTTGTTCGTCAGCAAAGAGCACTGACAGCAATCTTTGAGAGTTATATAAAAACCAATGTTCTAAAATTACCTGGTGTTACCAAGGAAATATTAGGACACGTCAATACCAATGTTGGGGAAAAAGCAATAGCAGAGGCGATGGAGGCAGTTGTTGAAAACCGTATGACAAGCTTAGAGACAATTCGTATTCCAGTGGATGGAGCTTTTGATGCGCCAAAGAAATATAATGGTATAGGTTATCCTATTGTATTGAATTGGGAAGTAAACCGCGTTGAGTTATATAAATTTATCTTTGGTGATACGGAAGAAGAGGCAAAAGAGGCTCTTGCCACGCTGAAAGAATAAGAGATAATTTAAGTAATATAATAATGCTTGTATGGAGTGAAAAAAAACTAAGCAGAATATGAGGAACATAATGGACAAACTAGAGTTTACAAACTATAAATTAAGTGATGAAGTAGTTAAAGCGATTCAAAGCTTAGGATATAATCACCCAACTGAGGTTCAGCAAAAGGTAATTCCTCTTGCCTTGGAGAAAAGAGACCTTGTGGTAAGATCACAAACGGGTAGTGGTAAGACTGCATCCTATGGGATACCTATCTGTGAAATGGTTGATTGGTTAGAGAATAAACCGCAGGTACTTATTCTAACACCAACTAGAGAACTTGCGGTTCAAGTAAAAGAGGATATTACAAATATAGGTAGATTGAAACGGATTAAAGCCATTGCCATATATGGTAGGCATCCATTCTCTATACAGAAAACAGAATTGAAGCAGAAAAATCACGTTGTAGTAGGCACACCAGGGCGTATTTTAGATCATATCGAAAGAGGGACCCTTCCCTTACAACAGTTAAAGTGCCTCGTAA
>JAAYSQ010000276.1 GCA_012523925.1 Clostridiales bacterium
AATATTAATTCCCCCTATTGTCGCCGGTAAATAGATAGGTTATAATAATCAATACCAGTAGGAGAATTTATCAACATACCCTGATTACGATTATAGACGTACAAGTTTAAGGAGGATAAATAATGAATAATAAAGATCATAATGATGATTTAGATATAGAAGAAACAAAGAAAAAAGAACATGATGAACGTGATGGTGGATATGAAAGTGTCTGCTATCTCTGTCGCAGACCGGAAAGTAAAGTAGGGAAAATGATCCACATCCCGAATAATATTGATATATGTTCAGATTGTATGCAGAAAACTTTTGATACCATCAATCAAGGGGATAATCCTTATATATCAATGTTAGGAATACCACCAAATATGATGAATATTCCTAGCTTTTCTATGGATGCATTAAAGCCTCAGAAAATAAAAAAGAAAAAAGTAGAGGAAAAGAAGGTAGATGCAGCTTTTGATCGCAAGAATGTACCTGTTCCTCATGTAATAAAGGCAAGCTTAGATGATTATATTATTGGCCAGGACCATGCCAAGAAAGTTGTCTCAGTAGGCGTGTATAATCATTATAAACGCATATATAGCAAGAAAAATCCTAATGTAGAAATAGAGAAATCAAATATGCTAATGATCGGGCCTACCGGAAGTGGTAAAACCTATTTAGTTAAAACTTTGGCTAAACTTCTTGATGTTCCCCTTGCGATTACCGATGCAACATCACTTACGGAAGCGGGCTATATTGGCGATGATGTAGAAAGTGTGATATCAAAGCTTCTACAGAACGCAGGTAATGATGTAGAAAAGGCAGAACAGGGTATCATATTTATTGATGAAATTGATAAGATTGCAAAGAAACGTAATACAAATAGTAGGGATGTCAGCGGAGAATCTGTACAGCAAGGCTTATTAAGGTTATTAGAAGGAGCTGATGTTGAGGTCCCTGTTGGGGCAACCTCCAAGAATGCCATGGTTCCTCTAACGACAGTGAATACACAGAATATCCTATTCATCTGTGGTGGAGCCTTCCCAGATCTAGACAAGGTTATAAAGGAAAGGCTGAATAAGCAATCTTCCATAGGTTTTAAGGCTGATCTAAAAGATAAATATGATGCAGATCCTAATGTCCTTCAGAAAGTCACGGTAGATGATCTTCGAGAATATGGAATGATACCGGAGTTCTTGGGGAGATTACCGATTATATTTACTTTGGAAGGATTGTCAAAGGAAATGTTGGTCCAGGTATTGCAGGAACCAAAGAATGCAATTTTGAAGCAGTATCAGGAGTTACTTGCCATGGATGAAGTGAAATTGGAATTTTCACAGGATGCTCTGGAAGCCGTTGCAGAGAAGGCATTGGAAAAGAAAACAGGTGCCAGGGCGCTAAGAGCTATCTTGGAAGATATCATGCTTGATATTATGTATGAAATTCCCAAGGATGATAATATAGGAAGTGTACAGATTACAAGAGATTATATAGAAGGTAAGGGAGTTCCAGTCATAGAAATGCGTGGGACTGTGAGCCCGAAAAGAATAGCGGCTAAGTAATTAATGGACTGTTATGAAGTGCAGCGCCTTTTATTGTTAGTGATGTTTATCACGTTATAAGCTTTTGAAAATAGCGTATGATTTTTATCCAACGTAGATACGCTCTCGCTCGGTTGCCGCTCATAGCGGTACGTAAGGTCGAGACAGACACATATCTATCGATATATATCTGCCTCGACCTAAGTACCGATGGCGACAAACGATCTACTTATGGATTAAAAATCATACGCTATTCTTTATATTTTGATGTGATAAACAATGTAATCCTTTATGGCGCTTTTTTGTTAGTGATATTAATCACAATATAAATTTATGAAAATAGCGTATGGTTTTTATGCAACGTAGATACGCTCTCGCTCGGTTGTCGCTCATAGTGGTACATAAGGCCGAGACGGACACATATCTATCGATATCTATCTGCCGGCCAAAGTATCGATGGCGTCAAACGATCTGCTTATGGATTAAAATCATACGCTATTCTTTATATTTTGATGTGATAAACAATGTAATTCTTTATGGCGCTTTTTTGTTAGTAATATTAATCACAATATAAATTTTTGAAAATAGCGTATGATTTTTATCCAACGTAGATACGCTCTCGCTCGGTTGCCGCTCATAGCGGTACGTAAGGCCGAGACAGACACATATCTATCGATATCTATCTGCCTCGACCTAAGTACCGATGGCGACAAACGATCTACTTATGGATTAAAAATCATACGCTATTCTTTATATTTTGATGTGATAAACAATGTAATTCTTTATGGCGCTTTTTTGTTAGTGATATTAATCACAATATAAATTTATGAAAATAGCGTATGGTTTTTATCCAACGTAGATACGCTCTCGCTCGGTTGTCGCTCATAGCGGTACATAAGGCCGAGACAGACACATATCTATCGATATATATCTGCCTCGACCTAAGTACCGATGGCGACAAACGATCTACTTATGGATTAAAAATCATACGCTTTGATGCTATATCATGTAATATATGTAGCGAAGTGGAGGAAGAATAATATATTAGTAATTCCATTATATCTGAGGAATATATCAGCTATAAATAAGTTATATACTTAACTCCTTTAATTCTTTTGTTTTTGATTGACAAATGTTTTTTACAAGGGTATTATAATATCCAAGAATAAAAGCGTTCGCGATAACATACTTAAGAAATAACACTGTTATTGCAATGAACGCTTTGACTATTATTAAGAGAATGTCCGACTTTCGTGCATTCTCTTATAAAATATACTGACAGGTCATTGAATTAATGTGTTAAAGCTTCATGCGTTAAAGTGACATATAATTCATTGCAAATGAAATTTACTTGTTTCGTTTAGTTTTAGGTCAAAGTTATTGGGAGGGAATTTAATGAAAATGAAAAGAATGTTAGGTTTATTTTTAGTACTTTGTTTAACCGTAGCTAGCTTTGCAGCTTGTGGTACGAAAGAAGATACTGGTGCACAGAAGTCTGGAGACAAATTCTATATAGGTGCGATAGGACCTTTAACCGGTGGTGCTGCTGTATATGGTCAACATGTAAAGTATGGTGCTGAGATAGCAGTAAAGGAAATTAATGAGGCCGGTGGCATTAACGGTAAGCAAATTGAATTACGTTATGAAGATGATGAGCATGATCCAGAGAAATCAGTCAATGCATATAACAATTTGAAAGACTGGGGAATGCAGATACTCATGGGTGCCGTTACCTCTGGTCCTAGTGTTGCAGTAGCTGAGGAAACGAAGAATGATAATATGTTCCAATTGACACCTTCCGGTTCTGCTCCGGCAGTTATTCAGTACGACAATGCATTCCAAGTTTGCTTTACCGACCCTAACCAAGGTGCAGCTTCTGCAAAGTATATTAGCGATCAAAATTTAGCTAGCAAGGTAGCAGTAATCTATGATGGTTCCGATGTATATTCATCAGGTATCTATGAGAAGTTTATTGAAGAAGCAGCAAATACCAATTTAGAAATCGTTGCGGCAGAAGCTTTTACTGCTGATAGTAAATCTGATTTTTCCGTTCAGCTTCAAAAAGCAAAGGATGGTGGCGCAGAATTAGTATTTCTACCAATCTACTATCAGGAAGCAACATTGATTTTAACACAAGCAAATGGCATGGGCTTTGATCCGATTTTCTTTGGATGTGATGGTCTCGATGGTATTCTTGGAGTAGAAAACTTTGATCCAGCTTTAGCCGAAGATGTAATGTTGCTTACACCTTTCGCAGCGGATGCTCCGGATCAAAAGACACAAGATTTTGTTGACAAATTTAAAGAGCTTTCTGGCGGAGACATACCAAATCAATTTGGTGCTGATGCCTATGATGCAATTTATATCATCAAAGCAGCTATTGAAAAGGCCGGTGTTACTCCAGATATGAGCATATCCGAAATCGGTGACGCATTAAAAGTTGCAATGACTGAGATTACCTATGATGGCTTAACCGGTGCAGGCATGACATGGGCTGCAACTGGCGAAGTTAATAAGGAGCCAAGAGCTGTCATAATTAAAGATGGCGTATATACATTATTTGAATAATATAGGTAGTAGCGAAAGATAAGATTTTCAATATTATGATTTATGAGTCATTATTTATGAGACATACAGAAGGGCCTATATATCGCCTTCTGTATGTTTCTTATATTAGCGGATAACCTAATTTAGAAACCAAATGTTGAATGATTGTAAACGGATATCCTTTATTGCAATCAAATAAATAACCTAACGGGGGGAGTTTATGAGCTTTATTTCATATGTAATTAGAGGAATTAGCCTAGGTAGTGTGTATTCTATCATTGCACTGGGATATACAATGGTATATGGTATCGCAAAAATGTTAAACTTTGCACATGGCGATGTCATTATGATTGGTGGTTTTATTATATTTACGATAATGAGTACCATGGGACTTAATCCATTGATTGCGGTTATTGTTGCAATCATACTATGTACCCTGCTTGGTATTACAATTGAACGTATAGCATATAAACCACTTAGAAAAGCACCTTCCTTGGCAGTATTAATAACCGCAATTGGTGTTAGTTACTTTTTACAAAACTTCGCACTTCTAATATTTGGTGCAGATACCAAATCTTTTACTTCAGTTATTAATGTACCGGATTTAAAATTAGCGGGAGGAAATCTAACTATAGCTGGTGAAACCTTAGTTACGATTCCGCTCTGTATTATTATCATGATTGCCTTAACAACTTTCGTAAAGAAATCCAAGACTGGTCGTGGTATGGTGGCAGTTTCGGAAGATCGAGACGCTGCAATTCTGATGGGTGTGAATGTAAATAGAACGATTGCAATAACATTTGCTATTGGTTCTGCACTTGCTGCAGTGGCCAGCGCACTTATGTTTTCTTCTTATCCATCCTTATCTTCTGCGTCTGGAGCAATGCCTGGTATTAAGGCGTTCGTGGCTGCAGTATTTGGTGGAATTGGATCGATACCTGGCGCAATGATTGGTGGTATTCTTCTTGGTATAATAGAAATATTAGGTCGTGCCTATATTTCCTCACAACTTGCCGATGCAATTGTATTTTTCGTTCTTATTCTAGTTCTTCTGATAAAACCAACTGGTATCCTTGGTAAGCAGATTCAAGAGAAAGTGTAGGTGATGGCAGATGAAAATGAAACCAGCTAAACAAGTTAGTAACTCTACTCGCTCTAACCTTATTACGATTGGAGCAATTATCATTGTATATATTATTTGCCAGATTATGATAGCAAATGGGTCTATTTCAAATCTTATGAAAGGTTTGTTAATACCACTATGCTATTATTCCATTATGGCAGTGTCTTTAAACTTGACGGTAGGTATCCTAGGTGAGCTGAGCCTTGGCCATGCAGGATTTATGTGTATTGGTGCATTTGCCAGTGCTTTCTTTTCCAAAGTGACCGTTGATACTATACCGAACGTTTTTATACGATTTACCTTAGCGATTTTGATTGGTGCTTTAGCAGCTGCCTTGCTTGGTAGTTTGATTGGGACAGTGGTATTACGCCTGCGTGGTGACTACCTTGCGATTGTAACACTTGCTTTTAATGAGATTATTAAAAATGTAATGAATGTCCTATATATTGGTGTTGATAGTGAAGGTGTCCATTTCTCTATTAAGGATGCAGCATCTCTTAATTTAGAGGAAGGCGGACAGACTATTGTGAATGGTCCTAGGGGAATTACTGGTACCCCCAAGGATGCAACCTTTGGTATAGCGATATTATTGCTTATTTTAACCTTTATTATTATAATAAACTTAGTGAATTCTCGCTCTGGTCGTGCAATTATGGCCATTCGTGATAATCGCATAGCTGCAGAATCTATGGGGATTGATATTACTAAGTTTAAAATTCTAGCATTTACCATATCTGCATCGCTTGCAGGGGTTGCTGGAGTTCTATATTCCCACAACATTTCAACTTTAATTGCAACACAGAAGAACTTTGGCTACAATATGTCAATTATGATTCTTGTCTTTGTTGTACTAGGAGGTATTGGTAATCTTCGAGGTTCAATTATCGCTGCGGTAGTATTAACACTCCTTCCGGAATATCTTCGTTTTATGCAAGATTACCGTATGATTATCTATGCAATTGTGCTGATTGTAATGATGATATTTAATTGGAATCCAAAATGCATCGCATGGCGTAAGAATCATTCAATTAAGGGTTATCTTGCTATGTTGTTTAATAAACAGAAGAAGGAGGCGTAATTTATGGCTATGTTATCAGTAAAAAACTTGGGCATTTCCTTTGGAGGGTTACGCGCAGTTGATTCCTTTAGTATTACCATTGAAAAAGGGGAGCTATATGGCTTAATAGGGCCAAATGGTGCCGGAAAAACTACGACCTTTAATTTGCTTACCGGCGTGTATAAACCAGATACCGGTAAAATGTTTCTTGATGGTGTAGATATAACAGGCAAGAATACAATTGAAATCAACAAGGCGGGAATTGCACGAACCTTTCAGAATATTCGTTTATTCAAGAATATGTCCGTCCTTGATAATGTAAAGATCGGACTTCATAATAATTATAGTTATTCTACTGCGGCTGGAATTCTGCGGTTGCCATCCTTCTTTAAGTCTGAGAGGCAGATGAATGAAAGAGCACATGATATCTTATCAGTTTTTAATCTTGATCAAGATGCAAATTTACTTTCTGCGAATCTTCCTTATGGTAAGCAAAGAAAGTTAGAAATTGCCAGAGCGCTGGCTACCAATCCGAAACTTTTGCTACTTGATGAACCGGCAGCAGGTATGAACCCATCAGAAACAGAAGAGCTGATGGAGACGATAACGCTCATTCGAAAGAAATATGATGTTACCATATTATTGATCGAGCATGACATGAAGCTTGTGTCCGGTATCTGTGAGAAAATCTATGTTCTTAATTTTGGAACGGAACTAGCTAATGGATTGCCACAGGATGTACTTAATAATCCTGAAGTTATCAAAGCATATCTTGGGGAATAAGAGTAAGGAGGATTAAGTTATGGCCATGCTGGAAGTAAAAGATCTACAGGTTTATTATGGAGTGATTCAGGCGATCAAAGGTGTATCCTTTAAAGTTAATGAAGGAGAAGTTATCGCGCTAATCGGTGCCAATGGTGCCGGCAAGACGACGATACTGCACACAGTTACTGGATTAATTCCGGCAAAAACCGGTGAAGTGATTTATGAAGGTATTGATTTACTGAAAATACCTGCACATAAAATTGTATCCCACGGAATTGCCCATGTACCAGAAGGAAGACATGTGTTTTCCCAATTGACGGTATATGAGAATCTTCTGATGGGTGCTTATACCCGCAGTGATAAATCAGAAATTGAAGAGACTATTGAAAATGTATATAAGAGATTCCCAAGGCTAAAAGAGCGAAAAGGGCAGTATGCGGGAACCTTAAGCGGTGGAGAACAGCAGATGCTAGCCATGGGGCGTGCCTTAATGTCGAAACCGAAGATTGTATTAATGGATGAACCTTCTATGGGACTATCACCCATTCTTGTAGAAGAAGTATTTGATATAATAGAAAGTATAAGAAAAAGTGGCACAACTGTACTCCTGGTAGAGCAGAATGCAAAGAAGGCATTATCGATTGCTGACAGGGCATATGTACTGGAAACCGGGAATATTGTATTAGAAGGGGATGCTGCTAAGTTACTAAATGATGAGTCGGTAAAGAAGGCATATTTAGGTGAGTAAAGAATACAAAAGCCATTGAGAAAGGTGGAGGTATTTTGAATAAAAAATATGTAATTACCATTGCAAGAGGATATGGAAGCGGTGGAAGAACGATAGGAAAGATGTTATCTAAGGACCTGGGCATTCCATACTATGATCGGGAGCTACTTCGTTTGGCTTCTGACGACAGTGGGATTAATGAGCAATTATTTGCTAAGGCCGATGAAAAGTTAAAGAAAAGCTTGCTATTCCGTATTGCAAAGAAAGCTTATAAAGGTGAGTTGATTCCCCCGGATAGCGATGATTTTGTGTCCAATGATAATTTATTTAATTATCAAGCAAAGATTATTAAAGAACTTGCCAACACAGAAAGCTGTATAATTATCGGGAGATGCGCGGATTATGTACTAAAAGATTATGATAATGTAATAAAGTTGTTTGTCCACGCTCCTTTGGAGGATTGTATTAATACTTTACATGACATGACAGGTAATCCGAAGAAAGAAATTGAAAAACAAATCGCCAGCATTGATAAACATCGTGCAGAGTACTATAAGTACTACACAGGTAGGGACTGGGATGATGTTAAGAACTATGATTTGTGCTTGAATAGTAGCCAATTAGGGTTTGAAAAATGTGTAGAGATTGTGAAATCCTATTTGGATATACGGTTCAGATAAAAATTCATAATAAGGAAGTGCTTGATTAAATCAGCAATTTAATTATTGAATCACATCGGTGATGATATTTTATTCTGGCTTATAGAATCAAAGTTCTAATTCACTAACCGATTTATCCTATGGTAAAGCAGAGCCGAAAAACGCAAACTCCTCGCAATGCTCGTCGGACAATGCGCTTTTTCGACTCTAAA
>JAAYSQ010000046.1 GCA_012523925.1 Clostridiales bacterium
GCTATCACAAATCTAAAATACAAGTAGAGTTTACACAACTCGCTTGTCATATATTGGGCTATCGCCAAACGGTAAGGCACTGGACTCTGACTCCAGCATTTCAAGGTTCGAATCCTTGTAGCCCAGTTGTAAAGAAAAATGCGTTTCTAATGGAACGCATTTTTTTATTGAAGTAGATTCCCATACTATAAGAAAAGATATATAATACTATTAATATATATCTAAAATTCAGCATTATATAAAACTCGTGCAAATAAAGGTATGATATGTCAACATATGATAAAGGAGGAGTTTTGTGATAGTAAGAACAAAATATGGGAAGTTACGTGGTGTAGAAGAAAATGGTATGATCGCTTTTAAGGGAATTCCCTTTGCGAAAGCTCCAATAGGAAATCTACGCTTTAAACCACCAGTTCCAGTAGAGCCATGGGAGGGAATATTTGATGCTGCTAAATTTGGCAATCGATCCTTGCAGGTGGTCGAAGAGGAAAGTAAAGATGAGTTTTGCTTTTCCGAAGATTGCTTGAATTTAAATATATGGACACCAGCTATTGATAACAATAGGCGCCCTGTTATTTTCTTTATTCATGGAGGAGGTCATATTTCTGGAGGTAACTCAGATAAGTTCCTTGATGGACCACATTTAATCCAAGGAAGAGAAGCGGTAATGGTTGCCGCCAATTATCGATTGGGAGCCCTAGGTTATCTTTATTTAGCAGAATTATTAGGTGAAGAGTATAAAGATTCCGGTAATTGTGGATTACTTGATCAAATATTAGCACTAAATTGGATAAAAGAGAATATCGCAGCATTCGGTGGTGATCCGGATAATGTGATATTAATGGGCCAATCGGCAGGAGGAAAATCGGTAGCTAATTTAATGGTCACACCTGCAGCAAAAGGTTTATATCACAGAGCAATAATACAAAGTGGGTCTGTTCAGTGTATACGAGATGCACATACAGCAACAATGATTACTAAGCTTGTTCTTGATAAACTAGGTATAGCAGATACCCCAGAAAAAATATTAACAAAGAGTGGCGAAGAAATCATAGCTGCGCAGAAAGAAGCTTATGAAGTATATGATGCAGTTCATTTATTTGGACCGGTACTGGATGGAAGAACAATAAAGGAAAAGCCGGAACAATATATTAAGAGTGGTAAAGTCGGAGATATTCCGGTTATGATTGGTTATAACAAAGAAGAACTATTCTATAGCGATCCAGATTATAATCCTACAGACCATGAGAGCATTGCAACATTTAAAAAATGCTACGGGAAGAATTGGGGCATTGTATATAAGAAGTACTTGGAATATAAAAAAGAATATTCATCTGCAATTGCCTTTGATATGACACAGACTTTATGCGTATATGGTAATGCGACTATATTTTTAACTAGATTGTTGGCAGAGGCAGGTCATAAAGTTTGGTCCTATCGGTGGGATTATGGTGGTCCTATCGGTCGGGCGCAGCATTCTAGCGAGATGCCATATTTATTTGGCTATATAGAAGAAATAAATAATGAATATGATAGTATTGACGATGATCTGTCCAAAAGGATCAATGAGACATGGATGTCTTTCATATGTAAAGGCAATCCGGAGAATAAATACATACCTGAATGGCTTCCTTGCACGGCTGGAAAAATTGGATATCGGATGCACCTGGATGGAGGTTTTCATCTAGAGCAGATTGATTTGCATTCCTATTATCAGGAATTACCAATGCAAGTTATAAAGTTATAATATTATAAAGACGGAGAGAGTGTCTAATCCGATATTAAAGACTATTGAAAAATATCATTAAATGAGATAAAGTATATTCAGATTTATTTAATACTAAAATGAACGATGGAGATGTGAAATGACAGAACAAAAACGAAGAGTAATTATGACAGTTATTGGAGTGTTAGTTGCAGGTTTCAGTGTAGGCATGTTTAATTTTTCAGCATTTGGAATGGATCCCTTTCAAGTGTTTGCTCACGGGGTATGGAACCATATGCCGATAGGATTTGGAACGTTTTATACGATTCTAAACTTAATTATGCTAATCTTTATTTTTATTATTGATCGAAAAAAGATTGGTTTAGGGACGGTAATCAATATTTTACTACTGGGCTATGTAGTGGAGTTTTCCTCCTGGCTTTTTGAAACAAGAATACCTAATCCGACAATCAGTATTCGAATCTTATTTTTGATTGTTGGAATTATCATTCTATGTTTTGGTTCTTCTTTATATTTTGTTGGTGATTTGGGTGTATCTACCTATGACGCGGTAGCACTTATTTTATCAGAAAAGAAGGTTGCTCGTTTTCAATATTGTAGAATTGGCTCTGACCTTATATGTACAATTATAGGTTTTGTACTTGGAGCTACGGTTGGTATTGGAACATTGGTTACTGCATTTTTTATGGGACCAATTATAGCATTTTTTAATAATAAAATCTCAATACCTTTACGATATGGTAATAAGAAATAACTACGATTCGAATAGAGATATAGTAAGAAGAAGCGGTATTGGAGGATAAATGGATATGTATAAAGATAGATATATTTCATTAACAAAGAAATTGGAAACTGTTTTGAATCAGGCAATTGAAGATAAATACATACCTGGTGCTAACTTATTAGTATTAAAAGAAGGTCAGGAGATAGCCTATTGTCAAGCAGGTTACACAGATGTAGAAGGTAGGATTCCAGTTCGTAGGGATTCTATTTACCGTATGTATTCCTTAAGTAAGCCTATTACTGGTGCTGCGGTAATGATATTAATGGAAAGAGGGCTTATTGATTTGGCAGATCCGGTATCTAAATATCTTCCTGGTTTCGTAAATCAAAAAGTAGCAACCGATGCAGGACCGATACCTGTGAAAAGGGATATGATGATTAAGGATTTGTTATCCATGACCTCAGGATTACCCTATCCGGATCCTTCTCATCCAGCAGGACGAGAAGCGGATGAAGTGTTCCGCAATATTATTGACAATTTACATAGTGCTTCAGCTATGACAACACTTCAGATTGCGAATTCTCTTGGTAAATGTAGTCTGCATTTTCAACCAGGGGAGCATTGGATGTACGGTACTTCCGCAGACATCTTAGGAGCAATTGTTGAGGTAGTTAGCGGAATGAAGTATAGTGAATTCCTTAAGAAAGAAATATTTGATCCTCTTGGTATGAAGGATACAGCGTTTTATGTACCTAGTGATAAGCAAGATCGTTTTGCAAAATTATATGAGAATGTGAATGATACTTTTATAGAGAAACCAACGAACAACTTAGGTATAGAATATACGATGAAAAATCCTCCTGCTTTTGAGTCCGGTGGTGCAGGATTGGCATCAACTATAGAAGATTATGCCAAGTTTGCAACCATGCTCTTAAATCACGGTGAACTTGATGGAGTGAAAATCCTTTCTCCAAAGACTGTCGAATTCTTTACAAGTGGTGAATTATTACCTGGGCAGCAGGAGGATATGAGAAATCGGGAAACACTGCTAGCAGGTTATACCTATAGTAATCTAATGCGTGTAATGAAGAAGCCGGGCTTGGCCTTCTTAAATGGAGCGATAGGTGAATATGGATGGGACGGCTGGCTTGGAACGTATTTTTGTAATTTTCCTAATGAAAAGATTAGCTTTTTATTTATGATGCAGAAAAAGGATTCTGGAACCGATACTTTAACAAGAAAATTAAGAAATATAGTTATGGCAGAATTATTTTAATATAAAGAGATTGATTACGATTTTACCATTCTATTCTTAAAATACCCAATCTTTTACTAATGAAACACTCCTTGATGTATCCTATAATACTTTATACCTGCAATAAAGTAGGGGGAACCCCTTTATAGCACGGTGTAACTTTATTATATACATTACATACAAGGAGTGAATTTTTGATGAAGAAGAAACGCCTGATTATATCAGGACTTATTCTGACCATCGCTATTACAGCATTACTTTTTACAAAAGAAATCTATAATGCAAATGCATCTAATTCCATTCGTTTAAATGATAAATCGGTGGAATTAGAAATTGGACGTTATAAAACACTTAGGGTATTGGGAACTTCTAGAAAGGCTACCTTCCATTCAAGCAATCCTAAGGTCGCTACCGTTTCCAGTGGAGGAAGAGTAACTGCGAAAGCCTCTGGTACCACAACTATTACTGCTTCAGTAGCTGGTAAAAAATTAAAAGCAAAAGTTTCCGTATACCAGATTTATAAAAAGGAACTAATACTAGCCCCGGGTAATACCTTTGAATCAAAGGTCTGGGGACCTGTTCGCAAAGCAGAATGGTCTTCTGACAATACATCAATAGTATCTGTTTCTGATCAAGGTAAGATTACTGCTAAGAAACCTGGTAATGCTACTATTAAGGTAGTTGTTAATGGTAGCAAGAAATTAACAAGCAATGTTACCGTTGTTGGTTTGGATCATGAATCTGTCGTACTAGAGCACGGTGATTGGTATGGTCATCTAAAAACGATTAAGGTAGAAGGTACCAATAAAAAGATAACCTGGGAAACCAGTGACAAATCTGTTGCAGTTGTTTCTAGCAAAGGTCGTGTTGAGGCCAAAGGCCCCGGTACGGCAATCATTACCGCGACCGTTGGTAATGCGAAGTTACACTATAGGGTTAAAGTGCTTGAGGCAAGTGTAAAAGAATTCAGTTTACGAAAAGGAGAAACAAAGAAACTACAAGTCTTCGGAACAACAAGCGATATTACCTGGCATTCGAACAAAAAATCCGTTGCAACCGTCTCTGATAATGGTACTGTGAAAGCGGTCGGAGAAGGTGACGCTATCATAATGATCTATGTTGATGGGAGAAGAATTAATGTTAGAGTCACAGTCGGAGATAAAAGTAATAACTCAGGCATTCGATTAAACCATAATTCTGTAGTATTAGAGCATGGTGATTGGTATGGTCACTTAAAAACACTTAAGGTTATGGGTACTGACGAGAAAGTGACCTGGGAAACCAGTGACAAATCTGTTGCAGAAGTTTCTAGTAATGGACGTGTCGAAGCGAAAGGACCTGGCTCGGCTATTATTACTGCTACTGTTGGTAATCGCAAATTAACTTGCGAGGTTAAAGTTCTTCAAGTAAATGCTAAGAAATTTACCTTAGAGAATGGAAAAACAAAGCAACTGAAAGTTAGCGGAACAACAAGTGACATTACCTGGCATTCGAACAAAAAATCCGTTGTAACTGTTTCTGATAATGGTACCGTTAAAGCAGTAGGCAAAGGAAATGCTATTATCATGATCTATGTTGATGGAAGAAGAATAAATGCTCGGGTTACCGTTAAGTAATAATTAATATCAAAGTGGAATAATTAAGTTGATATAATTTGTATTTAGAAAAGAACGTCATGGATTACATTGGTGTAGTCTATGACGTTCTTTTTGTACTATAAATTTAAAACCGAAATGTAATACACATACAGATTACTAATACCCTATTGGAAACGTGGGAATTGCTGTATCCTTGTTGCATTATTGCGGCACATCGAATATATTACTTAAAAAGTGATGAATTGTATTGAAATAGGAATGATTGTATACGAAATGTTGGAATAAGCATTTAATTTGAGTTTTATGAAAAAAAACGTTATACTTATCAATACCAATTCGATATCTAAGAATATCTATGGTACTAACATCATAATTACACACTTATATCACTGTACTAACAAGGGAGAGAAAATGAATGAAAACGGATTTAAAAACAAATTTAGCTTTATTCACAATCTTTTTTAAAGCAGGTACATTTACTTTTGCCGGTGGACTATCTATGCTACCTGTTATTCAAAAGGATGTTGTAGATAAGTATAAAATGATGCCTGAGGAGGAGTTTCTAGAGTACGCTACGCTATCACAGACATTGCCTGGAGTAATAGGATTAAATTGTGCATCTTTTGTGGGGCGCTACGTGGGCGGAACCATTGGTATGCTCTTTGCAGGTCTAGGAGCAACCATTTCAGCATTTGTATTAATGATATTGGCAACTATATTACTGCAGTTTATTCCACAGGATGGCCCCATAGCAGGTGCTTTCCATGGTATCAGGGCTGCTTCATCGGCGTTCATTCTTTCTGCTGCTTATACTTTGGGTAAGTATAATATTAAGAGTTTTTTTGGAGTTATTCTTATGCTGGCAGCTTTTGTATTAGTAATGTTCACTAATATAAGCGCTCCAATAGTTGTCTTGGGAGCTGGCTTGGCGGGCTATATCTATCAGAGAATTATGACTAAAAGAAATGAGAAGGAGAAGAATTAATGTTATTATATCTAAAATTATTGATTGTATTTTTTAGAATAGGCGCTTTGGGTTTTGGTGGAGGTTATGCAATGATGTCAATGATTATTGATGAATCCGCTCGTTTCTCCATTACCCCAGACCAATTTGCAAGCTTAACTGCACTCGATATGGTGGTGCCAGGTCCGATTGCTATTAATTCGGCCACCTTTGTGGGATATATTGCAGGCGGTTTCTGGGGTGCGCTATTTGCTACGATTGGAGTTTCGCTTCCCTCGCTTATTATGATTATATTGGTGATGCGATTTATTGAGCGCTACCGTGATAATAAAATAATGAATAGCTTTATGGACGGGGTAAAACCTGCCGCAGTAGGACTGATTGCAGCAGCAGCTGTGACAATTGCATCAGGTGTTCTACTATTGCCTGATAGTAACTTATCATCCTTATTTATCGATCCTCTTGGAACGATCTCTATTGTAGGTGGTGCGATCTTTATAATTGCTGCATTTGTCAATATTCGTTTTAAGGTAAATCCTATAATCTTGACATTAATCGCCGGGGTTATAGGTGCATTTTTGTTGGCATAGATATAGATCTAATACCTAGAGTAAAATAGTAAAAATACTTTATTCAATCGAGTAAGTCTGGATAAGCTGTCATACATATAATATATTGTAGCAAATGAAATACAATATGTTGTGAAAGGTGAAGATGGGATATGTATGATAAAGAAGTTTCTTTCATTGTAATGGTTCCATTCGGTTGCAATTTAGGATTTGGTTTTACAAAGGTAAATGAGATTGGAAATGGCAATAAGAAATTTTCATATCAATGGGATGATATAGAAGGACATAGCTACAGTGTAGGTAAAGATGACAAATATAACGAAAGAAACATTATGAAATCATCATCCTTCTAAGCTACCAATTCAAGAAATTCAATAAATAAATAGTTTAAGAAAAATATTTATCATGCAAATATAGTTATATCAAAAAGAGTGTTCAGTTTTATTGAACACTCTTTTTGATTCTGTTAATTATTCGGGTATGCTGCTTGTGCATCTATTGCATTAGGATTACTTGCCTGTCATTACATGGAGACAGATTTTATTTATATTTTGCCAAAATTGTATCAAAATACTGATTGACACCATTAAAATCCATACTGTCAACATAGATTTTTTCCAGTCGATCATGAAGCTTCTTTGTCTGGGAAAGTTTATCTAAGGCCATATTAACCAAGGTTTCATATTCTTTTTCTTTACTTTGAATTATAGATAATTGTCCTTTTAATACAGTCGTATCCATAATTTTGTTAAGATCAATCAGACTATCAAAGTTGCCTTTGATATCATCCTCTACACTTCGAATCATTAGGTTTAATTCTGGTAGGAAAAGATGCTGAATTTTATTCGGAGTTAAGGGTCGGTAGAAGCATTCGACATCTAAGCCATTAAGTAGAGCTTTCTTAGTGACTTCATCCATTAATTTAGATACATAATTAATGTTTTTACCATTAACCGCCCACACTTTAGTCTCGGCACATAAGGAATCGGTAAAGCTGATATAGCCATCGGCCGTGTAGGATTCGGAAAATAGCTTTCTTATATAGCCCAATTCTTCTTTCTGCCTACTTTGTGCTTCCTTTTGTAAAAGATCATTTATAACTTCTTCACATATTCTATAGAACTTTAGATCATCTGTTAATGTATCATATACCCAATTTACATCTTCAAGGATTAAGCTAGCGGCTGCTAAATAACGGTAAGCGCTCTTATATGTCTGTGTTTTTTCTTTACTTGCTTGAATAACCTCTTTTTTATGATCGACAATTTTACTTCCATCAAAGAAAAAACCAAGGTTTATAATCTCATCTACTGCACCAGGATATTTTGGATCAATCGTATGAGGAGCAGTACCATCGACGAAGCCAATTTTAAGTGCAGGGACCACAATAGCATCATAGCTTTCCCTGTCACTGGAACAATGGACATATTCTATGGCATGACCTAGGGAAGCCATGTTGGAAGCAAATTTTTTCATAAATGAGCTTTTACCAACACCCGGACCGCCTTTAAGAATGTAGTAATGGTTAGCCTCCTCTAGATTCATGATGTAATCAAAATAACTAAAAAAGCCCTCTGCAGTATTATTGCCTGCAAAAAAATGTCTCTCTTTCAATGATATAACCTCCGATTCTGGGTGTATAATAATTTGAAATTATACTTAAATTGTTAGCTAAAGTATCAAAATTCGTGGTATTAAGAAACTATAGATTCAAAAAATGACTCTTGATACTCAATATACATATCTAAAAATATAGTATGCCTTGAATTAGAAAAAAGTTTCTTAAAATTACGAAACGAAATCTTTAGAAATTCTTTTGTTTTATCCTTAGTTGATTTTTAGATTTATATTTTATGATGATAGTAATATACAAGGAAAAGAATTTAAAAGTGTGTCTTTATAAAATATCGCTATAAAAAAATGAGAATAGCAACATTATAAGTAATAAGCCTGATTTAAACAAGATGTGATAAGTATTTCATCTTATAGCTATTAACAAGAATACCAAGGAAAGAGGAAAAGAGTGCTATGGATGTTCATGTATTGTCTGCATATTTTCATCGATACGGTGCTATTGTTATCTTTGTCATAGTATTTCTAGAATATCTTAATATGCCTGGATTTCCATCTGGAGTCATAATGCCTTTAGCAGGAATATGGGCTTCTAAAGGGAATATTGCATTTATATCGGTACTCATTTTATCAGTGGTTGCAGGCATCTGCGGTAGTTGGGCTTTATATTTTCTGGGAAGGTATGGAGGTGATTTGGTATTAAAGAAGTATGTTAAGAAATTTCCAAAGCAGAAGGCTGTTATTGATAGGACGATAGAACGAGTACAGAACAAAGGGTACTTAGGTATCTTTGTTGGTAAACTGATTCCAGTATTTCGAACGATTATCTCTATCCCAGCAGGTGTTTTAAAGATAAATTTTATTGGATATACGGTAGCTTCAACCATGGGTATCTTTGTATGGAACTTATTATTTGTAGGGGCAGGATATATCTTTGGTGAAGCTGCTCTAAAGTTTTTAGCGTAAGAAATTGAGAGGAGGATTTCTATGCGTATTGCAATGCTTACAAACAATTACAAACCATTTGTCGGTGGTGTACCTATATCGATTGAACGACTTTCAAATGGGTTAAGAAAACTAGGCCATGAGGTGTATATATTTGCCCCTAGCTATGAAGATGAAGTAGAGGAGCCATATGTAATCCGCTACCGTTCCAGAAAGAAAAAACTTAAAGGGGAAATTACCATTCCAGATTTTCTTGATCAATCCATCGAGGAGAAATTTGCAGCTTATCCCTTTGATTTAATTCATGTACATCACCCCATGCTTATGGGATATACCGCCCAATATCTAGGTAGGAAATATAATACCCCAGTGGTCTTTACCTATCATACAAGATATGAGCAGTACCTTCACTACCTAAAACCTTATGATCTTCTGCAAAAGCATTTTAATCGACATGAGAAGAGTCGAACTCGCGCATGGGAAAGAAAACTTCTGTATGGAGGAAGTGAGAAGCTTGTGAAAACTCATAACCGTATATTTACCAACCGATGTAGCTTAGTATTTGCACCAACAGAGAGTATGAAGCAATATTTAGAAGAACAAGGAACAACAACGAATGTGGAGGTCGTACCAACAGGGTTGTTGGAAGAGGATTTTCAATATGAAGCGGAGAAAGTAAAGAAGATTCGTAATCACTATATTGATGGTAAAAAGTATTTATTCTGTACGGTGTCTCGGCTTGAGAAAGAAAAGAATATAGACTTTCTTCTTAAGGGATTGGCGAAATTAAAGGAGAATAAAGGAGACTGTTTTCGGTTACTGCTGATTGGTGCTGGAAGTGAAAGAGAGGAATTAGGCAAGGAAGTAATTAGACTTGGCTTAGAAAAGAATGTAACCTTCTGTGGAGGTGTCGAACATTCCGAGATACGAAATTACTACCGGGCATGTGACTTGTTCCTATTTGCATCTAAGTCAGAGACGCAAGGAATTGTATTACTGGAAGCCATGGCAGCAGGTTTGCCAGTGATCGCGGTGGATGCTACAGGTACTAGAGACGTCGTATATGATGGTTTTAATGGTTATCTATCAGAACTGGATATTGATAGTTGGGAAAGGAATTTGGAAAGCCTTTTAGAAAATGCACACATAAGAAAATGGATGAAACAGAATGCAATATCTGAAGCAAAAAGCTACCTCTCCCATAATGTAGCTAGAAAGGTCCAGTACCTATATGAGCGTGTGTTATTGTATCACAAAAGTAAAGGCACTGCTTCTTATGTGGTGGCTTCATGTAAGGAAAGTCCTAATAGCACATGGATCCAATAAAGGGTTTTATCTCCACTGAGCTAGTATCGTAGGTGACTTGTGAGAGCAAGGTTTTTGGAAAGAATGGTGAAGATTTATGATAATAGAATCCCATAAAATTTTGTCCAGTATATTTAATATCTATTTAAAACTAGTAGCTGCAACGGGAAGCCTGACCGTAATTCATGAGGAAAGGATCCATAATAATACCATGGTCGGTTATTGGCATGGAGATAGTTGTTGTATGCAACTGGTTTTACGAAGGATTGCTCGAAAACAAGAGAAGTTTCATGTGATTGTAACAGCTGACAAAAGAGGGGATGTTATTGAGGAGATGCTTCGTCCTTATAAAGCTAGAGCTTTACGGCTTCCTGATGGATGGAAGATGCGGCCATTTCTCAAAGAGTTATTGTCATTTGCTAAAAATGAGGATGGAATTCTTGCAGCTTCTATGGATGGACCTTTAGGTCCTCTTCATGAGCCAAAGAAATTGTTGTTTCTCCTGGCTTCCGAGGCAGAAAAAAGGGTTGTTTATATTCATTTTAAATATAAAAGGGTATTACGGTTAAGGCATCGATGGGATAACTATGTTATTCCCTTGCCCTTTAGTAAAATAACTGCAATTGTTGAAGATTTGGGAACAATCACAAAGGAAGAGCTTAAGAATTTTAAAGAAATTAAGGATATGGTAAAGTCTTAAAATCTTATCCGGAAGGGCAGAGGAGTCGATTAGAAGTAAGGATTTATCGTCCTGAGGCCGGTATGGGATTTACAATTAAGATGGTGTATAATGGATAATGATTGAATTAAATAAGGTAATCAATATCATATGTAGTTTTGCAAGGTAATTACAGTGTTATTGGTCAGATAAAATATAAAGTAGTGTAGAAATGGGGAAAAATATGAATTCTTATCATGTATTAGTTGTAGAGGACGATAAGGAAATCTTAGATGGCATAGGTATTTATCTAAAAAACCAAGGCTACAAAGTTTTTAAAGCATCCAATGGATTGGAAGGATTGGAGATTATTGAGAAAGAAGAAATCCATCTTGCCATTGTGGATATCATGATGCCAAAGATGAATGGATTAACGATGACAATGAAATTACGTGAGAAATATGAATTTCCGGTAATTATGCTGACGGCAAAGTCGGAGGAAATGGATAAAGTGACCGGATTAAATATAGGAGCCGACGATTACGTTACCAAACCATTCACGCCGATGGAGTTGCTTGCAAGAGTGAATTCTCACCTTAGGCGCTACAGCAAATATCTAAATGTATTAGATAAAAAAGAAGAAGGCGTATATGTAATCGGAGGGTTGGAACTAAATGAAAAAACAGTCCAGGTATTTGTGGATGGAAATTCGGTAAAGATGACACCCCTCGAGTTTAAAATTCTGACCTTACTAATGAAACACCCTGGACAGGTATTTTCTGCAGAAGAAATATATGAAAAGGTATGGAACGAACGACCAGTGGGTACGGACACTATTATGGTGCATGTTAGAAATATTCGAGAGAAAATAGAGATTAATCCGAAAGATCCAAAATATTTGAAGGTGGTGTGGGGCGTTGGATACAAGATTGAAAAACAATAAACAAACAAAGCTGTTCGGTGTTCTATTAAGCTTGCTATTGATTGCAATTATTGCAGCAGGTGTAATTGCCTCATATCCTCTTATATGGAAGAATACACAGCTTTTACTTGAAAATAAAGAAACGGAATTGGATACGATAATTAACCAAGAGAAAGCATCCTATATAAATAACTTTATTAGAAAGTTAAACCAAAGCAATTACGTATTATATTGGAATAGTAAACAGCAGTTGGTTGATGTTAACTTACAACCATCGCAGGTTTTTTTAACGGAAGATTTACAAGAGTTATCTGATGAAGATGAGGATTATGGAGAAAAGAAAGAGTTCGTATCATATTTTAATAATATATTAGGAAAGTGGTACAATCAATTTTATTCGGTTACATTAAATGAGTATTCCTCGCTTCATTATTATTTCATAGATTATAAAACTGGCAGTACACTAACGAATACAATTAAACCGCTCAATATGCTGTTAGAAAGTAATGCAGAGGCGCAGGAGGAGAAAAACTCCTATCCATTCTATATCGTATTACAATATCTAGAGGATGGAAGCTTACAGGTTTTAGATTATACTGGATTGGACTCGGTTCATATCGACAGCTTTAAATCAAATGAACGAAACAAATCAGAAATATTACAGAATGGATTCTATAATTTATTTTGGAATCAATATAAAGATAGGATTAAGTCGCCATCTAATGTTACAATGATCTATGCTTCTAACTCCGAAAATTTTTTTCTACCGAATAATTTGAGTGATGTTAGTCTGAATCCGAGGTATATCTTCAACAACGCTGGCTTTATTCAAGCATTTGTTATTGCTACAGTATGCGTATTTATACTTGCTATGTTACTTCCATTTAAGAAGTCACTTCAGATTGGGAAAGGCTTTGCAACAAAGATACCTTTCGAGATTAGTGTAGCAGGTATTATGATTGTAATGTCGTCATACGTAATATTGCGTCCGATGGCATATGAAACGATTGGCGGGTTTTATATTGCCAATCCGAAATATACGATCATACCAGAGTGGGTATTAAACTTATTAGATTACAGCATTAATTTTGTGGCATGGTTTGTCTCCTTGTTAACCTTATACGTTTGCTTTCTATCTGTGCGTCAGGTGTTTACCCTTGGGCTGGTAACCTATTGTAAGGAAAAAACGATGATAGGAAGAAGTATCGCATGGCTTGTACGAAAAATTAAGAAGGTATTCCGTTCATTAGGTGAGATTGACTTATCTGAACCTTCAAACAAAGCAATTATTAAAATACTCACTGTTAATTTTGTAATCCTACTGGTTTTATGCAGCATATGGATATTTGGCATCTTTATTCTAATAATTTACACAATTATATTGTTCTTTATCATACGTAAATATTTCGATGAAATCAAGAAGAATTATGCAATCTTGCTAGAGGCGACCAGTCGAATTGCAGATGGTAATTTGGAAGGTACTATAGAAGAGGATTTAGGTGTATTTGAGCCGTTAAAAGGAGAACTGGCAAAAGTACAACACGGTTTTAAAAAGGCAGTAGAAGAAGAAATGAAGAGCCAGCGGATGAAAACGGATTTAATTACTAATGTATCCCATGATCTAAAGACTCCATTAACTGCAATTATTACTTATATTAACTTATTGAAGGAAGAGAATGTCTCCGAAGAGGAACGACGATCCTATATCGAAACATTGGATAATAAATCCCAACGTTTAAAAAATTTAATTGAGGATTTATTTGAAGTAAGCAAGGCATCTAGCAATAATATAACACTGGACTTAATAGAAATTGACCTTGGGAATTTAATACATCAGGTCCTATTAGAACTGGATGATAAGATTGTAGGATCTAAAGTTGAATTTCGCTATAACCCGCCCGAGGATAAGATTATCCTCCAATTGGATAGTGAAAAAACTTACCGTATTTTTGAAAACCTTATAATTAATATAATAAAGTATGCCATGCCCCATACCCGCGCATATATAGATATCATTAAAAATAAGGGTATCATTCAAGTTGTACTGAAAAATATATCTGCTTCTGAGTTGAATATTAATGTAGATGATATTACGGAACGATTTGTACGAGGGGATTTGGCAAGAAATACGGAAGGATCTGGACTGGGCCTAGCAATTGTTAAAAGCTTTGTAGAATTACAAGGTGGAGAATTCAGGATACAAACTGACGGGGATTTATTTAAGGCGATCGTTGAGTGGAAAATGGAAAACTAAGAGACAGTAAAGGGCAGCTCTTTCCTATGTAAAGGTGTAAATGTTTACAAAGGTTTCCTAAATCAAGATAAAGTATTGAATAAAATGGAAAATTCATTTATACTAATCTTGACAAGTGTTTCGCAATTATCTAAATAAGAATACATAGGAAAGGAGATTTCACATGAACGAAACTGTTTCTTTAAATACTTTTCCTAGCGGAAAAGCAAGTGCTTTAACCATGCTATATTTAGAAAAAATGGATACCTCAGCACTTTCTCCGGAGGAATTGGCGGAAAAATA
>JAAYSQ010000277.1 GCA_012523925.1 Clostridiales bacterium
CAATTAAAACTTGCGATTGCTCTAATTGTTTGATAAAATATTGTCTATAAATATCTTATTATGTTTTTGCCGTCTGCAATGCGGTTATCTATTAATCGTATGATTAAGATTAAACAAGATTTTATTCTAATATTCTAAGTTTCTAATACTCTAAATTTCTAATATTCTAATAATTAAATTCTACGATTAAAACTTCACCACTATTATTGAGCATAACTACAGTCACCTAATCATCTATTTATAATTTTAGATCAAGGAAAGGGTTTCATTCTTTTGGCATCATATAATCATTTCGCCACTTTTTCTTATAATGTTTTTACAGTTCTTTAAATTGTCTTTCATGATAACTAAAAACATGTCTAACAAATCAGCTTCAATAATTTAATCCAATAATTCAATTCATTAATTTAATTCATTGTTATTACAAAGGGAAATCTCTTTTTGGCATATCTACAATCATCGTCTGTCTTGGTACTAATTTATAAAAGGAATTCTAAATTAGATATTCGATACAAAAACAATATCAAAATAAAGTAAAATAAAAAGGAGGAATAATAAAATGGGTCAAATGGTAATGGAGACGAAAATTGATTACCTTTCCTTTATTAATACCATCTGTAAGATGGTAAAGGAGATGCTGGGGGACGAATATCAAGTTCAAATTCACAAAGTAACAAAAAATAATTCTCTAGAGCTTGATAGTCTCTTGGTCTTGCAGAAAGGAAGAGATTTTGCTCCTAATATTTATCTTCAACCCTACTACGAATCGTATCAGGAGGGTACATCAATTCAAGAAATTGCTGAACGGATATGTATAATATATAGAAATAATACCAAACCAAAACTTAATGAGGAGTTTAATTATTCCTTGGAGAAGATGAAGGAATTCATTGTCTACCGTTTAATAAGTTATGAAAAAAATCAGAAGCTTTTAAGCCAGATACCCCATGTGAAATACTTGGATCTGGCGATTACATTTCAATGTTTGGTTCGAGATGATGATGAAGGCATTGGAACTATACGAATTACCAATGAGCATATGAAGGTGTGGAGGACATCAACAGAAGAATTAATAACCCATGCAGCAAAAAATACCTGTCGATTATTGCCAGCCTCAATACGGACCATGGAGGATACAATCATCGGGCTACTTAATGATGAAATGTCTTATAGCAATGAGTCGGGGGAATGGGATGGAGTTTATGATCAATTAATTACCAATTCGCTTTTTGAAGATAAACCACCAATGTACATCCTTACAAATCATAAAGGGATTAACGGAGCATCTTGCATTCTTTACGATAATCTTCTTAATAATTTCTCAAATCAAGTCCAGTCAGATTTCTATATACTACCTAGCTCAGTTCATGAAGTTATTCTGCTTCCTTTCCATAAGAATATTGATAGAGAAAGTTTGAAAAAGTTGGTTAAAGACGTGAATTATACACAAGTAGCACCGGAGGAGGTGTTATCTGACCAAGTTTATTATTATTCTAGAGAGAAAGATGCAATTATCCTTTGAGTTTTATAAACATGAAGGATTATATCTGTTTTTACTTAATATTCTATTTTTATATTAAAAAATATTTGTGTTCATTTTTCTACCATTTAGTACAAATCATGGAATAAGTTTAAAAATAATATTTCAATATTTTTCAAAATGTGCTATAATAGTGAATCGATGAACGAAAACATATTATTATATGCAACCGATTGATTTTTGTATAGATTATCAGATTAATGAAAGATTTGATTCTGTATAATTTATTCTGACATCTGTACTTAGATAAAATTAAGGAGGACATTATAATGGCAAGAAAAATGAAAACAATGGATGGTAATAATGCTGCCGCTCACGTCTCGTATGCATTTACTGACGTAGCAGCTATCTATCCAATTACACCAAGTTCCGTTATGGCCGAAGTTACCGATAAATGGGCGGCTGGCGGCAGGAAAAATATTTTTGGTCAAGAGGTTAAGGTTGTAGAGATGCAGTCAGAAGCGGGTGCTGCAGGTACCGTTCATGGCTCTTTAGCAGCTGGTGCTTTAACAACCACATTTACTGCATCGCAAGGTTTATTACTCATGATCCCAAATCTATATAAGCTTGCAGGTGAGATGTTACCAGCAGTACTCAATGTATCAGCCCGCGCAATAGCAAGCCATGCATTATCTATCTTTGGAGATCATTCCGATATTTATGCATGTCGCCAAACTGGTAGTGCAATGCTATGTAGTACGAATCCTCAGGAAGTTATGGACCTTGGTGCAGTAGCGCATCTTGCTGCAATCAAAGGACGTATTCCATTCATTCATTTCTTTGATGGATTTAGAACCTCCCATGAGCTTCAGAAGATTGAAACATGGGATTATGAAGATTTAGAGGATTTAGCAGATTTCGATGCTATTGATGCATTCCGTCGTAATGCTTTAAATCCAGAGCATCCAGTTCTTCGCGGTTCAGCTCAGAATCCGGATGTATTCTTCCAAGCAAGAGAAGCTAGTAATACATATTATGATGCAATTCCAGAAATTGTTGAAGATTATATGAATAAAATTAACGCTAAGATTGGTACAGATTATAAGCTATTTAATTACTATGGTGCTGAAGATGCTGAACATATAATTGTAGCTATGGGATCTGTTAACGATACTATCGAAGAAACAATTGATTACCTCAATACGCAAGGTCATAAGGTTGGTGTTGTTAAAGTTCGATTATATCGTCCATTCAGTGCAAAGCATTTAATCGATGTTATTCCTGATACTGTTAAGAAGATATCTGTTCTTGATAGAACAAAAGAGCCTGGTTCCATAGGTGAGCCTCTATACTTAGATGTTGTTACTGCATTAAAGGGTAGCAAGTTTGATAATGTTGAGATCTTAAATGGTCGTTATGGTCTTGGCTCTAAGGATACTACTCCTGGACAAATCATCGCTGTTTACAATAATACAGAGAAGAAGACATTTACAATTGGTATTAATGATGATGTTACTCACCTTTCCTTACCAGTGGAGAAGAGTCCTACAACTACTCCAGAAGGAACGATTAGTTGTAAGTTCTGGGGCCTTGGTGCTGACGGTACTGTAGGTGCGAACAAGAACTCCATTAAGATTATTGGTGATCATACCGACATGTATGCGCAAGCATATTTTGATTATGATTCTAAGAAATCCGGTGGTGTTACCATGTCTCACTTAAGATTTGGTAAGAAACCGATTAAATCCACCTACTTAATTACAGAAGCAAACTTTGTTGCTTGCCATAATCCTGCTTATGTTAGAAAATATAACATGGTTCAGGAATTAAAAGATGGTGGTACATTCCTTCTTAACTGTGGTTGGGATATGGAAGAAATTGAGAAGCATTTACCTGGACAGGTTAAGAGATATATTGCAGAACATAACATTAAGTTCTATACAATTGATGGCTTTAGTATCGGTAGAGAAATCGGCCTTGGTGGACGTATCAATACTGTTCTTCAGGCTGCTTTCTTTAAACTTGCGAATATCATTCCAGTTGATGAAGCAGTAAAATACATGAAAGATGCTGCTGCCGCTACCTATGGCAGAAAAGGTGAAGCTATTGTAGCTATGAACCATGCTGCTATTGATCGTGGTATTGAAGGAGTTAAGGAAGTTGAAGTTCCTGAAAGCTGGAAGAGCGCTGGCGACGAAGAGTTACTTGCTAAGGTTACCAGTGGTAGAAAAGAAGCATTAGACTTCGTTAATAATATTCAGATACCTGTAAATGCACAGCAAGGAAATGATTTACCTGTATCCGCTTTCTTAGATTATGTAGATGGTACTCTTCCTCAAGGTACTGCTGCGTATGAGAAACGTGGTGTTGCAGTTGATGTTCCAGTATGGGAGCCTGAAAACTGTATTCAGTGTAACTTCTGTTCCTATGTATGTCCTCATGCAGTTATCCGTCCAGTAGCGATGGATGAAGAGGAAGTTGCTAATGCTCCAGAAGGTATGAAGAAGACTGCTATGACAGGCTTACCAGGTATGGAGTTTGCGATTACGGTATCCGTTTTAGACTGTACTGGTTGTGGCTCCTGTGCTAATGTATGTCCAGGCAAGAGAGGAAATAAAGCACTTGTTATGAAGCCATTAGATACACAAAGAGAAGAACAGAAATCATTTGATTATGGTATCGGCTTAGATGAGAAACCAGAAGTAGCTGCTAAGTTTAAGGATGTTACTGTTAAGGGAAGTCAGTTCAAACAGCCATTGCTTGAGTTCTCTGGAGCTTGTGCAGGTTGTGGTGAAACACCTTATGCGAAATTAGTAACCCAGTTATTTGGAGATAGAATGTATATTGCTAATGCAACCGGATGTTCTTCTATCTGGGGTGGCTCTATGCCTTCTACACCATATACTGTGAATAAGCAAGGCAGAGGTCCTGCTTGGGCAAACTCCTTATTCGAGGATAATGCAGAGTTTGGTTA
>JAAYSQ010000322.1 GCA_012523925.1 Clostridiales bacterium
AGTGTTATATCCAGCAATCAAATCAGGAGCGGATTTAACTAAAAATCCAATACCAATCATGAATAATCCAACTATCAAATTAAGTATATCCATTGTCTGTCAGTTCTTTATAATTGTGGCCAACGTTCTCGGGTATGAAACGTAGGGCATTTCGGAGCTGCGTACTTGTCCACCGAGACAAAGCTTGCTAAGAACCCGAAACTTGCGGAAACCGCTGTCTGCCCTATGTTTTATACCCATTGTTGGGCGTAGTTATTTTTTTTCTTCCTTTTCTTCCTTTTCCTTTAGTTGCTTTTTAGACACTACTTTATCCTTCACCTTTTCTCGTAATTCAGGGTTATTCTTTATTTCTTCTTCAATAATTTCTTGAATTGGTCTTTGTGGGATATCAACAACCTTGTATTCTTCACCGAAAATCTCTTTATAAGTCTCTTTGAATCTGTCTTCTTTTCTGAGTTTCAAGAATAAAGGCCAAGTCCTGTAATTTTCTTTATCTACTTCACCATCTTTCCCAATTTTTTTCATGAGAGTATAGCATTCATCATAATTTTCATTTAGTACAAGATGAGCTAGTTTGAAGTCATCGCTAGAAGCACTCCAATCTTTTTGATTGATTATCGACTTGGCGTCTTCTGGTTTGTTTTGGAGGTACATTGATAAAGCGCGGTTCACTACGAATACATTTTTCAAAGCATCGTTGAAGAAGTTATTTTGGTCACATGCGAACTTGAGTAGGTTGTCGGCTAGCCCAAATTGTCGATTACTCAAAAGCTCAAAGCAAATATCATTTAGGTGTCTATCTGCATTTTTTAAATCTTCCTTTAAAAGCTTTCTCCATAACGTATGCGTCAACTTCACGGCTAGCTCAAATAAGCAATCGTAAGCTTTATTGAAATATTCTGGATCAATTGAAAGTCTCTGATTAACTTTTATATCGCTTAAATCAACATTATGTTTTTCACATACTTTTAAGTACTGACTAGAAACCACACCGTCACAATGAACAAAGAGGTTCCGTCTTTCTGTTATTTCAATGAACTTGTCCCAAACTGGAAGGTTTTTCCGTAAAGGCATGTTCAACTTATTTTCTAGATAGTCAAAATGTTCGGAGTGGCTTTTTCTTAAAACGCTTTCTACTTCCTTTTCAATCATGAATTCTCTCGCATTCTCAATTGAATTCAATTCTATTAATTCGCTGAAAGTTAGGTTGCGCTCAGAATTATTAATGTATTCAGGTCTTATTTCAAACAAGATTCTCAGAAGCTGATTTAAAAAAGAATCAAATTGGGAAATCAAAGAGACGAACAAACTCTCAGGTATGATTTTGGAAGCAAGAATTGAAATTTCCGAATTCTTTGAAAGCTGGTCAAAGACTTTAGAATCTTCGTATTTAATAGCAATAGACTTGACACCTTCTTCATTCTCTATTTCTTCTACGTTTTCATCCATGAATTTCACGAGTTTGTCATGAGCCTTCTTTTGGTATGGACCAATCAACAACATTGTCATTGGTAAGGTATCTTTTATAGAGTCAAGATGTCGAAGAAACCTAATTAGGTTTTGGTGAAGTTTTTTTCCATTCATAGGTCTTGGTTTTAATTACGTCCAACGGAAAATTGTATGAGTAGTGGCAGATTGCGTGGTACTTTCCTGTCAAACCGCTACGCTGCTTGAGCGGGCTACAGACCTTGATGTTAAGCACTTTACCTGCCATTACTTATACAAAATGTTATG
>JAAYSQ010000278.1 GCA_012523925.1 Clostridiales bacterium
TAAAAAATCAAATCCATAGACAGGAGGATTTAATGGATAATAATAACAATAAACGTAAAAATAATATGCCAAATCGAATGTTTATCATTATAACATTGCTTGCAGCATTGCTAATTTGGTATATGGGCTCGATGGTTGTACGACAAATTGAAGAAAGTACTAACATCGAGATTACCTATGATGAATTTATGGATATGCTGGAGAACGGTAAAATCAAATCCGTGGAGGCACAACAGGATCGAATAGTGATTGTTCCGAAAGAGCAACCGGATACCGCGCTTGGAATCACATACTATACTGGATATTTCACCGATTTTGATTTGCAGGAGAAATTACAGGAGCATAAAGATGTTAAGTATCATGCGCAGGTAATAGATAATCGGACAACAATTTTAGATACCATTATTCAAATGGTGCTTCCCTTTGTACTTATTTATGTAGTAATGTTTTTCCTATTTCGTGCTATATCCAAAAATAGTGGTGGCGTTATGGGAGTTGGTAAGAGTAACGCTAAAGTTTATGTGCAGAAGCAGACAGGAGTATCTTTTAAGGATGTGGCAGGCCAAGAGGAAGCCAAGGAATCCTTAACAGAGATTGTGGATTTCTTGCATAATCCTGCCAAATATACACGTATTGGTGCCAAGCTTCCAAAGGGTGCATTGCTTGTAGGACCTCCGGGAACCGGTAAGACATTACTGGCCAAAGCTGTAGCTGGAGAAGCCAATGTTCCTTTCTTCTCCTTATCCGGTTCGGATTTCGTTGAGATGTTCGTAGGTGTTGGAGCCTCCAGAGTAAGAGATCTTTTTAAGCAGGCACAGCAGCAGGCTCCTTGTATCATCTTTATAGACGAGATTGATGCAATCGGTAAAAGCAGAGATTCCCATTATGGTGGAAATGACGAGCGTGAGCAGACCTTGAATCAGTTGCTTGCCAACATGGATGGTTTTGATTCTTCGAAAGGATTAGTAATCCTTGGTGCAACTAATAGGCCAGAGGTACTAGATAAGGCGCTACTTCGTCCAGGACGTTTTGACCGTCGTATTATTGTAGACAAACCAGATTTGAAGGGTAGAATAGATATTTTAAAGGTACATGCTAAAAACGTGCTAATGCATGATTCGGTAGATTTAGAAGCAATTGGCCGAGCTACCCCTGGGGCTGTTGGTTCTGACCTTGCCAATATGATTAATGAGGCTGCAATTCTTGCGGTTAAAAAAGGTAGAACTGTGGTAACACAGGATGATTTATATGAATCAGTAGAAGTGGTTATCGCTGGTAAAGAGAAGAAGGACCGTATCTTAGGTGATGAAGAGAAACGTATCGTTGCCTATCACGAGGTTGGCCATGCACTTGTTACTGCTCTTATGAAGCATGCAGAGCCAGTACAGAAGATTACCATTGTTCCAAGAACTATGGGATCTTTGGGATATGTTATGCAAGTGCCAGAGGAAGAAAAATATCTGATGAGTCAGGATGAACTGATTACGCGGATTGTTACACTTTTTGGTGGTCGTGCAGCTGAGAAATTGGTTTTTGGATCTGTAACAACAGGTGCTTCTAATGATATTGAGAAGGCAACTTCCCTTGCTAGAGCAATGGTTACACAATATGGTATGTCCGATAAATTTGGATTAATTGGCTTGGAGTCCGTTGAAAATAGATATCTCGATGGTAAGCCAGTAATGAATTGCTCTGATGGAACCGCCACAGAAGTGGACCATGAAGTGATCCGTATTCTGAAGGAATGTTACGATAAAGCAGAGGAACTTCTTGCAGGTAATCGTGATGTCTTGGATAGAATTGCGGAATATCTGATTTCTAAGGAGACCATTACCGGTAAAGAATTTATGAAGATTTATAATGAAGTAAAAGGCAATGGAGATCTTTTAGAAAAAGAGGATGGAGAAAATTCTGTAGAAGCCACTACTGATAAATCTACGATGACCGCAGAGGATAATTCTTCTAGCATGCCAAAAGAAGACATAGAAGATAAAACAGAAGAAAAGGCTAAGACTGATTCTGAGGCTGAGATTTAGGTAACCTTTCAATGGAGCTATTAACTTAATAATGTTTCTTATGGTAACGTATATTAAGATGTTTTATTATAAACTTAAGATTCGTTATTAGTTAGTTAAGCTTCGTTATTAGATCGCTTCTAAATGTCATGGTATGTCATGGTTTA
>JAAYSQ010000008.1 GCA_012523925.1 Clostridiales bacterium
ATTTTTGTAAATACCAATGTGATAAACTCACGAAATCGATTTTGACGATTCTCATCAACTCTTGTAACTTCTCATTTCAGCTTTCATATAATACTGTATAAGCAAAAAGGAGGAACAGTATGGGCGAATTACTTAAAATCGATCATATCAGTTACACCTATCATAGCCTCGAAGGAGAAACACCGGCATTACTCGATGTTTCTTTTAACGTTAAAGATGGTGAGTTTATTAGTATCGTTGGGCCAAGCGGATGTGGCAAATCCACGTTACTTTCTCTTATTGCAGGTTTAATCACACCCAGTAGCGGTTTTATATATATTAACGGAAAGGATATTAAATCCTCCGGTAAAAACATCGGATATATGCTGCAAAAGGATCACCTCCTTGATTGGAGGACCACCTTGAAAAATGTTACCCTTGGGCTAGAAATACAAGAAAAGCTAACTGAGAATAGCTACCTACAAATAGATGAATTATTAAAGACTTATGGATTAATTACTTTTAAAAATTCCTATCCTTCCGAATTATCCGGTGGTATGCGCCAACGTGCCGCTCTAATCCGTACATTACTGTTGGAACCGGATATTCTTTTATTGGATGAACCTTTCTCTGCTCTGGATTATCAAACCAGATTGGAAGTAGCTGACGATATCTGGGGTATTATACGAAAGGAAAAGAAAACTGCAATCCTAATTACACATGATATTTCGGAAGCAATCAGCATGGCAGACCGGGTTATCGTATTATCCTCCCGTCCCGGAACCGTTGTGAAAACTTTTGACATTAACTTGTCTATAGAAAATCGAACTCCTTTTGCTTCAAGAAGTGCTCCCGAGTTTAAGGAGTATTTTAATCAAATATGGAAGGAGCTAGATCATCATGAGCAGGAAAAGTAATAGAGTAATAAGTGAAGACTTATCCATTTCCGATGCTCAAAAAGTTTTTGTCAGAAAACATTGGTTAAAACAAAGAAGAATTCGTATCTACCAAATCATAATATTAATTGCTTTTATTGCAATTTGGGAGATAGGTACACGAATTAAATTAATAGACTCCTTCATATTCTCAAGCCCTTCCATTATTACAAGAACTTTTTATGAGATGGTTTCCAATGGACAAATATTTTATCACATCGGAATTACATTATTTGAAACCTTTATAAGTTTCTTTCTCGTAAACGCAATAGGGATCTTAATGGCCATTATTCTATGGTGGAATGATAGCTTATCAAAAATCCTTGAACCCTACCTAATTGTACTAAATTCTCTTCCGAAATCTGCTTTGGCACCAGTTTTTATCGTATGGCTGGGAAATAACATGAAAACTATAATTGTTGCAGCTATCTCTGTAGCTGTATTTGGAAGCATAATCACCTTATTTACAGAGTTCAAATCCGTTGAAGAAGATAAAATCAAATTAATCTATACTCTTGGAGGAAAGAAGCCGGATGTCCTTTTTAAAGTAATAATTCCGGCTAATATCCCATCTATCATAAGCTTGATGAAAGTTAATATCGGTTTATCACTTGTTGGTGTTATAATTGGTGAATTCCTAGCTGCTAAGGCGGGTTTAGGCTACCTTATAATCTATGGCAGTCAGGTATTCAAGCTTGATTGGGTTATCCTCTCCATCGTTGTTCTTTGCATTGTAGCTACCGGACTATATAAGTTACTTGGTATATTTGAGAAAAAATTCTCTCGCTACTAATTTATAGCGTTATTTAAATTATATCATCCCACATTTTTAAAACTGGCTATTTAAGTTGTTTAGATCATAGAGTACCAGGCAACCAGTTTATAGAACGTTGATTAAAATAAGATTGCTAACTTCTTATAGCCCTCAATTTACATTGAGGGCTATTACTGATTAATAATAAAATTTCTATAAATAAAAAATAAACTTTTTTTAATATTTTGTTGCTTAATGTATGCTTGTTTAGTAAACTATAACCAGAACAATAAAGGAGGGATTTAATGCGAGATTTTGTAATTACCGCTGATTCCAATTGTGACTTATTAGAAGAATATATCAAAGAGAATAATATCGGTATTATTCCTCATTATTATGATATGAATGGTATTACCTATGGAGATGAGGTTAATTTAACACCAAGGGATTTCTATAATCAAATGAGACAAGGCAAGATGCCCACTACCATGGCAAGCAATCCCGCTGTGATTCAATCAACCTTTCAGAATTATTTAGATCAAAATCTTGATATCTTACATATAAGTTTCTCCTCTGCTTTAAGTGGAGGTTGCAGTAATGTAGTAACTGGGGCTGAGGAATTACTCGAGGAATACCCAGAAGCCAAAATATTCGTGGTAGATACTTTAAATGCATCCATGGGCGAAGGCATGGCCGTTATGAAAGCCGTGCAACTTAAAAAAGAAGGTAAAACCATCCATGAGATTGTTCGCTGGCTCGAAGATCACAAAATGGAATTCTGCGTTCGTTTTACTGTTGATGATCTTGGACACCTGCATCGTGGAGGTAGAATTTCTAAAACAACTGCAATCGTAGGCTCCATGATTAACATCAAACCAATACTTCATATTGATAATGAAGGACATTTAGTTCCTTTATCCACAACTAGAGGCAGAAAGAAATCATTATCCACAATTTGTAACGATATGATTGAAAGTATGGGGAAATATAGAGATGAACATGATACTATCTGTATCGCTCATGGCGACTCCCTAGAGGATGCAGAATATTTAGCCAATCTAATTAAAGACAAATTGCCTCATAAACAAGTTATTATTAACTATATTAGCCCAAGTATTGGTTCCCACTCAGGTCCTGGAGCTATCGGACTCTGTTTTATGGGTGAGAAAAGGTAATATTGTTCACCTTTGTGATTATGCTTTTAGATATAATAACACTTGTCAGAAATGACAAGCATAAAAACAGCCGCCCTATTCCTCAGTAAAGGTTAGGGCGGCTATTTCTACAAGCTGGAAATCGGACTTGAACCGACGACCCCTTCATTACGAGTGAAGTGCTCTACCGACTGAGCTATTCCAGCGAGAATTCAATATGCTAAATGAAGCTTATATTATCAATCGAGGCGACGGGACTTGAACCCACGGCCTCTGCGTCCCGAACGCAGCGCTCTACCAAACTGAGCCACGCCTCGAAATAATGGGTGTTCCTTATGAACACCGCACTATTTATTATCTAACAAAATATTAAAAATGTCAATCAAAAAATTGTAACATAAAAATATTGTTTTACGATTGTAAAAACCCATAATAAATTAAATAATACAACTTAATTATCTTCCAGATGTTTATCTATATTCAGTTTTTAGTAGTTGTCTTTTATAATACTTTCGAGCTTTTACAGCGGAAATCGTGTATAGAATAATTAAACAAGGGAAAAACAACCAACCAAATCCTCTTGCTATTGCAAAAGGTGTTTCCCGTCAAATTCCCCTAATAAGCAGTAATGATACCACCCTCATTGGCATACATCGAACTTACCCCTGCGGTATCTACAATCAAATAATCCTTAAAGGGAACTCTCTTTAATATTTCATCCTTAATAAATAATGCACGCTCATAGCAGTTACAGTGTGCTATCGTTAAAATACGCTCATGCGGTTTTATGACATCTTTTTCTATTAGCTTTGCCATGGCAATTAATGAGCGCTTTATTCCTCTTGCTTGATCTAATTTGCATATTGTTCCTTCTGGTGTCGCACCCATAACCGGCTTAATATTTAAGGTACTAGCAATAAGCGCTTGTAAACCCGATAAGCGTCCGCTCTTCTTAAGCAAATCAAGGCTTTCTATTACAAATTTTGTTTTCATTCCATCACGGAACTCAGTAATCTGTTTCATAACATTATCAAAGGATAGACCTTTTTCTATTAATTCACGTAGTTTTACCGTTAGTAAGGTCTGCCCTGCTGATGCGGACCTGGAATCTATAATCCCGATATTCTTATTTGGATGATCTTCTAAATACAATTTCTTAGCAAGTTCCGCGCTATTATAAGAACCACTTAATCGTGATGATAATGTTACCACATAGACGTCCCCTTCCGTATCGAATTGTTTCATATAATCGTCCGGAGAAGGGCAAGCCGATTTGGGGTTATTTGGACTTTCTTTCATCATTTTCAAGAATTGAATAACATTAAATTTTTCATCATCCTTAATATGATTATTATCAAGTGTTAGTACAAGTGGTATTAATTTAAAATGTGGATTTTTCTTTAAATCCTTTGGCAAATCAGTACAGCTATCCCCTATAATTCTATAATTCATCCTTTTTCCTCCTGACAAAGATTATATATATAATATTTTTACCGTTTCTAGCTAATTTATAATATTATTACACATTGTAAACATTATTATTTGGTAATATATGTATACCGTATAATGTAGTTTTTATTACTATATCATAGCATATACAATCTATTTTTCAAGAGATATTTGAAAGAATACGGATTTTACATATGTTTTAAAGTTGTTTAATTGATTAATAATAGGGTTTTCTACTATTTACATCCCATAAGAAAAGCTCAGTAAGGGATTAAACCTACTACTGAGCTTAAATAATTTTTATTTTAAGACTTATTTTGTGAGCAGCAACATAATCTCATTGCTTCTCTGAATGAATTTTGTCATAGCTTCCGGCTCTAATGGTTTATGGCTGAGCATAGCTAGATCATAGAGCTGTTCACAAATCATAGGTGTGTGTTCTGACTTCTCATTTTCCATAATATACTGAACCAGCTTATTATTAGCATTAAGTACCAAGGTTTCGCTACCTCCGAACGCATTCGGATCCATTCCGCCCATATTATACATACGCATCATATCCTGCATTCTGCGGCTTTCTTCGGATAAGGTAACAACAGAGGAAATCTTCTCATTCTTTAACTTTTCTACCTTAACCTCCAGCTTCTCTTTACCAAGAACCTTCTGGAATAACTTTGACATAGTTTCCGAATTCTTCTTTAAAGCTTTCTCATCCTTCTTCTTGGTTTCTTCCTTAAAGCTTTCTGTAATATCTGCATCAATTCGTTGGAACTTAATTGTTTGATCTCGATATTCAAGCTGTGTGATGAATGGCTGGTCAATGTTATGGTTTAAAATAAATGCATCAATACCCTCTTCTTTAAACATATTAATGTATTGACTCTGCTGTTTCTCATCGGTAACATAATACACGATTGTTTTTTCATCTTCTGCTTTCGCATCGTAATCTTGGCTATCGTCATTTTTCTCTTCGTCTACTACATCAGCATCTGCTGCCTTATCAGCCTTCTTATCATCGCTAGCATTCTTGGACTTGCTATTTTCTACATATTCTGGAAGCGTAATATATTTACCCTCTAAGTTCTTGAAAATGATATAATCCTTCATTTTCTCCCTGAATTTATCATCCTTTAAGCAACCAAACTTGATAAATGGGCTGATATCATCCCAGAACTTCTCATAATTTTCCTTATCCACCTTATACATACCGGATAGTTTATCTCCTACTTTCTTGGTAATATAGTCGGAGATTTTCTTGACAAACCCATCATTTTGTAGTGCACTTCTCGATACATTCAGTGGTAGATCTGGGCAATCAATAACACCCTTTAAGAGCATTAAAAATTCAGGAATTACTTCCTTAATGTTATCTGCGATAAATACCTGATTGCTGTATAGCTTAATTAATCCCTCTAGAGAATCGTATTCGGTATTGATCTTAGGGAAGTAAAGAATCCCCTTTAGGTTAAATGGATAATCCATATTTAGATGGATCCAGAATAGAGGCTCCTTAAAGTCATGGAATACATTCCTATAGAATTCTTTATATTCTTCATCGGTACAATCATTGGGATGTTTCATCCAAAGCGGACTAACATCATTGATTGGTTCCGGTTTTTTCTCATCTTCCTTGCTCTCTTCAGTTGCCTTACCATCTTTATCTACAGAAGCATCGATAACTTCCTCTTTTTTCTCTTCAACTGGTGCATTCGCATTCTCAAAATAAATTTCTACCGGCATGAAGGAACAATATTTTTGGATTACTTCTTTAGCACGATATTCATTGGAAAATTCATAGCTTTCCTCATTTAAGTACAGTGTAATTTCGGTACCACGTTCTGTTCTTGAACCCTCTCCCATCTCAAATTCTATTCCACCTTCGGATTCCCAACGCACAGGAGTTGCATCCTTCTGCCAGGAAAGGGTATCTATTGTAACTTTATGTGCAACCATGAATGCGGAATAAAAGCCCAATCCAAAGTGGCCAATGATTTGATCCTCACTGGCTTTATCTTTATACTGCTCGAGAAATTTCTTAGCACCAGAAAAGGCTATCTGATTGATATATTCTTGCACTTCATCAGCAGTCATTCCAATTCCATTATCGGTAAATTTGATTGTCTTTTCTTCCGGATTAACTGTAACCGTTATTTTAAAATGGTTGTCCTCTGGAAGATCGACCTCACCCATAATCTCTAGTTTTTTTAACTTAGTAATAGCATCACTACCATTAGAGATTAACTCCCTTACGAAAATGTCGTGGTCGGAATATAACCACTTTTTAATAATCGGAAAAATGTTCTCTGAATTAATCGAAAGATTACCACGTATTGTACTCATAATAACACTCCTTTTTCTTTACTTTATTACTGCTATAGCATCGAGTAGTTTAACATCGGCTCCCTACCTGCCGTGCTATATATGGTAAATGGATTGAATCCAATCCATTTATAACGATATAAATTTCCTTAAAAGATATCATAATACGGTGATTTCCAAATGTCAAGAAAAAATTAGCACTCAATCATTTAGAGTGCTAACAATATTTAAATATATTATCCTGATAGACAATCGGCATCGGAACTAAAACATATTCTTCTACTCTTCGAAATCAATTCCTTGTTTCCTTAGGAAATTTTTCACTTCATTATCCCATTCCTGCTCTAAGGTCTTATCGAGGGTAAAAGTTTTAATTGCAGTACCGGTAATTATATGGAGTTCCCCCTTATCAAAACGCACATTCATATATAAACCGCCAATCTCTTCTGGGCGAATTCGCCCTGCAAGCCTTTCAGCAACTTGTTCGGTATACTCCTTTGGCAATTGAAATACGATTTTTAGATGCAAGGGAGTCTTGTTTCCTTTAATCATTGAAAAAGCAATTGGTCTAACATCATTCCATAGGGTATGTTTTCTATCACCACGCTCTTCTAATTCCTCATTGGTGAAGAAGTCTTCATTGAACTGTCCGTTAATCGTAAAATTTGTAAATGTATGAAGATCCATTTCCTTTAAAAGAAATGCATCAAACACATTCTGGGTCAAAAGTTTTGTCATAAATATCTTGACCCCAGGAATTTTTAGTGAAATCATCTATATCTCCCCAATTCTTTAAAATAAAAAAACAACAATACTTTACATATATTTTTGAAGCTTATTCTAGTATATATTTTAGCAAAATACGAACAATAGTATCATACATCATCATATTCCTTACTGTATGAAGATATTAACACTACACTTTATTATTCAGGAGGATTGTAATCATGTATTTTGAGCCTTCATCCAAAAAAACTTATTATCGTTTTCCAACTTCCAATCGTATTACGGATTATAATAATATGAGGTTTTATTTTCCCGAAAAGCCGGAACGTTTTGAAGAAGATGCCAATTTTGATACAAGATTAACCAATCACATTTCCGATCATGAAGAAACCTACTAAGAAATGAAAAGGAAGTAATTAAGCACAAATAGTAGGAGCAAATGGGCAGGGTAAAAGATATAAAAGAAATACTTTATATCTTTACCCTTTTTGCCGTTATAAAGAGAAATAAACAATATTGATAAAGTTGCCAAAATATTGATACCGCCTAAGACACCTCCGCATACCAATAAAAGGCTAAATGCCAATAAATATTTATTTCCACGAAACAAATAAAATGCAGTAATTAGCAGGATCCCTGCAAAACTATAATCGGTTTTTAAAAAGGAGGCTACAAAGCAAAAACCAATCGAAAAAATAGTATTGATAACACTACTTTTCATAATCTCAGTTGAATATTTTAATTCCACTTTATTAATGAGAGTAATTAATAATAATCCTAAGAATAAAGTAAAGTAAACATTCTGATGTTGCATCATTCTAGATAGAATAGTAGCGAATTCGCCTGCTTTGATTTGCTCAATCAGATTTGCCCTAGGATAAAATGCATTATAAAATGCCAAATCAAAAGGAATCTCTGATATAAACGCAAATATTCCCAATCTCATGAGATACTTTTTAATATTATGAGTATGATGGAAGCCTTCTACAATCAGAAAAACAAAGATTGGAAAAGCCAATCTACCAATCGATCGAAAAACAATATGTAGCTGGCTATCGTAAGGAATAAATACGACCCCGATATGGTCAATCAACATTGAAATAATTGCAATCATTTTTAATGAAAATGAACTCATAGAATTTCCTCTCATTCTTATTAATCTATATTCTCAAACAATTCTATTTCTATTATATAGTCGTATTTCTATTTAAATATGCATTCGTTTATCAAGCTCTGCCTTCATATTATCCCCTTCGAACAAGATTAGAGCTGATAGATTTATAACACTAACAGCAACACAAATAACAGATGGATATAATACATTCAACCATCCAAATATAATAAAAATAATTGGGATAAAGCCAAAGATACCATCAACTAAAAAGTAAACAAGCAAATCTCTTACCCCTAATTTTAAAATCTTTGCCGCTACCGCCATTACAATCATTGCTCCCACACAAATCGAAGGAATTACATAATCGATGGACCACCCTATCCAGCCCATAGATGCATCCCAAATCACAGAAAGAATGCCTAGCAGTCCAACTTGCCATACAATCGTCTTGGGAATGTTATTTCTTTTACGAATAATAAAGAACAAACTAATCCACATGCAAGCGATGCCTGCTGCTACCAGAATAGACCAGCGGGATTCTTCTGTGAATATAATATTAATCGCAAAAGAAATTACGGTAGTTGCAATAGAAATCAATAAAAGAAGACGAATAAAGACATTGAATTCCTGATAAATGGTAGGAATTTGAGGAAATACATCTTCCTCCTGTGGACTCTTCCTCTGTTCTAGTAACCCAGCGCAGAGAGGGCATACAGGATGATTTCCTTTAATTTTCACTTTACAATGTTCACAGTATTGCATCCTAGACCTCCATTTTTAGCCAAATCACATCTCTCATCCTACTTCTCTACTATTGGAAGAAATAGTTATTTCAACACCTTCCTCAGTCAGCATCCGGTAGAAATTTTTCTGAATATCCATACCATCAAAGGGTGATGCGAAGCTGATTACTAATTTATCACCAAAGGAGCACATACCAATCTGAGGACGTCTTGCACTATTAAAGCAGTTGAATAGATTTACGTAAGGGATAAATTCTTCTGCAATCAATATCTTACCAACATTGGATAGAGTTGCCGTTATCCCTTTGTCATTAATATAATTCGCAAAACGTAGTACCCAGTCTTTTATAAATAAAGGGACAATACGCGTGAACGCATTATGTTCCAAAGCAACCAAACGGTTCATATGCTTCCTTAACTTCTCTTCTGTCAACTCTCTAGCAAATGCCTCTTTCACTTCTGCAATGATACTTTCTAAATCATCCTTCTTTTGACCGAAATGATAACTAACATTTATAGTACTAAAAAAATTCCTAGCAGTAACAGATGGAAAAAATGCTCTTAAATTGACCGGAACCGAAAGAACAACAGGATATCTCTTGGCTCGTGCCGGCATTTCTTGATAAATTGCCTTCATAAATAAGGCCGTTAAATATACAGTTAGAGTCGTATTATAACGGCGAGACAGTGCCAGTATTTCCTTCACACTCATCACACCCTCAACCACTTTCAACCGATTATCAATCGAACGTCTCCCAGATATTCGGTAGGCGCGGTTGACTTTCACCCTTTTAGGTATTTTCTCATCCGTATAATGCTTTCGGAAGCTATCATCCATTTTCTGTGCAAAGGAAGCATCATAATCCAGATTTGGTAACTGCTCGACAAAATCTTCCTTGTATTTCATTGTTATATAAAAATAAAGTAATGTTTTTAAAAAACCTAGCGCACCAGTACCATCCGCCAGCGCATGATACATTTCTAGATTTATTCTTTTTCGATAGTAAGTTACCTCGAATAAAAGATTTTTTCGATTGGGATGATACAACGAACCGCAGGGTGGTTTATATTCCTCTACAACTTCCGGCATCATTTCTGTACGTTCAAAATAATACCAGAATACCCCCTTCCTCAATACGGAACGATAAATCGGAAAAAGTACAATCGTCTTATCTAAAGCCTTCTGTAGGATTTCCTTGTCCACCTCATCCTTCAATTCGCAGACAAAACGAAAGACCTTGGTATCTTGTTCATTTGTATTTGGAGGAAAAATTTTCGCAGCATTATCCAGTCTTGTCCATTGAACAGGCTTTTTCCTAGTCATTACCGTTTCCATACTCCTTTACACGCAACTCACCTATACAAGTTGACTTAACTTTTAATTTGTAATATAGAAGAGTCACTACTTTTTCTTGTTTAATAAGAAATCATTAATTAAATCGTAACTGCGCTTTACATGTACAAAATGCTTTGGAAGTGCAATAAATCCGTGTAAAGCATCCTTCATACGATATACCTTAACATTATTGCCAAACTCATGCAGTTTTTTACCATATGCTTCTCCCTCATCACGCAGAGGGTCGTAGGCAGCTGTAATAATCAGCGTATCCGGTTGGTTTGATAGATCTTCTGCAAGCAATGGCGCAAAATAAGGATTCTTTCTATCTTCATAACTGCTTTGGTATAATTCCATAAACTCTTCAATTCGCTTCGCAGTTAATAGATACTCCGTACCAAACTCTCTCACAGAGGTGAATGGCGATGTCTCACTATGATTGTTCCAGGTTTGTGGATATATAAGAATTTGTTTTGTAGGAGTAAATTCCCCTCTGTCCCTAGCCATTAAAGAGACAACCGCAGCAAGATTACCACCCGCACTATCACCGATTAAGGTGATTTGCTCCCTAGCTATCCCAAATAAGCTACTATCCATAAATATTTCCCTTGCAACAGCATAACAATCCTCAGGTGCAGCTGGAAATGGATGTTCTGGCGCTAATCGATAATCTACTGATACTACAAGATGCCCAGTTTGTTTTGCCATATTGGCACAAACTTTCGTATAACTATCTATATTCCCAATGACGAATCCACCGCCATGGAAGAAAATCAAGATGCCCTTTATTAAATCTTTCGCATTGGGCATAAAAATCCGAACTGGAATTTCATGATCCACACTGGGGATTACATGATCCCACATCTTATAAAGTGGTTTAATATACGGATTTGCAACATTCTTCATCTGTCGTTGCAATTTATATGTTTTCTTAAGGTCCAGCTCCGTATAAGACAATGCTTTCAGTGCCATTTTCATAGCTTTGTTGATTGCCAGGGATAATCATTCCTTTCTTTAACGCCTACAAACTTTGGATTGTAGGTGCAAATTTATGATTAAAAAATCGACCTCTAATCTTTCAATCTATCCCCCTGATTTTTAATACCTTAATTCTAGCGAAGTTATCCATATAAGTCAAATAAAACATAATTGTCTGGAATGAAAAATATCTTGCAAAAACAAGAATATACGATACAATAGTAATAGCGCTTTTAAAGCAAATATTCCATAGCTTTTAGCAATTTGTTAAGAACGAAATTTAGGAGGAATTTAATGATACAGGCTAGTAATGTAACACTAAGACTTGGAAAGAAAGCATTGTTCGAAGATGTAAATATTAAATTTACTGAGGGTAATTGCTACGGACTAATCGGTGCAAATGGTGCCGGCAAATCCACCTTTCTTAAAATACTAAATGGACAGATTGAACCAACCAAGGGTGAAATCATTATTACACCGGGACAGAGATTGTCCTTCCTTCAACAGGATCATTTCAAATACGATGAGTACGAGGTACTTGATACCGTAATTATGGGTAATAAGCGACTCTATGATATTATGAAGGAAAAAGAGCAGATTTATGCCAAAGAAGATTTTACCGAAGAAGATGGCATCCGTGCCAGTGAGTTGGAAGGCGAATTTGCTTCCATGGATGGTTGGGAGGCAGAAGCCAATGCAGCTTCCCTATTGAATGGCTTAGGTATTGATACTGAGCTTCATTATAAGAAAATGAGTGAACTTAACGGTAATGAAAAGGTTAAAGTTCTACTAGCTCAAGCTTTGTTTGGTAATCCAGACATTTTGCTTCTAGACGAGCCTACGAACCATTTGGATCTTGATGCCATCCGTTGGTTAGAAGAGTTCTTAATTAATTTTGATAATACGGTAATTGTGGTTTCCCATGACCGTTACTTCTTAAATAAGGTCTGCACTCATATTGCAGATATCGACTATGGCAAGATACAGCTGTATGCTGGTAACTATGATTTCTGGTATGAATCTAGCCAACTTATGATAAGGCAGATGAAGGAATCAAATAAAAAGAAAGAAGAGAAAATCAAGGAACTTCAAGAGTTTATTCAGAGATTCTCAGCGAATGCATCCAAATCAAAACAGGCGACTTCAAGAAAAAGAGCCTTGGAGAAAATTCAACTTGACGATATCAGACCTTCGAGTAGGAAATACCCCTATATCGATTTCAGACCTAGTCGCGAAATCGGTAATGAAGTATTGACCGTTGAAGGTATCTCTAAGACGATTGATGGTGTAAAGGTATTAGATAACATTTCCTTTATCGTTGGGCATGATGATAAAATAGCTTTCGTTGGTCCAAATACTCTGGCTACCACAACTTTATTCCGTATCCTATCTGGTGAATTGGAGCCGGATGAAGGATACTACAAATGGGGAGTTACCACTACCATGTCTTACTTCCCTAAAGATAATACCGAGCTTTTTTCCGGTGATGAAACAATTGTTGAGTTTCTAATGCCATTCTCCCCAGAAAAAGATGTTACCTATGTCCGTGGTTTTATGGGCAGAATGCTTTTTGCAGGTGAAGAAGGTACTAAGAAAGTAAATGTGCTTTCCGGTGGGGAAAGAGTTCGTGTCATGCTATCTAAGATGATGCTTACCGGAGCTAATGTATTAATCCTGGATGAACCAACAAACCACTTAGACATGGAATCTATCACTTCATTAAATAATGGATTAATCAAATTCCCTGGTGTTCTTCTCTTTACTTCTCAGGATCACCAGTTTGTACAAACTACAGCCAATCGTATTATGGAAATCACACCGAATGGTCTAATTGATAAGATCACAACCTATGATGAATATCTAGATAGTGATGAAATGGCAAGAAAGAGACAAGTGATGCAATATAGCATCGAGCAGGAAACTGATAACTAAGCCTTAGTTGGATTAGTTTTTTGTAAAGGCTTAATAATTAAAGCTTGATAAGACAGTTATTTATAATAGTTCTCTATTATAAATAAGTTGTCATATCAAGCTTTTTCTATTGTGCTCTTCATTATCTTAAATTATAATTGTAAAGCTTAATGAGCCTATCAATTATAATATATTCTCCCCGTCAAATAGGAATATACCGTATCCCATACCCACTTTATTGCCCTGCATAAGCCAGTCCGCATATGCTCTTTGTAATGAAGTGTCTCGAGGAAGATCTTCAGGTTTCTTATGGCTATCTTTATAAAATATTCTCCACAAATCAGAACCTTGCTCATCATCGCTTGACCTTATAATATCAAAGTCATTCATGAAGGTTATTATATTAGAATTCTTCGGTAGAATTTCTCTATTCGACGGATATAGCAACCAAGAATAACATACAAATGGTATTGGTTTCTTCTCAAAGGAATCCTTAAATAATTCCGTCGCTTGTACATATGATTTCATACAATCTTCATGAAGCAAAGGTCCACAGGAAGGAATATGTACATTAATGACAGCGTCTCCTTCACAGATAGAATATCCATTTTTACTGTAGTTTCCTTTAAATTTAATTATCTCAAACTGCAGACGTCCAAGAGCAAAGAGTTCTAGACGAAAGAAACCAGCGTGCCAATCAAATACGAAGCTTCCCCACACATTATGCATCCTATGGCATTCAAAGAGTTTCCATTTTAAATCACACATCGAATCATAATAGATTTGATAATGAATTCCTCTATTCTTATACAGTTTTCTCAAATGCTTTGATAATCCTATCAGTAATAAAAGTGCAACTGTGTATTTATTGACACCAGATAGCTCAGCAGCATTTTCCAAATCAACAAGCGCTTTATTGTAATCCATTAATATATCTTCACTATACATTTCTATATAGTTATGATAAATATCTCCTGCCTTTTTATTTTCCAATAACCGCTTATATCCTTCTAATAGCGCTTCTTTGGCTTCTGATGGATATGCAAACTCCTCACAAAATGCACCTATATAGTCATACATAGATCTAAGCCCCTTTCCGATTAATACGAGCAGTTAAAATCTAACCACACTCGTATACCTATCTCATTTTATTAAAAATACCCTAACCCATATCTACATAGTAATAAATATTCTGCTAACAATCAATCCATATTTTCAATCATTTGAATAGCCAACAAAAATATCTAGTTTTTACTTCATTAAGATTATAGTGACTACCAGTACGGTTCATCTATCTAGTCACTATAATTTGGGTTTCGAATATTATAAAAATGAGAACGTATTAATCTATAGGAGTGACAACATGTCTCTTATGGAGAACACTCTTATCCAATTGTCAAATCCCAATTATGTGCCCGTGATAAAGGACTCCGTTACCAATTATGGGGGCAACCAAATGTGGTTCTCTGGTGACAATAAATTTAGCAAAGACTATGTAATACAAAACTATGGCTGTGGAACTATAGCAACCGCAGATTTTTTCCTATATCTTGCACTGCAACATCCCAACATGCGTAGCCCTATTACAGAAATGGCACTAGAAGATCACAAAACCATAAATTATCCCTACTATATTTCATATGTTCGTGAAGTCGATAGGCAATATACAAAAACTAAAAGAGTAATAGCTGTATTGGGCCCTAGGATAGCTTCCTCAGTAAATGCATATGCAAAGTCCCACAATTTCAATTACCGTGCCACTTGGAAGCTAAGATTAACCTATTATGATATGTATGAAATGATTAAGGAAATGCTTGCTCAGGATATCCCTGTAATTCTTTCAATTGGACCCAACACTCCAAAACTATGGGGTAAAAATGGTATCTTCTTCTACCAAAAATATATGATTGAAGATCCTGATATAGATTTTATGAATGGAAGAAATTCAGATAGAGAAAACTCTAAGAAAGATGAAAGAGAGTTAAAATATTGCTATATGGCTCTAAAACAAAATGTTAATAGCCATTATGTAGTTGTAACAGGGGTGGAAATAGATAGTGTCTACGGTAAAGTAATGTTGCGAATTTCTTCATGGGGAAAATCCTACTATATTAATTATGAAGAATATCGAGATTATATAGAGACTTTTGGAGGAACCTTTACCTCTAGTATCTTGCATTTTAAGAAAATATGATTCACTAAAGAACTCTATCTTTATCAGCTATTTTAGCTAAAGTCACATCTTAAAAGTATAGATAATTGTAGTTACACAAGACTTATAAGTCGAATTATTATAAAAAATTCAGAATAATTGTTTGTAAAATCAAGTCGGATATTTTTAATCCGGCTTGATTTTATCCGGCTTGATTTTCTATTATATCTTTCGAAATTTTTGATAACGCTGCCTAAGTAGTTGATCCACCGGCAACTCCAATAACTCCTTGAGATCATTCTCAAGGATAATTTTTATATTTTCCGCCACTTGCTGAGGGTCATTATGAGCTCCACCCTGTGGTTCTGCTACAATTCCATCAATAATACCAAAATTAAGTAAATCCTGTGCTGTCAATTTCATATCCTCAGCAGCTTGCTCTGCCTTAGATGCATCCTTATATAGGATACTGGCAAAGCCCTCTGGAGAAAGGATTGCATAGATTGCATGCTCCAACATGTATACTCGGTCTGCTACACCAAGAGCTAGAGCACCACCGCTACCTCCTTCGGATATAACCACGGTAAGTATTGGAGTCCTAAGCAAGATCATCTCCGCTAAATTAGAGGCAATAGCTTCTCCCTGACCTCTTTCTTCAGCGCCAATCCCACAGAAGGCTCCAGGGGTATCAATAAAGCAGATAATAGGACGATGGAATTTCTCTGCCTGCTTCATAAGCCGCAATGCCTTCCTGTATCCTTCCGGATGTGGCATAGAGAAATTTCTTACGATATTTTCCTTGGTATTCCTGCCCTTTTGCTGAGCTATTACCGTAACTGGTACCCCCCCAAAGGAAGCTATACCACCAACAATGGCATGATCATCTCCGTAGTATCTGTCTCCATGAAACTCAATAAAGTTATCTAAAATTTGATTGATATAATCTAGTCCGGTCGGTCTTACAGACATACGAGCCAACTTTACTTTTTCCCAGGCTGTAATTTCCATGATGCCCTCCATTCTTGCAATTAATCTCCCTTAATTTAATCCTTTGGCTTCTGTTCCCAGATTGTCATGCAGTTTCAATATTGTCCCAAGTGTTTGCTTTAGCTGTTCTCTAGGCACAATCCGATCTACAAATCCATGTTCTAGCAGAAATTCAGATCGCTGAAATCCTTCAGGTAGTTTCTGACCTATCGTCTGCTGGATTACTCTAGGCCCAGCAAAGCCAATTAAGGCACCCGGCTCTGCTAATATGATATCTCCAAGCATTGCAAAACTTGCCGTTACACCACCAGTAGTAGGATCTGTTAGTACTGTAATATAGAGTAAACCTGCTTCACTATGCTTAGCCACTGCTGCGCTGACCTTAGCCATTTGCATGAGAGAAAAGATTCCCTCCTGCATCCTAGCTCCTCCAGAAGCAGTAAATACAATTACCGGCAATCTCTCTGCTATCGCCTGTTCAAATAATCTTGTCAATTTTTCTCCAATAACAGTACCCATACTTCCCATAAAGAAAGCTGGCTCCATGACGCCTAGCATAACCTCTATACCATGGATTTTTCCCTTACCTGTTACGATCCCATCTGCCAGCCCAGTCTTTATCTGGGTTCTCTTTAATTTGGAATCATACTCAGGGAAACCAAGAGGATCTTCTGTGATAAGATCTTTATCGTATTCTTCAAAGGTACCGTCATCGATTATCATTGTAACTCGATCATAAGCAGAAATCTTAAAATAATAACCACATTCCTGACATTGCTTATTATTTTTAGTAAGATTTTTCGTATATATCATATATCCGCATTGCGGACATTTAGTCATAATCCCTTGGGGTACATTGGGCCTTTCACCTTCTGGTATATCCCTAGGTCTCTCTATTTCTTGTGGTCTGGTACGATATATTTTTGAGATTGCATATTTCTTTGCTCTAAATGGGTTCAAGTTCATATTACTTCATTCCTTCTATCAAACCAGTATTATAGTTTCCGCTTATGATCTCATCTTTCTCCAAAAGCGCATATTGGAATTCCGCATTGGTCTGTATTCCATCAATAACAATTTCAACCAGAGCTCTCTTCATACGATGTATAGCCTCTTCTCTGGTACTACCATAGGCAATGATTTTCGCCAACATCGAATCATAATTTGGAGGAATTGTATATCCTGGATACAAAGCACAATCTACACGAATACCATAGCCACCAGGTAGTAGTAAGTTATCAACTCTTCCTGGGCTAGGAATGAAATTCCTTTTGGGATCTTCCGCATTAATTCTGCATTCAATCGCATGACCTCGAAATATAATATCTTCTTGTGCAAAAGATAGTTTTTCACCACTTGCAATCTTAATCTGTTCGCAAACAATATCAACACCGGTCACCATCTCCGTAACCGGATGTTCTACTTGAATTCTTGTATTCATTTCCATAAAGTAATAATTATTGTTATCATCCAGAAGGAATTCGATAGTGCCTGCATTTACATAACCGGTTGCCTTTGCCGCTTTCACAGCTGCATCTCCCATCTTCTGACGGAGTTCTTTTGAAATAACTGGAGATGGGCATTCCTCCATCAATTTCTGGTTTCTTCTCTGAACAGAACAATCCCTTTCTCCGAGATGTATTACATTACCAAAGGAGTCCGCTAGTATCTGAAACTCAATATGTTTCGGATTGATTATCAGTTTCTCCATATAAAGCGAGTCATCACCAAATGCTGCTTTGGCCTCCGCTTTTGCAGAGTTAAAGGCATTTTCAAAATCCTCTTCCCTATGAACAGCGCGCATTCCTTTTCCACCGCCACCAGCACAAGCCTTTATCATAACCGGGTAACCGATTTTATCAGCCAACTCAAGACCATCCTCAATATTTTCCACAATACCATCTGATCCAGGCACCACCGGTACACCTGCTTTCTGCATGGTTTCCCTTGCCTTTGACTTGTTACCAAGTAAATCAATAGTATCTGCCTTGGGACCAATAAATGTTATATTGCAATCCTCGCACATTCTAGCAAAGGAACTATTTTCTGATAGAAATCCAAAACCAGGGTGTATCGCGGTAGCTCCTGTAAGAACAGTTGCACTGATGATATTCTGTATGTTTAGATAGCTGTCTTTCGACTTTGCCGGCCCTATACATACTGCTTCATCTGCTAGCATAACATGTAGAGCTTCCTTATCAGCTTCCGAATAAACCGCTACTGTCTCAATTCCCATCTCTCTACAGGAGCGAATTATTCTTACAGCAATTTCACCTCGGTTTGCTATTAATATTTTCTTAACCATCGTAACCCTCCTTACACTTGGTACGATTTCCTTAAGATCCGGCATAAGTGTATATTCTTATACCCTCTTATTTTTCTTATGACATCTTATGTTTTTCTGTAATTTTTCTTCTGTTATTTGAATTTATCCAATAGCAAAGGTAAGAGTTGCTTGAACAGCTACTTCATCATCAACATAAGCCACTGCATTACCTACACCAAAGCTACCTTTATTTTTAACAATTTCCACTTCTAATCTCAATACATCGCCCGGAACAACTTGACGTCTAAACTTCACCTTATCCATACCACCAAAATAAACAATCTTACCGGAGTTTTCTGGTAGGCTGAGTATCGCCACTGCCCCTGTCTGCGCTAGCGCTTCCAATATAATTACCCCAGGCATGACTGCCTTACCTGGAAAATGTCCTACAAAAAAAGGCTCATTCATTGTTACGCATTTTTTACCTACAGCCCGAATTCCAGCCTCTAATTCCTCAATCCGATCAATTAAAAGCATCGGCGGTCTATGGGGAATAATCTTCTGAATTTCTTCAATATTCAACATAGCAAATCCTTTCTACAGTTACAGCAATTAAATAGAAAATAACCATAAAGTATTTTCTCAAATAGTTCATATGCTATAATCCAAAAACATGTATATAAAAACACACTTTATTTATCATTTATGACATCCACTGGCAACTGCCCGACACAGTCACAAAACCCCTTAATTAATCAAACCCTCTTTTATTGAATAATAAATAACGGCTGCCCAAACTCCACCATCTGCTCATTATTAACTAGTATTTTCACTACTTCTCCATCATAATCACTTTCAATCTCATTCATTAACTTCATCGCTTCAATAATGCATAAAGTCTGACCTTTCTTCACCTTATCTCCCACCTTTACAAAGGGCGGTTTTTCAGGCGAAGCTGCTGCGTAAAAAGTACCAACCATAGGTGATAGTACCTTGTTCCCAGGAATATCTTCCAACTGAAATTCCGCTGGATTATTCTCAACCATAGCAGGTGTTTCCACCGTCACTGGTGCAGGAGCATCTGCATAGACCTGAGGAACTGGAACCTGGGCCATGGGCTTTACACATTCTTTCTTAAGAGAAAGACGAAAGCCTTCCTGCTCAATTTCTATCTCAGTTAGATCCGTCTTATTCATTTCCTTTATTAATTCAAGAATTTTCTTATATTCCATACTTACCTCATTTCTGTGCCATTTACTGGCTAGCATCCATACTCTTAAAGATTAGGGTAGCATTATGTCCTCCAAATCCTAAAGAATTGGACATAGCATAGCATACCCTTTTCTCCCTTCCAACTCCAGGCACGTAGTCTAAATCACATTCCTCATCTTGAACAGATAACCCTATTGTAGCGGGAATAAAGTTGTCAGTAATCGATTTGACGCAAACTACTGCTTCTACTGCCCCTGCAGCACCAAGTAGGTGGCCGATCATAGATTTGGTTGAACTAATAGGAATACGATAAGCTGCATCCCCCATTGCACTCTTTATTGCAGCAGTCTCATATTTATCATTTAGAGGTGTACTGGTTCCGTGAGCATTGATATAAGAAATATCATCTGGAGTAATGCCAGCTTCCTCCATAGCACTTATCATAGCTCTTGCTGCTCCTTCACCGTCTGGAGCAGGGGAAGTAATATGATAAGCATCGGAAGTTGCACCATATCCAACTACTTCTCCGTAGATTTTTGCTCCTCTAGCTTTGGCATGCTCATATTCCTCTAATAAGAGAATTCCTGCACCTTCACCCATTACAAAACCATTTCTTTCTTTATCAAAAGGTATCGATGCTCTCTTAGGGTCTTCACTTGTAGATAGGGCTGTTAATGAGGTGAAACCGGCAATCGCTAACGGTGTTATAGAACCTTCCGTTCCACCAGCTAATATCAAATCAGAATATCCATGTTTGATACTGCGAAATGCCTCACCGATACAATGGCTACCAGTAGCACAAGCAGTAACAACGTTGGTGCATACACCCTTAGCACCATACTTAATGGCAATGTTTCCTGCAGCCATATTAGTGATTATCATTGGTATAAATAAAGGATTGATTCTCCTTGGTCCTTTCTCAAGCAGCTTCTGCTCTTCCTTTTCAATACTTTCAATGCCACCTATACCTGAACCCACGATAACGCCAAAACGCTCCCTATTCACTTTATCAAAATCTATACCTGAATCCTCTACGGCTTCCTTTGCTGCTGCCATAGCAAACTGAGAGAAACGTTCCATCCTTTTTGCCTCTTTAAACTCCATATAGTTCTTGGGGTCAAAGTCTTTCACCTCTGCTGCTATCTTTGCCGAGTAACCATCCGTCTGAAAGGAAGTAATAAAATCAAGTCCACATTTTCCCGCTTTCACATTGGCAAAGAACTCTTCAACACTATTACCAATAGGTGTAATTGCGCCCATCCCCGTAATCACTACTCTACGTTTCATATACTGGTATTCCTCCTTCATATTACATTACCATGCCACCATCAACCTGTATCACTTGACCAGTTATATAACTTGCTGCCTCAGATGCCAAGAAACATACTACGCTAGCGATTTCTTTTGCGGCTCCAAATCTACCAAATGGTATATTGGTAATGCAAGCATCCTTTATTTTGTCTGGTAATTTATCCGTCATTTCAGTCTCTATAAACCCTGGGGCAATTGCATTTACATTAATTCCTCTGCTTGCTAGCTCTCTCGCTGCAGTTTTGGTAAGTCCAATAACACCTGCCTTTGAGGCTGCATAATTCGCCTGACCGATATTACCGGTAATACCTACCACAGAGGACATGTTAATAATTTTTCCACTTCTCTGCTTTAGCATTACAGTAGCTGCATGCTTCAAACAGAAAAAGGTACCTTTTAGATTTGTATCAATAACTCTATCAAAATCCACCTCAGAAATACGCATTAGTAGGTTATCTTTGTTAATACCTGCGTTATTTACTAAGATGTCTAATCTTCCAAATTGTTTAACGGCTGTCTGGATGAGACCTTTTGCTTCATCTTCTTTACTAATATCAGCCTGCACTGCAATAGCTTCTCCACCAGCATCTTTAATCTCAGCGAGTAATTCTTCTACCTGCGCTGCACTGCTTCGGTAATTGATAACCACCTTAGCACCAGCTTCTATCAATTGCAGAGCTATCGCTCTACCGATTCCTTTTCCAGCACCGGTTACTACCGCTATTTTTCCTTTGAGCATAATCCACCTCGTTTCTGTGCTTTCTTAACATCTATTTTCATTATTACTAGGCTTAGCTTAATGCAGAAACGGTTGCTTCCAAGGAAGCGATATCTTCCACATTATAAATTCCTAATTTACGATCAATCTTTCTTACAAAACTTGATAATGTTTTGCCAGGTCCAATTTCAATAAAATTTTGAACCCCATCTGCAATTAATTTACGAATAATCTGCTCCCACAATACACTGCTCATAACCTGCTTATATAGTAGGTCCTTTACCTCGTCTAAACTATGAATATATTCTGCGTTAACATTACTAAGTACAGGTGTATTCATCTCCCCAAGAATTATGGGTTCTAGTTCTACTTTTAAACGATCTGCTACTGGCTTTAGCATTGAAGTGTGGAAGGGTGCACTTACTGATAAATCAATAGTCCTCAATGCGCCTTTTTCTTTTGCTATTATACTTGCTTCATTCACCGCTTTTACTTCTCCACCAATAACAATTTGACCGGGGCAGTTAAAATTTGCGGGCTCAACAATTCCATATTCCTTTGCCTCTTCACAAGCAGCACATACTTTTTCCTGAGATAAGCCTAGGATTGCAGTCATTTTTCCAAGCCCTTTGGGAACAGCTTCCTGCATAAATTTACCTCTTTTTTGAACTAGTGGTATTACTTGAAATAGTTGAAATACTCCACTAGCTGTAAGCGCACTGTATTCCCCGAGACTTAATCCTGCCATGGCGTAAGGAACAATATTATGTTCTACCAATGCACGATACGCTGCTATCGACATAGTAACAATAGAGGGTTGGGTATTCTCTGTAAGATCTAATTGTTCTTTATCTCCTTCGAATACCAATTCAGCCAAATCCATATGCAAGCATTCACTCGCTTCATCAAATGTCTGCTTGCATACTGGATATTTATCATAAAGTTCTTTCCCCATCCCAATATATTGAGCTCCCTGTCCAGCAAATAGAAATGCTGTTTTTTCCATGTTCATTCCACGCCTTTCATTAGCTTATGTTTCTTAAGCATAGCTTTCATAGAAACATGCCCTTATTAATATCTTATCTGCAAAATTATAACTATTATTTGCCTAGGAGCATATTGGCTTCAGTAATCATTTCAGTAATAATATCTTTGCAGCTTTGCTCTTTCGTTACTAGTGCAGCAATTTGGCCAGCCATAATGCTACCGTAATCCATATCCCCTTCAACAACGGCCTTAGCTAAAGCACCCACTCCTAAATTCTCAATTTCTTCAATTGGAGCTTTGTTATTTTCCAATTCCGTATACTTTCGGGTTAATTTGTTCTTAAGTACCCTCACCGGATGTCCAGTACTTCGTCCGGTAACAATCGTATCTATATCCTTTGCATTTAGTACCTTTTTCTTATAATTTGGATGAATGTTACACTCGTAAGCACTTAGGAAACGGGTACCTACCTGTACACCATCAGCTCCCAACATAAAAGCTGCTGCAACTCCTCTACCATCTGCAATTCCTCCGGCTGCGATAACCGGAACATCCACTGCATCAACAATCTGTGGAACTAGCACCATAGTGGTAAGTTCTCCAACATGACCTCCGGCTTCTGTTCCCTCCGCGATAACTGCATCTGCTCCGCCTCGTACCATTCGCTTTGCAATAGCAACGGAAGGAACGACAGGAATCACCTTTATGCCATGCTCTTTCCACATCGCCATATATTTCCCCGGTGTACCAGCTCCAGTAGTAACTACCTTAACACCTTCCTCACAAACTAGCCTTGCAACATCGGCCGCAGTAGGACTCATTAACATAATGTTAACTCCGAAAGGTTTCTGCGTTAGTTCCTTCGCTTTGCGGATCTCAGCACGTAGATAGTCAATCGGAGCAGTACCTGCTGCAATAATACCAAGTCC
>JAAYSQ010000279.1 GCA_012523925.1 Clostridiales bacterium
CGCCTTTTTGATAATGTCAAAAATGAATAATAAAATATAGGATTTATCTAAACCACTTCTATTACATAGGGAGTGGTTTTAATTTTTATATTGTATAAATATATTTAATAACTAATTTAAATAACAAATTTGAAATTATTATTGCATAATTATAAGAAATAATCTATAATAATAAAAAATGTTAATCGAGGAATACAAACCGATTAAAACTGTAAAAGGAATACAGTGCACAAAGATGTCTGATTTATATAGGGGTAGAGTGTTTTTGAGCTATGAATAATTATAAGGAATTGTTCATATATAGAAATTACTATTAATGAAAGAAAGCAAATTGATGACAAGATGGGGGGAGTAAGAATGCTTTTGAAATAATGCATTAATAGTAAAAAGCAAACAATGCCTATTATGATTTAATAAATTACACAATCCCAGGAATAGGATGGAGGATTAACATGAAAAAAAGAACAGATATCCATAAAATATTGATTATTGGTTCTGGTCCGATTGTAATTGGGCAGGCTTCCGAGTTTGACTATTCTGGAACACAGGGCTGTAAGGCTCTTAAGAAACTGGGTTATGAAATTGTACTCGTTAATTCCAATCCGGCTACGATTATGACAGACCCAGAGATTGCTGATATTACTTATATCGAGCCATTAAATGTGGAACGCTTGACACAAATTATTGAAAAGGAAAGGCCGGACGCCTTACTTCCGAACTTAGGAGGACAATCCGGGCTTAACCTATGCGCTGCACTAGCAAAAGCTGGAGTACTTGAGAAATATAAGGTTAAGGTGATTGGTGTACAAATAGATGCGATTGAACGAGGAGAAGATCGGGTCGCATTTAAAAAGACAATGAAATCGCTTGGTATAAATATGCCTAGAAGTGAAGTGGCCTATACCGTGAAGGAAGCACTTAAGATTGCAGAGAAACTAGGATATCCAGTGGTTATTCGCCCAGCCTATACCATGGGAGGTGCAGGAGGCGGTTTAGTATATAGCAGCGAGGAACTAAAACTTGTGGTTTCTCGGGGGCTGCAAGCTAGTTTAGTCGGCCAGGTGTTAGTGGAGGAATCTATTCTTGGTTGGGATGAGCTTGAGCTGGAAGTGATTCGCGATTCATCAGGGAAAATGATAACGGTTTGTTTTATTGAAAATATTGACCCTCTTGGTGTACATACTGGTGATTCTTTCTGTACGGTTCCTATGTTGACCATTTCTAAGGAGCTTCAGAAGGAATTACAAAGGCAGGCTTATAAAATTGTGGACGCGATTGGGGTTATTGGAGGTACAAATGTACAGTTTGCTCATGATCCGAATACCGGAAGGATTACTGTAATTGAAATAAACCCTAGAACCTCCAGGTCTTCCGCTCTTGCTTCTAAAGCTACTGGATTTCCGATTGCTTCTATATCCGCCATGCTTGCGGTAGGTTTAAATCTCTCCGACATACCATGTGGTAAATATAGAACTTTGGACAAATATGTTCCGGATAATGATTATATAGTTATCAAATTTGCGCGATGGGCTTTTGAGAAGTTTAAGTCTGTTGAGGATAAATTAGGCACCCAAATGCGTGCTGTTGGAGAGGTAATGAGTATAGGTAAAACCTACAAAGAAGCTCTTCAAAAAGCTATCCGAAGCTTAGAAATCGGTCGTTATGGGTTGGGATATGCAAAAGACTATAATACTAAATCTAAGGAAGAGTTACTTAACATGCTCCATTACCCTAGCAGCGAACGGCAATTTATAATGTATGAAGCTTTAAGAAAAGGCGCTACCATTGAAGAACTCCATCAATTAACAAAGATTAAGCATTATTTTATTGAGCAAATGAAGGAGTTGGTATCTGAGGAGGAGGAAATAAAGAAATTCAAGGGAACAATTCCACCAGCTAATCTTTTGAGAAATGCTAAATTAAATGGATTTTCTGATAAATATTTAAGTATACTGCTAGAAGTCTCTGAGAGGAATGTACGGGAAAGTAGATTGCTGGCAGGTATTAAGCGGGCTTGGGAAGGGATCCATGTAAGTGGGACGGAGTCTTCTTGTTACTATTATTCGACATATCATATAAATAAAGATAAGTCTCCAAGCTCTTCTAACTCTAAGATTATGATCCTAGGTGGGGGCCCAAATCGCATAGGTCAGGGTATAGAATTTGATTATTGTTGTGTTCATGCAGCTTTCGCCTTAAAGGAATTAGGTTTTGAAACAATTATTGTGAACTGTAACCCGGAAACCGTTTCCACCGATGCGGATACATCGGATAAATTATACTTTGAACCATTAACCGTAGAGGATGTATTAAGCATATATGAGAAAGAGAAACCCCTCGGTGTTATTGCCCAATTTGGAGGGCAGACTCCACTTAATCTGTCTGCAAAATTGCAAGCTAATGGCGTTCGTATTCTTGGAACAACGCCAAAAACGATTGATTTAGCAGAAGATAGGGATCATTTCCGCGGAATGATGGAAAGCTTAGGAATACCAATGCCTGAGTCTGGAATGGCATTTCATGAGGAGGATGCCCTTAGGATTGCAAGGAAGATAGGCTATCCAGTGATGGTCCGTCCTTCCTATGTACTTGGTGGACGTGGTATGGAGATAGTTCATGATGATGAAAGTCTTGAGACCTACATGAAGTCAGCGGTTGATGTTACAAAGGATCGGCCAATTCTAATTGATCGTTTTCTAAGTAATGCATTGGAATGTGAGGCAGATGCAATTAGTGATGGTATAGAGGCATTTGTGCCTGCGGTAATGGAGCATATTGAATTTGCAGGCATTCATTCCGGAGACTCCGCATGTGTGATACCTTCTCTTAATATTACAAAGGAGAATATAGATACTATTAAGGAATACACCGTAAAGATTGCAAAGGAGTTACAGGTCTGCGGGCTTATGAATATGCAGTACGCAATTGAGAATGGAACGGTCTATGTATTGGAAGCAAATCCAAGGGCTTCGAGAACCGTTCCCTTGGTTTCTAAGGTTTGTAATATTAATATGGTACAGCTAGCGACTCAGATTATTACAAATGGATTCACTGGTAAAGCGTCTCCCATATTAGAATTACAAGATAGAAGGATTTCTCATTATGGTGTAAAAGAAGCGGTATTCCCTTTCAACACTTTCCCTGAGGTGGATCCAGTTCTTGGACCTGAGATGCGTTCAACCGGTGAAGTGCTTGGATTATCAGAAAACTTCGGTGAGGCTTTCTATAAAGCTCAAGAGGCAGCGGGTACAAAACTTCCACTAAAAGGCACTGTACTAATAAGTGTCAATGACCGAGATAAAGCGGAGCTTGTTGGGATCGCTAGAGACTTTGTAGAATGTGAATTTATTATACTGGCGACTGGAGGCACCCATGATTTAATTACTTCCCATGGAATACCGGCAATGAAGATTAATAAATTACATGAAGGGAGACCAAATATATTAGATGCGATTGAGCATGGTCAAATTAGTATCATCGTTAATACACCGATTGATAAAGAGAGTACCTACGATGATAGCTATATTAGGAAAGCTGCGATTAAAGCAAACATTAGTTATGTTACTACAATAGCAGCAGCGAAGGCATCAATTGCTGGAATTAGACAGATGAGAAGTAAGCAGGCTACGGGTGTCATATCAATCCAAGATATTCACAAACAAATTAAGTAGTTTATAAATAACAGGTATGAAGGGTGCCACATGCATCTTTTGATACCTGTTTTTTTAATGGCTTGGCTTTCATCTTCCCAAGTTAATAAAGTATTCATCAGATGCTTAAAGTGGATTAGGGATTGGTTTGGAATAATGGTGCTTTCAACGGAATATATTTAATAGAATCATGTAACAGTGTAGACTGTCAATAATAAAGGAGTGATAATTTTGGCTGACTATAAAAGAATGGTTTCGTATATGTATCGATATGAAAATGGAATAAAGAGAAAAAATGTTGGGTATGCCCGGATTGAAGCAAGAAATGGTCAGTGCAAATTTACATTGCATGTGCAAGTGCCTGGACAACCAGACAGTATTTTTCCGACTTACTTAATCCATAGAAACCAAAATGGTATAGAGCTAATTTACCTCGGAGATTCCTTGCTTAAAAACAGGATATTGAATAGCAAGCATGTATCGAATGCAAATAATATCAAAGACTCAGGTTATGGGCTCTCTGATATTGGTGGAATCATTCTTTTCTTAAATGAGAAGGAATTCTTTGCTACAGAGTGGGATGATAAACCAATCGTTGCAAATGAAATTATGGAAGCTATGAAACCAAAGTCTAGTAAAGAAGTAAAAAGGGAAGTAAAGGAAGAGGTTAAAGAAGAAGCAAAAGAAGTAAAAAAGGAATTAAAAGAAGATGTAAAAGAAGTAAAAAGTGAAGCTAAAAATGAGGATATTGAAGAAAGAAAGGCTACAAAAGAAGTTAGTAAGCCTGAGGAAACCCCGAAAGTAGAGGCAACTACTAAGATAGAGAAGGATATTAAGATAGAGAAAGATATTAAGATAGAAAAAGACGCAAAGACAGAGAAAGACGCAAAGACAG